>CBDUBN010000118.1:0-5581 GCA_965365395.1 uncultured Sphingomonas sp.
ATCGAATGGGCGGTGGAGCAGCTGCCGGGTTTCAAGCCGGGGGACATCGCGGCCTTCGCCGTGCCCGCGGCGGGGGGCGAGGAAACGCCGGCGGTGCTGGTGCAATGCCGCGCCAGCGACACCCAGGAGCGACAGCGGCTGCACGATGCCATTCGCGAACGCGTACGCGCGATCACCGGCATGCAATGCATCGTCGAACTGATCCCGCCGCGCACGCTGCCAAAGACCAGTTCGGGCAAGCTCAGCCGGTCGAAAGCGCGCAATCTCTACCTTTCAGGCGATATCCAGCCCTATGATCTGGCGGCCTGACGCGCCGACAAGACAGCGATTTTTGAGCTGATGGACAGCCTGGGCTAACCAATCGCTAACCGTGCGGGCCTAGAGCGGCGCGATGAAGAGGGCCGCCGCCGAACAACTGGACACCATAGAGATTCCGCTGCGCGCCGTCCTGGCCGGCGGGGATGTCGGCGGCGTCGACCTGTCGGGCCTGCGCAATCGCCAGTTGCATGACCTTGCCGGAAAAAGCTGGCTCCAGATCGGATCAACGCTCGTCGCGGCGCTGGTCATGGCCTTCAACGGCCTTGGCCTGCTTCCAGTGTGGGAACTGGGCCTGTTCGTCGGTCTCACCGCCGTCGTCGCCGCGGTGCGCTTCGCGCTGCGCCGCTCGCGCGCGGCGTCCTGGCGCGAAGGCCTGCCGGGGGGCGCGACGCGCGAGGTGCTGCTGGGCGCGCTTTCGGGGCTTCTGCTGGCCGCGCCGCTGGCGCGCTATGCACTGATCGGGAATGCAGGCGCGGCGGCAGAGGCATGGATCGTCATCGTGACGACGCTGCTGGTGTACGGCTATGCCACCGCGCCGGTCCCCATCCTGTTCTGTGCCGTCGTCCCGTTCGTGGCAGCGGTCGCCAGCGTGTCGCTCGGCTATCTCGGCGATTATGCCGGCGCGTTCTCCGCCCTGTGCATCGCGGCCATCGGCATCCGCGCGATCGTGGTGCGCAGCCGCGACATGATCCGGTTCGAGATGGTGGGCCGCAAGGCCGAGGAAAGCGGCGAAACCGTCAGCCTGCTGCTGCGCGAGTTCGAGGATGCCGGCGCCGACTGGCTGTGGCAGCTCGACACCCAGCGGCGCATCAGCAGAGCCTCCCCCCGCTTTGCGCATGCGGTCGGCGTCGCCGCGGACGCGCTCGAAGGACAGGGTTTCCTCCAGCTGCTGGCCGGCGACGCCTGGCATTCTGGCAAGTTCCCGCCCGCGCTGCACGACCTCGCCAACCGGCTCAACCGCAAGGAGAGCTTCGCCGCGCTGATCGTGCCCGTCTCGCTCGAAGCCGGCAACCGCTGGTGGGAATTGTCGGCGTCCCCGACCTACGATGCCGCGGGGTCGTTCACCGGTTTTCGCGGCGTGGGATCGGACGTGACCGAACAGCGCGCCTCGGCGGACCGTATCGCCCATCTCGCCCGGTTCGACGCGCTGACCGGCCTGCCCAACCGGCTCTACCTCAACGAGACGCTGGCCGGCGCGCTGGAGCAGGCGAGCGCATGGAAGCGGCGCTGCGCCTTCCTGATGATCGACCTCGACCGGTTCAAGGCGGTCAACGATACGCTGGGCCATCCGGTGGGCGACCGGCTGCTGGCGCAGGTCGCGGCGCGGCTGAAGCAATTGTGCAACGATAGGATCATCGGCGGCCGGCTGGGCGGCGACGAGTTCGGCGTGGTGATGCGCGAGATCGACAGCATCGACGCGGTCGAGCGGCTGGGCCACCGCATCGTCGAGGTGGTGTCGCGCCCCTATGAGATCGACCAGCACACCCTCTACGTCGGCGCGAGCCTGGGCTATGCCATCGGCCCGCGCGACGGCGCATCGGTCGAGGCGCTGACCCGCAATGCCGACCTCGCGCTCTACCGGTCGAAGGATCGCGGCGGCGGCGTGGTCAACAGCTACGAGCCCACGCTGCACGACCAGGCGCGCGAACGGCGCGAGATCGAGATCGAACTCAGGAGCGCGCTGGTCCGCGACGAGTTCGAGGTGCATTTCCAGCCCGTCGTGCGCAACGATGGCAGCGTGGACGGGTTCGAGGCGCTGCTGCGCTGGACCAGCAAGAAACTGGGGCCCGTCTCTCCGGTCAAGTTCATTCCGGTGGCCGAGGATACGCGCCTGATCGGGCCGATCGGCGAATGGGTGCTCCAGACCGCCTGCCGCGAGGCGGCGACCTGGCCCGACACGACGAAGGTCGCGGTCAACGTGTCGGCGGAGCAGCTGTCTTCGCCCGGTTTCGTCGGCAGCGTCGTCAAGGCGCTGGCGCACAGCGGCATCTCGCCAAAGCGGCTCGAACTCGAGGTGACCGAGAGCGTGTTCCTGCGCGAGGTATCGGGCGCGATGGCAACGCTCGACCAGGTGCGCGGCCTTGGCGTGCGGCTGGTGCTGGACGATTTCGGTACCGGCTACTCGTCGCTCGGCTACCTCAGGATGGGCCAGTTCTCGACGATCAAGGTCGACCGCAGCTTCGTGAAGGGCGCGCTGACCGGCGCGCGCGAATCGATCGCCATCATCCGCGCGGTCGTCGCGCTGGCCGACAGCCTCGACATGTCGACGACGGCGGAAGGCGTGGAGACGCTGGACGAAGCCAACGCGATCGTCGCGCTAGGCTGCAAGAAGCTGCAGGGCTATTATTTCGGGCGGCCGATGTGCGCCGCCGATGCGCTCGCCATCTTTGACCGGGGCGAAAACCTGGGCGCGATGCACGCCGCCTGATCAGACGACATCGGACCATCGGGCGCAGCCCGCCGCCGCGGCCCAACCGTTCGCCGTAAACCCGGAACGCGGGCATTGCACCGCGGGGCGATGGCAGTCAGGCGCACCTGCGACAGGCGAAAACGCCGCTGCGGGATACGGGTTCCATGAAAATTGCACCGACGGCGCTATGGGCTGCCGCCGCGCTCGCCGCGACCACGCTGGGCGCTCTACCGGCCGCGGCATCCGCCTATCTCCAGTGCGTTCCCTTCGCGCGCGAAGCATCGGGCGTCGACCTGCGCGGCAATGCGCGCGACTGGTGGTCCGCCGCCGCCGGGCGGTACGAGCGTGGCAACAGCCCGCGCGTCGGCGCGGTCATGCATTTCCCCGGTACGCGGGCCATGCCCATCGGCCATGTCGCCGTCGTCAGCGCCATCGTGTCGGACCGCGAGGTCCGCATCGATCATGCCAACTGGTCGCCGATCAACGGTCGTCGGGGTCAGGTGGAGCGCGGCGTCCGCGCGGTCGACGTGTCGGCGGCGGGCGACTGGTCTTCGGTGCGCATCTGGTACGCGCCGATCGGTGACCTTGGCCTGCGCGCTAATCCGGTCAGCGGGTTTATCTATCCCAGCGCGGACCGTGCCGCTCCGGCCACCCTCGCCGCAGCCGCCACAGGTGGCGGCGCCGCGACGCTGCGCCGCTGATCAGCCGGCCTCGACTTCGCCGTCTCCGGTAGACTCGCCGCCAGCCGGCGTCTCGCCGACATCCTCGAACCACACGCTCAAGGGCCCCTGTAGCTTGATGGTCATGGGCTGACCCAGGCGATCGCGCGACTTGCCCATGGCGACGCGGATCCAGCCCTCCGACAGGCAATATTCCTCGACATCGTGGCGCACCCGGTCCTTGAAGCGCACGCCGATGCCGCGCTCCAGCAGGTCGCCGCCGAAATGGGGGCTGCGCGGATTGACCGAGAGGCGGTCCGGGGGCGTGTCGGTCATCGTCTTCTCCCTGTCGCCTACGCCGCTTCGAGCTTGCGCTTGTTGCGCTTGCGGTCGTTGGGGTCGAGCCAGACCTTGCGCAGGCGGATGTTTCTGGGCGTCACCTCGACCATCTCGTCGTCGTTGATGTAGGCGATGGCCTGTTCCAGCGTCGGGCGGCGCGGCGGGGTCAGACGGATCTGGTCGTCCTTGCCGGTCGAGCGGAAGTTCGTCAGCGCCTTGGACTTCATCGGGTTGACCTCAAGGTCTTCGGGCTTGGCATTCTCGCCGATGATCATGCCCTCGTAGAGCGCTTCGCCCGGCGAAACCATCAGCACGCCGCGCTCCTCCAGCGGCCCGAGCGCGTAGGCGACCGCCTCCCCCGTCCCGTTGGAGATGAGGACGCCCAGCGAGCGCGCCTCGATCTGGCCCTTGTACGGCCCGTATTTCTCGAACAACCGGTTCATGATGCCCGTGCCGCGCGTGTCCGACAGGAACTCGCCGTGATAGCCGATCAGACCGCGCGACGGCGCGGAGAAGGTGATGCGCGTCTTGCCGCCGCCGGAAGGGCGCATGTCGGTCAGCTCGGCCTTGCGGTTGTTCATCTTCTCGATGACCGTGCCCGAATATTCGTCGTCGACGTCGATCACCACCGTCTCGTACGGCTCGGTGCGGTTGCCCTGCTCGTCTTCGCCGAACAGCACGCGCGGACGGCTGATGCCGAGCTCGAAGCCCTCGCGGCGCATCGTCTCGATCAGCACGCCCAGCTGCAGCTCGCCGCGTCCCGCGACCTCGAAACTGTCCTTGTCCGCGCTTTCGGTCACGCGCACGGCGACGTTGGTCTCCGCCTCGCGCATCAGCCGGTCGCGGATCATGCGGCTCGTCACCTTGTCGCCCTCGCGGCCCGCGAAGGGGGAATCGTTGACCGAAAAGCGCATGGCGAGCGTCGGCGGATCGATGGGCTGCGCGGCGATGGCGGTGGTCACACCGGGTTCGGCGATGGTATTGGCGACGGTCGCGGTGGTGAGGCCCGCGAGGCAGATGATATCGCCCGCCTTGGCCTCTTCGACCGGCACGCGCTCCAGCCCGTTGAACGAGAACAGCTTGGAGGCGCGACCGCTTTCGATGGTCGTGCCGTCGGGCCCCAGCGCGGTGATCGCCTGATTGACCTTGATCCGTCCCGATGCGACGCGCCCGGTCAGGATACGACCGAGGAAATTGTCGCGGTCGAGCAGCGTGACGAGCATCGTGAACGGCGCGTCGACCGCGACCTTCGGCTCGGGCACGTGCGCGACGATGGTTTCGAACAGCGGCGTCAGGTCGCCCGACCGCGCATCGATGTCCGTGCTGGCATAGCCATTGCGGCCGCTGGCGTAGAGGATCGGGAAATCCAGCTGCTCGTCGCTTGCGCCCAGGTTCAGGAACAGCTCGAAACATTCGTCCAGCACCTCGGCCGCGCGCGCGTCGCTGCGGTCGATCTTGTTGACGACGACGATCGGGCGCAGGCCCAGCGCCAGCGCCTTGCCGGTCACGAACTTGGTCTGCGGCATGGGCCCTTCCGCCGCGTCGACCAGCAGGATGACACCGTCGACCATCGACAGGATGCGCTCCACCTCGCCGCCGAAATCGGCGTGGCCCGGCGTGTCGACGATGTTGATGCGCGTGTGTCCCGCCGCGCCCTCCCACTCGACCGACGTGCATTTGGCGAGGATGGTGATGCCCCGCTCCTTTTCCAGGTCGTTCGAATCCATCGCACGTTCCTCCACGCGCTGGTTGTCGCGGAACGTGCCCGACTGGCGGAACAGCTGGTCGACCAGCGTGGTTTTGCCATGGTCGACGTGGGCGATGATGGCGATGTTGCGCAGCGACATGCGGGCGG
>CBDUBN010000119.1:0-5540 GCA_965365395.1 uncultured Sphingomonas sp.
GCACCGCCTCGTCCTCGGTTACGGGAGCCGCCTGCTCGGGCGCGAATTCCGCCGCATCGACGCTCGGACCGGCTTCAGGCGCTTCGGTTGCAACGCCGGCATCCTGTCCGATCAGCGCTTCCTCGGTCGGGGCCACGTCCATCGCGCCCAGGTCGACGCCGCGCGCGGCCATCGCGCCCTGGCCGCCCTTGGTCGCCGCGGCGGCGATCGCCTCGCAGTACAGGCGGATGGCGCGGCTGGCATCGTCGTTGGCGGGTACCGGAAAGGCGATGCCGTCGGGGCTGACGTTCGAATCGAGCACCGCAACGACGGGAATACCGAGCGTGTTCGCTTCCTTGATCGCCAGCATTTCCTTGTTCGCGTCGATCACGAACATCACGTCGGGGATGCCGCCCATGTCGCGGATGCCGCCAAGGCTGGCTTCCAGCTTGTCGCGCTCGCGGGTGAGGTTGAGCACCTCCTTCTTCGTGATGCCCGACGCGCCGTCGGACAGCATCTCCTCCAGCGTCTTCAACCGCTTGATCGAATTGGCGATCGTCTTCCAGTTGGTCAGCATGCCGCCCAGCCAGCGATGGTTGACGAAATGCTGGCCGGACTGGCGCGCGAAATCGGCGATCGGGCCCTGCGCCTGGCGCTTGGTACCGACGAACAGCACCTTGCCGCCCGCGGCGACGGTCGAGTGCACGAAGTCGAGCGCGCGCTGGAACAGCGGCACGGTCTGCGACAGGTCGAGGATGTGGATGCCGTTGCGCTCGCCGAAGATGTACGGCTTCATGCGGGGGTTCCAGCGGTGGGTCTGGTGCCCGAAATGCGCGCCGGCTTCGATCAATTGCTGCAATGTGACGACAGGGGCCGCCATAGGTAGGTTCCTTTCCGGTTGATCCTCTGGCGGGCAAGAACTGCGGAGACAGCCGCAGCACCGGTATGTGCGCCCACCATGTGGAATAAGAGCCCGCGCCCCTAGCGCCGCCGAGCGCGCAGCGCAAGATGCCGTGGTGGCTCCTGCCCGGCCGGCTGAGCAAATGCCGGTCGGCTAGGGTGGATCGTCGCGCCAGACCAGCAGACGATCGTCGATCACCCTGCCGGCGATGCGCACGCGATCGCCGGTTTGCACATCCAGCGGCTCCGTGAACCCGTGAAACACCGCGACCCAGGAGGATGTGCTACACGGGTGCGGCCGGTTCTCGAACCACCCCCGTTCATCCATCTGCAGCCCGATCCACTGTACCACGCCGTTGACCCGCCCGCCGGTGCCGGCGAGCTCGACGACCCCCGCCATCATTTGGCCTTCGGTTGCTGAGAAATCGAACGACAGCAATGTCGCCGCCTCGCTGCGCAGCTGCAGCGTGGGGTCGCCGACCGCCACGCTCATGCCCGGCGGCAACAGGCGATTGAATGCGAACAGGTCAAAACCGCATTCCTCGCCCACGGCCGCGTCGTCCCATCGCGGCCATTCCGCCAGCGCAACGCGGATGTGGCCGGCGGCCGGGATCATCCGCCCGCCGGGTTTCAACAACCGCTGCGCCGCATCGCGCAGCGACGGCAGCACCCCTTCGCACACCAGATCCTTCCCGAGGATTTCCGAAACGATGACGTCCGCGCCCCCGCCGAGATCGCTTTGCGCGTCGATGGCGGTGGAGTGCCGATTCAGGATCGTGACCTGTCCGTCCAGGCCATTCGCTGCCACCACTTCCCGGGCGACCTCGGCGATCACCGGGTCCAGTTCGCAGCCGACGACCTCGCCGGCTCCCGCGCGCGCCGCCATCATCGACAGCAAACCGGAGCCCGCGCCGATGTCGAGCACGCGCATTCCTGGCTGTACCGCGCGCGCGATGGCAGCGGCATAGGCTGCGTTGCGCGGGGCATCGCGCATCATCGGGAAATGCCATTTCGGCACATTGGCTGTGCGGATCGCGCGCGCGATCGCGGCCAGCGCTGGATCGCCCGGAGCGAGCGCCAGCGCGTTCGCGGCCACTTGTATCGCGCGTCCTCGCCAAGCCGTACGACGCGCGCGATAGGCGATCGTCATCAGCGCCCGCGCGTTTGCGCCCGCCGCATCGACCAGCGCCTCGAACATCGCGAGGGTCACCGCCTTGCTCACGCCGCCCGATCGACGCCGGTCAGCAGCGGCAACCGGGCGGTCACCCGACGCAGCGCCGGTGCCACGATATCCCGCGCCAGCCGCTCGACGCGCGCATCCGCCTGCAATGGCCTTTCGGCGAACCGGCTGGCACGTCCGCTGTCTTTCGAATGATAGAGCGCCGCCTTCGCCATGGCGGCGCGGTCAGCATCATTGATCGACACGCCGAACGCGGGGAGAATCGCATCCCCCGTTGCCTGCGGCAGCGCGGGGTAGTCGAGCCGCGCGAGACCGCCGGTTTCGCTTGCTGCCAGGCACGCGCTCGCCACCAGATGCGCCATCCGTTCCAGCGGGTCGGCGATCGGCACGGCCGGGTCGCCGCCGCATCGCGCGATCGACGCCGCCATTCGCGCGGCCGCGACTGTCCCGCGCTCCGGCTCACCCAAAGGACGCCGCGCGATCGACGCCATCACCCGCACCGGTTCGCGGTGCAGAAACAGTCCGGGAACCTCGGGCATGGCCGCGGCGACAGTTGCCGCATGATGCACCATGGTCAGCGGCCATTTGATCATGATCCGCTCGGCCAGCGGCGCCAGCGCGGCGCGGTGCAGCGCGACCAGCGTCCGCACCCGGGCATGGGTCAGCGCCTCATCGGCCTCGGGTCCGTCTAGCAACTGCTGCACCGTCAGCGGCTCGCTCAACGCGAACAGGCCGGACACCGCCGATATCTGTCGCACGACCAGCGTCGAACCGCAGCGCGACATGGGATAGATGGTGCCGACAAGCCCCGGCTCGGGCGCGGCATCGATCAATCGGTCGAGCGGCTCGATGCGCGCGACGATCCCGTGGCTGCGCACCGCATCGTACCAGAAACTGGCGTCCAGCCGGTCCGAGTCGATCCGTGCCCATGCCAGCAACGGCACGCGCCCCGCCCAGACAATCTGTCGAGGTACGACAATCTGGCTCATTGCGCACCGACCGCATACGGCGCCTTCGCGGTTGACGGCGCCACCGGCAGCCGGGGTCGGTCCTATCTGAAAAGATTCAGGAGCGCGAGCAATCCACGACGGGCGATCCATCGCCTCCCGGACCCGAGGTCGCCGCCGTCTCATGCACGTCGAGCGTGCGGACTTCGGGTTCCATCCAAGCGCGGAGCGGCTGGGGTGCGTTGGTTGCGTCGGTCATAGTGGTCTCCGTTGCCATCGCGCGTCGCCGCGCGGTCCACCGCCGTGCCTGTGCACCAGCTTCATCGCGCCGACAACCAACATTCGTCGAAAACGTCACGAACGGACGACAGAACAAACAAGGAATATCGTGCTTGACGCCGACAAACGGCTAGAACATACCGCGAACGTGGAACCGCATGGTTAATTTTGCGTTTTCCCAATCGACCGGCGCTCACCCGCCCGCAGTCAGGACGCAATTTATGGCCCAGATCCTTGTGACGCTGTTGTTCTCCGCCGTTCTTTTCGCTGCCGCACGGCTCATGTTGCGGGAGCTTAAGCGACCGTTGGTAAAGGGCCCGGCCTGCTGGGACGACATGCTGTTCGACAGCCTGTGCGATGGCGACCATGGCCAGCGTCGCATGGTAACCGTGCGCCGCGCGGCGCGTCGTCCCCTGCGTATCAACCAGCCGGTGCCGCTCTCCTCTGCCGCTTGACCCTGGCATAGGCTACGACACTCGCCGGAATGAAGCCGAGATAGACGGCGCAGACACCAATCAGCGTGTGCCACGGCGCGGTCACGAGCGCCGCGCCCAGAAGGCCGACGCCCGCGATCGCCAATAGCCGCCATTCGCGGCGCAGGCGGAAGCTCGACCAGTTGAACGTCGCGATGTTCGATATCATCAGCAGTGCCACCGCGACGATCCAGGGCATCACCACCCACCAGCTGCGGAACAGCGGCTCGCCGGTAACCAGCCACAGATAGACGGGCAGCATGGCAAGGCCGGCCCCGGCGGGCGCCGGCACGCCGGTATTGAACCCCGCCGACTTGTGCGGCTGGTCGGCAATGTCGATGTTGGCGTTGAACCGCGCCAGCCTGAGCGCGCAGCATACCGTCAGCGACAGCGCCGCGGTCCACCCGAATTTCGGCGCGTTACTGAGCGACCAGAGATAGAGGATAGTCGCCGGCGCCACACCGAACGCGATCACGTCCGATAGCGAATCGAGCTCCGCACCGAACCGCGTGTTCGCTTTCAGCAGCCGCGCGATGCGCCCGTCGATGCCATCGAGCACGCCCGCCAGCACGATCATGCCCACCGCGAGCGCCCACTCACCGCCAATGCCGAAGCGCACGCCGGAAAGGCCACAGCACAGCGCCAGCGCCGTCACCGCATTGGGCACGACAGCGCGCAGTGGAATTCCGCCTACGCGCCGATGCACCGCCTGATCCTGCTGCTGCTCGGCCTCCATTACTGGCTCACGCCCAGCCGCTCGGTCCCATCACCGACCTCGGCGATCACGGTTTCGCCCGCCACCGTGCGCTGTCCCGACAGGACACGCGGACGCGTTCCGGCGGGCAGATAAACGTCGACCCGGCTACCGAAACGGATCAGGCCGATGCGCTGCCCGGCCGCGACCACGTCGCCGGGCTTCACATGCGCGACGATGCGCCGAGCGACCAGACCGGCGATCTGCGTAAAACCAACTTTCACTCCGTCGCTGCGCTCGATGAGGAAATGCTGCCGCTCATTGTCCTCGCTCGCCTTGTCGAGATCGGCGTTGACGAACGCGCCGGCGATATAATGGCGATGGGTCACCGTGCCGGCGATCGGCGCGCGGTTAATGTGCACGTCGAACACATTCATGAAAATCGACACACGCGTCACGCTGCCCGGCCCGAGGGCGTCCGGCAGGGCGAGCTCGGGCGGAGGGGGCACCTGCGCGATCTGCGTGATCAGCCCGTCCGCCGGGGCGATGATCATGTGGTCGCCCGCCGGCGTCACGCGCACGGGATCGCGGAAGAAGGCCGCCACCCAGATGGTGACCGCAGCCATTGGCCAGGCCAGCGTCTCCCAGCTCAGCAGTGCGAAGACGAGCGTGATCACACCCGAGATGAGAATGAACTTCCGTCCCTCGGGATGGATCGAGGGCCAGCCCCATTTCGCCGCGGCGCCGGGCAGGTTGCTGGGGCGGGACAGCGCGATCGGCCCTGCGCTCGTGGTTTCTGGCACAACGTCGTTGGTATGGTCTGTCATGCGGCTTTCATAAGCTGCCAAAGGGAATGCGAGCGCCCATCCTAGGCCGCGGCAGTGGCGCGCACAACCGGATTAGCGCGGCGTGCGCCGGGTGGGCCCGGCGCCATGTTGCGCTGCCCCACCGGTTTGCCTAAGGCCCGCGTGCATAGGCGCGGCCCCCGCGACGGCGCGGCACAGCGGCGCGCGCGCCGGCCAGAGAGAAGGTGCATTCATGGCCAAGATCAAGGTGAAGAACCCCGTCGTCGAGCTCGACGGCGACGA
>CBDUBN010000120.1:0-5535 GCA_965365395.1 uncultured Sphingomonas sp.
GGCACCACCCCCTCATCGGGTTGCGGCTCGCGCGGAAAGCTGCCCACCAGCGGCAGATCGAATTCGATACCGCTTGTCGGCAGGCGCACGAACATGAATGCGCCGCCGTTGATTCCGCGCCGGTTGCCGCCGGTCGGGCCGCCGAACAGCCGCATCGCCCCCGTGCGCTTGGCCGCTTCGGCAAAGGCGAAGGTCGCGCTGCTGTTGGTGGGGGAGGTCAGGAGCGCGACCGGCAGGCGCAGGCGCCTGGCCGGCGGCGCCGGGTCGATGCGCATCATCGCCTCGCCGCCGGGGCGAAGGTAGAAGCCGTCGGCCAGCGGCGTCGCGCCCTCGCCCATGGTGCGGAAAGCATCGTCCCACGTGTCGCTGTGCGCGTTCACCAGCGGCGGCAGCGTGCGGAACCGGATGCGCTGCTCCGCGTCGGACAGCGGGACGGGCGCGTCCACCAGCCGCGCGAGGATCGGGTCGCCGCAGTCCAGCCCGCCTTCGTTGGCACGGATGTCGATGACCAGGCCCTTTGCCCCGCCCAGGCTGTCAAGCCGCGTCTCCAGCCATTCGGCCCAGGCGAAGCGGCTGTTGTAGAGCCCCCATCCCGGCATCGTCAGCAGCGCGACGTCGCCGCGCATCGCCCACTGCCACGGCTCGGCATCGTCGGTGCGCGGCGGAAAGGCCGCCAGCCGCGCCGCCTGGTCGATCGCAGGCAATTCGACCGCGCGTTGCGCGCCGTCGGGGGTCACGACGCGCAGACGGTGCACGCCGCCGGGCGGTGGAAACAGCAGCCCCTGGAACACGTCGAACGTCTCGATCCGCTGCGTGCCGATTACCTCCAGCAGGGCCACGCGCTTGGCGTCGTTGCTGCCGTCGGCGCGGACGATGGGGAGCAGGCGGCGCAACAGCTCGCCGGTCGCGACGCCGTTCAATTCGGTCACGCGCGTGCCGCGCGGCAGCGGAACGCTGCTGCCGCTATGGTCGGCAAGCACCACCATCTCGCCGTCGATCCAGACGAACGACAGCGGCAGCTTCGTTCGCCGTTCGTACAGCGCGGCGGCGACCGCGCCGGACTGGTTGAAGAAATTGGCGTAGCTGTGCCCGCAACGAATGGTCGCCAGGAAGCGCGACAGCGCGAGGTAGCGGCTCTCGAGCGCGGGCTCGTTCGACCACATGCGCGCCAGCCGGTCCAGCCGCCCGTCCACGCCGGACCGGGTGGAATAGCGCAGCAGGCCCGGATGCACGTCCATCGCCGCGCGCAGCACCGCCATGTCGTCGCCGGTCGCGGTCGCCGCCTGGACCGCGCCCGCCGACGCCGCGAACGACCAGCCGGCGATCGCCGCCGTCCCGCCCGCGATCAACGCCCGCCGATCGAACCCGTGCCGTCCGATCCCGCTCCGCGTCACTGCGGCGCGGTCGCGAACGCGTTCCGGACGATGAAGTCGATCGTGCGGTCGCCGTCGGGCGTGCCCGGCGTCATCATCACGAAATGGTCGCTGGGGTCGGTCTGCAGCACCTCGACCCTATCCCCGCTCGCGCGCGCGGCCTCGGCATAGGGGGCCATGAACGGGGTGAACTGCCCCTGCACCAGATACTGCCGCACGCCCAGCGGCAGATGCGCGGCGGGGGAAGCCAGCCGATATTCCTCGGGACGCTGCGCCGGCGTGCCGCCCATCAGCGGCACGATCACCGGTCGCCCGCATACCTGCGCGTCCAGCCCGACGAACTGCGGCAGCGTGGCCGGCCCGTCGATGATGAAGACGGACTGCGGCGTCACCCGCGGCGCCCAGGCGGGCCCGAGCTTCGCGCGGCTGGCAGCGAAGGCGGCAAGGTGCGCGCCCGCCGAATGGCCGACCAGGGTGACGCGCGACAGGTCGAGCGGCTGGGTCTCGGCAAGCACGGTGAGATAGTCGACGCCCGCCGCCACATCCTCGAACGTGCCGGGCCAGCCTCCGCCGGGGTTGCCGACCATGCGATACTCGATGTTCCAGGTGGCGATGCCGCGCGCGGTCAGCGCCGCCGCGACCGCCTGCGTGCCGCGCAGGTCCTCGAAATCGGAGCTCCAGCAGCCGCCATGGATGACGACCGCGACCGGAAACGGGCCCGTGCCTTCGGGCAGGCGCAATTGTCCGATGCGCATGTCGTCCGCGCCATAGCGCTGGGTCAGCGTCGGCGCGGGCGTGGCGCGGCCCAGCGCCTTGTACCGCTCCATCGACGACATGGCGGCAGATGGAGCGGCGTCCTGCGCCGACGCAGGCACGGCGGTGGCCAGCAGCAGGGCGGCGGCAAGGCTACGGATCATCTGGCATCCCCTCCTGGACGAGTCGCTTCGCAGCCGAGTGTCGCTACGCTGCCGCCATCTGGCAACCACATGAAATGGTGGGCTATGTGCGTCACCGCACTGTCAACTGCCTGCTCCGCTGCTAAGGCGCTGCGCCATGACCCGCTTCTTCTCGGACAACGCCGCCCTCGTCCATCCGCGCGTGATGGACGCCATTGCCGCCGCCAATCATGTCGACACCGCCTATGACGGCGACGCTCTGTCGCGGACGCTCGACGCTGCCTTCTCCGACCTGTTCGAGACGCGTTGCTCGGTGCTGTGGCTGCCGACCGGCACCGCTGCCAACTGCCTCGCGCTCGCTGCCTATGCCGCGCCCTGGCAGGGCATCCTGTGCCACGAGGAAGCGCATATCGAGGTCGACGAATGCGGCGCGCCCGCGCTCTTCACCGGCGGCGCGAAGCTGATGCTGCTCCCCGGGCCAGGCGCGAAGATCACGCCCGAGGGCATCGCGGCCCGCCTCGCCGCCACCCGGGCCGACGTGCACCAGGTCCAGGCCGCCGCGATCAGCATCACCAACGCCACCGAATACGGCCTCGCCTGGCGTCCGGACGAGGTCGGCGCCATCGGCGACGCCGCGCGCGGCGCGGGCCTTGCCCTCCACATGGATGGCGCGCGCTTTGCCAATGCGGTCGCGCACGTCGGCTGCGCGCCCGCCGACGTCAGCTGGCGCGCCGGCGTCCACGTCCTTTCCTTCGGCTGCGTGAAGAACGGCGGCATGAACGCCGAGGCGCTGGTCTTCTTCGGCGAATGCCCGCGCGGCGTCGCGGAGCTGCGCAAACGCTCGGGCCATCTCCAGTCGAAAGGCCGCTTCCTCGCCGCGCAGCTGCTCAGCCTGCTGGAAGACGACCTGTGGCTCGCCAACGCGCGCGCCGCCAACCTCGCCGCGGCGACGATCGCGTCGGCGGCTGGTGCGCGTCTCCTTCATCCGGTCGAAACCAACGAAATTTTCCTGCAGCTTTCGGCGCACGAGGCCGCGGCGCTGCGCGCCGCCGGCTTCGACTTCTACGACTGGGGTGCGGGCGCCGCGCGGCTCGTCACCAGCTGGAACCACGGCGCGGCGGACGTCGAACCCCTCGCCGCGGCCATCGCCGCGCTGGGCTGACCGCCGCGTGCGATTGACCATATAAAGATTTCTTTATATCGCCTCGCCATGGCCGATGCTCCCCCCACGCTCCTCACCCCGCGCATCCTCGTCCCCTTCCTCGTCGTCACGCTGATCTGGGGATCGACCTGGCTGGTCATCCGCGACGGTTTGGGCACCGTGCCGGCGAGCTGGTCGGTCGCCTATCGCTTCGCCATCGCCAGCGTCGCGATGTTCGCGCTCGCCGCCTATCGGCGCGAGGCGCTGTGGCTGCCGGCGCGCGTGCAGCTGCTCGCGCTGGGCATCGGCATCCCGTTGTTCATGATGAACTTCAACTTCGTCTACCGCGCCGAACACCATCTGACCTCGGGCGTCGTCGCGGTGATCTTCGCGTTGCTGATCGTGCCCAACACCATCCTCAGCCGCATCTTCCTCGGCACCCCGACCACGCGCAAGTTCCTCGCCGGCGGCAGCATCGGCATCCTCGGCATCGCGCTCCTTCTGGCGCATGAGGCACGCAGCCTGACCGCCGATCCCGCGGCGGTCGCGCTCGGCGCCGGGCTCACGCTCGCCGGCGTCCTTTCCGCCTCGGTCGCCAACGTCGTGCAGGCGACGCCACGCGCAAGGGAGAATGCGGGCCTCGCGCTCATCGCCTGGGCGATGCTGTGGGGCGCGTTGGCCGACGCCGCCTTCGCGGCCGCCACCGCCGGGCCGCCGGTGATCGACATGCGCCCGACCTATCTTGCCGGCGTGCTCTATCTCGCGCTCGCGGGCAGCGTGCTGTGCTTCCCGCTCTATTTCGCGATCATCCGCAGCGTCGGCGCGGGCCCCGCCGCCTGGTCGAGCGTGCTCGTCCCCGTCATCGCCATGGCGCTCAGCACCGCGTTCGAAGGCTATGCCTGGTCGGGCCTCGCCATCGCCGGCTCGCTCCTCGCGCTCACCGGCCTTGTCGTCGCGCTCTGGCCCGCGCGGCCCGCCGGGGCATAGACAAGCGGCCCCGGGTCGCGCACAACCTCCCCGAACTTCGCCGGGGGGCAACGACCATGACCAGCATCGACACGGCATCAACCGCGCGCGCCTCGGACGGACAAGGCGTCGAGATCGGCGACGCCGCGCCCGCATCCGCACCGCCTGCGATCGAGCGCATAACCGGGCTCGACGTCACCCGCGGCTTCGCGGTGATGGGCATCCTCGCCATGAACATCATCGCCTTTTCCATGCCGGAGAATGCCTACATCACCCCGCGCGCCTGGGGCGGGGATACGGGCGCGGACCTCGCCATCTGGGCGTTCAACTACGTCCTGTTCGATTCGAAGATGCGCGGCCTGTTCTCGATCCTGTTCGGCGCATCGACGCTGCTCGTCATACAATCGGCCATCGCCTCGGGCCAGGGCGCGGCGCGCGTCCACTACGGCCGGATGATCGTGCTCGCCGTCTTCGGCCTGCTCCACTTCTACCTCATCTGGTTCGGCGACATCCTCTTCCTCTACGCTGCCATGGGGATGATCCTCTACGCCTTCCGCAACCGCTCGCTGACCTCGCTCAAACGCTGGGCGGTCGGCATGTTCCTGCTGTCGATGCTGCTGGGCGCCGCGCTCTACGGCACGCCCGCCGCGGGCCTCCTTCCGAACGCGCCCGCGCCCGTCGAGGGCGCCTACGCCGCCGTCGCGGGCAAGATGGCCATGACCGCGCCCGCGCAGGCCGAATCGCTTGCCCTCCACCGCAGCGGCTTCACCACCATCGTCCACCACATGCTCACCGACGATCCCCTGTTCCCTTTCATCGGCCTCCTCCTGTACGGTCCGGAGACGCTGGCGCTGATGCTCATCGGCATGATCGCCTATAAATCCGGCCTGCTGCGCGGCGCCTGGCCGCTGGAACGGCTCGACCGCTGGGCGGCCCGCTGCCTGGGGCTGGGCATCCTCGCCAATCTCGCGCTGCTATGGTGGCAGTTCCGGATGGGACTCGACCCCGCGATCCTCCTGTTCGCGACCTTCTGGGCCTCGGTCCCGTTCGATTTCCTCATGAGCATCGGCTACGCCTGCCTGTTCATGGGCCTCGCCCAACGCTTCGCCGCCTCCGCGCTCGTCGCGCGCTTCGCCGCGGTCGGCCGCGCGGCCTTCAC
>CBDUBN010000121.1:0-5395 GCA_965365395.1 uncultured Sphingomonas sp.
CGGCGGCTGATGCTTCCCGCCGATCTGCCGCCCGCTTTTGCCGCGTCGATGAGGCGCTATGCCACCGGCTCAGGCAGTTTCCGCATGAACCTCGCCTTGTCCGAACTGCCGAGCTTCAGCGTGCTGCCGGGCCATGCCCCGGCGGAGCATCACGGCGCGGGAATCGTCATCGCGCCCACGCTCGATTACATGGACCGTGCCTATCAGGACGCGCGCGCGCACGGCTGGTCGCGCGCGCCGATCGTCGAGATGGTGTTGCCGACCGTACTCGACCCGGACCTGGCACCACCGGGCGGGCATGTCGCGAGCCTGTTCTGCCAGCACTTCGCGCCCAAGCTTCCGGATGGTCGCGGCTGGGACGCGGAACGCGAGGCGGCGGCGGCGTGCGTCATCGATACGGTCGAAGCGCATGCGCCGGGCTTCCGCGCATCGATCCTCGCCACGCAGATCCATTCCCCGCTCGACCTCGAACGCAAGTTCGGACTGGTGGACGGCGACATCTTCCATGGGCGGCTGACCCTCGATCAGCTGTGGGCGGCGCGGCCGATGCTGGGCCATGGCGATTATCGCGGGCCGGTCGCCGGCCTGTACATGTGCGGGTCGGGCACGCATCCCGGCGGCGGCGTGACCGGCGCGCCCGGGCATAATGCCGCCCGCGCCATCCTGGCCGACCGGACGATGGCGGCCAGGCTCCGGTCGGCCCTGTAATTAAATTACGCGGCGTGGGTTCGATTGTTCGCTGCCGCGGGTTGAGCGCGCAGCGCATCGCGCGCATAGGCTGCACGTAACGAGGAAGCGGCCGCGGACGGCCTGCCGGAGCGTTCGCGAGCGCGTTCGGGCATGGGTCCGCGGTTTCGTGCACAGGTGAACCGAACCGCATGTCCGACGACCACGCAGCAGCGCCCGCAACCCCCGACCGCGAAGGTTCCGCTCCGCCGACCGCGCTCGTCGCCGCGATCCACGGCGCATTGGGCGACAGCGCGCTGCCCGACGAGGATTTCAACGATTCTCCGGCCGCGATGGCAGAGGCCGCGGCCTTCGCCGCAACGACCGCGATGCAGCGCGACGCGGGCGTGCCGGCGATGCGGCTCGAGCCGATTGGCGGCGCGGCGGGCACGCGGCGGATGCGACTGGCCATCGTCAACGACGACATGCCTTTCCTGGTCGATTCGGTCGCGGGCGCGGTGGCCGAGGCCGGACTTGCCGTACACACGATCATCCATCCCGTGGTTCCGGTGCGGCGCGACGCGCAAGGTCGGCTGACCGACGTGCTCGACCGCGACGCGAGCGGCGAGCGGCGCGAGTCGATCATCTACATGGAGATCGAACGCGCCGATGCGCGTGGCCGGCGCGAACTGGTGACGGCGATCGAGACCGTGCTGTCCGACGTGCGCGCCGCGGTCGCCGACTGGCTGCCGCTGCAGGCCGCGATGCGCGCCGACGCCGCGCGGATCGGCGACGGCGAGGCGGCGGCTCTGCTGCGCTGGTTCCTCGACCGCAATTTCACCCTTCTGGGCCATGAGCAGCGCGACCGTGAAGGAGAGGCGTCGCAGGCGCTGGGGATTTGCCGCGGTCTCGCGCGGCCGCTGCTCGCCGAGGGAACGGTACAGGCGGCCATCGCCTGGTTCGAGGGGGGCGGGCGCACGCCGCTGATCGTCAAATCGAACCGGCTGTCGAGCGTCCATCGCCGCGTCCTCATCGACCTCGTCATCGTGCCGCTGCATGGGCCGGGCGGGGTCACCGGCCTGTCGATCCACGCCGGCCTGTGGACCAGTGCCGCGCTCGCCTCCGCGCCAGAGAAGGTGCCGGTGCTGCGCACCGCCCTGGCGGAGCTTACCCGCAAGTTCGGTTTCGATCCGGGCGGCCACGCGGGCAAGGCGCTGGCGCATGTGCTGACCCAGCTGCCGCACGACCTGCTCGTCGCGACCGATGCCGCGCAGCTGGAGACGATCGCGCTCGCCGCCATGTCGATCGCCGACCGGCCGCGGCCCAAGATCGGCTTCATCCTCTCGCCGCTCAGGCGGCACCTGTTCGCCTTCGTCTGGCTGCCGCGCGATGAGGTATCGACCAATCGCCGCACCGCGATCCAGTCGCTGCTGGTGACCCGGGCACGCGCCCGCGTGCTGAGCTGGAGCATATCGATGGAGGATGGCGGTGCGGCGCTGCTGCGCTTCACCCTCGACGTGCGCGCCAGCGATGGTGGCGGCGGCGGCGTGCCCGACGTCGCGGCGCTCGATGCCGAGCTGGAGGCGATGGTGCGTGGCTGGGAGCCCGGAATCGAAGCCGCGCTCGCCGCGCTGGGCGACGAGGGCCGCGCCAACGCGCTGGCGCACCGTTTCGCCGCGATCTTCCCCGAACCCTATCGCCTGACGCACAGTCCGGAGGAGGCCGCGCGCGATATCTTGCGCCTGCGCGAAATGGGCGACGATCGGCCGATAGCGGTGCGGCTGGTCGACGGCGGGGCGGCGGTTCGCCTGAAGGTGTACAGCGCCGCCGCCGCGCTGCCGCTGTCGCGGCTGGTGCCCGCGCTCGAGAATTTCGGCTTCACCGTGCTGGAGGAACAGCCGACCGCGCTGACCGACGAGCGCGGGGGATATATTCATGACCTGACCCTGGGCGGGGGTGCGGCGATCGATGCGGCACGTGTTTCCACCATCGAGGCGGCGATCGCGGGCGTGCTGACGGGCGCGTGCGAGAACGATCTGTTCAACCAGCTGGTCATCACCAGCGGGGTCGAACCGCAGCATATCGTGTGGCTGCGCGCCTGGTTCCGTTACCTGCGCCAGACCGGCGTCGCCTATTCGATGGCGACGGTGGTGCAGGCGCTGCGCGGTGCGCCCGCGGTCGCCCGCGGGCTGGTCGCGCTATTCGCGGCGCTGCACGATCCAGCCCTGGCGTCGGACGAGCGTGCCGCGAGCGAGCGCGCGGCCATTGCCGCCGCGCTCGACGCGGTTGCTGCGATCGACGAGGACCGCGTGCTGCGTTTGATGCTGAGCGTGATCGAGGCGACGCTGCGCACCAACGCCTTCACCTCCGCCGCGGCGGAGGCGCTCGCGTTCAAGATCAACAGCACGGAGGTACCTGGCCTGCCCAAGCCGCTGCCGTGGCGCGAGATCTGGGTCTATTCGCCGCGCGTCGAGGGCATCCATCTGCGCGCCGGCGCGGTCGCCCGCGGGGGCCTGCGCTGGTCCGACCGGCGCGATGATTTCCGTACCGAGATCCTCGGCCTGATGAAGGCGCAGCGGGTCAAGAATGCGGTGATCGTGCCGACCGGCGCCAAGGGCGGCTTCTATCCCAAGCAATTGCCCGACCCGGCGACGCAGCGCGACGCATGGCTTGCGGAAGGCACGGAATGCTACCGCATCTTCATCCGTACCCTGCTATCGATCACCGACAATCGCGTGGCGGGCGCGGTCGTGCACCCCGCTGGCGTGGTCGTGCGCGATGGTCCCGACCCCTATTTCGTGGTCGCCGCGGACAAGGGCACGGCGACCTTTTCCGACGTCGCCAACGCCATCGCGCTCGAACGCGATTTCTGGCTGGGCGACGCGTTCGCCAGCGGCGGGTCCAACGGCTATGACCACAAGGCGATGGGCATTACCGCCCGGGGCGCCTGGCTGTCGGTCCAGCGGCATTTCCGCGAGGCCGGCACCGACGTGCAGATCGACCCGGTCACCGTCGTCGGGGTCGGCGACATGTCGGGCGACGTCTTCGGCAACGGCATGCTGCTGTCGCGGTCGTTGCGGCTCGTCGCGGCGTTCGACCACCGACACATCTTCCTCGACCCGGCGCCCGACGCGGCGCGGAGCTGGGAGGAACGCGCGCGTCTGTTCGCACTGCCGCGATCGTCCTGGTCGGATTACGATACGTCGTTGATCTCTGGGGGCGGCGGGGTGTTCCCACGCAGCCAGAAGGCGATTCCCATCTCGCCCGAAGTCGGGGCCGTACTCGGCATAGCCGAAACCAGCCTCGACCCGGCGAGCCTGATGTCCGCGATCCTGCGGGCACCCGCCGATCTTCTGTGGTTCGGCGGCATCGGCACCTATGTGAAGGCCGCGGCGGAAAACAATGCCGAGGTCGGCGATCCCGCCAACGACCGCATCCGCATCGACGCCGAATCCTTGCGCGCGCGCACCATCGGCGAGGGCGCCAACCTGGGCATCACCCAGGCCGCGCGCATCGCGTTCGCCGCGCGGGGCGGGCGCATCAACACCGACTTCATCGACAATTCGGCCGGGGTCGATTGCTCGGACAATGAGGTCAACATCAAGATCGCGCTGAACAACGAGGTGCGCGAGGGTCGGCTCGATGCCGGTGCGCGCAACACGCTGCTGGCGGCGATGACCGACGACGTCGCGGCGCTGGTGCTGGAGGACAACCGCCTGCAGGCGCTGGGCCTGTCGATCGCGGAACGCGGCGGCGCGGGCGCGCTGCCGTCCATGATCCGCCTGATCGAATCGTTCGAGGCCGCGGGCAAGCTCGATCGCAAGGTCGAAGGGCTGGCACCGAACGACGTGCTGGTGCGGCGCGGCCAGGAGCAGCGCGGGCTGACGCGGCCCGAACTGGCGGTACTCCTGTCGACGGCGAAACTCGCCGTTCAGGCGGCGGCGGAAGCGGCGCGGCTCGGCGACGACCCGCTGATGGACGCGGAAATGCTGGCGGCCTTTCCGCCCGCAATGGTTGCCGCGCATCGCGACGCCATCCTGGGTCACCAGTTGCGGCGCGAAATCGTCGCCACCAAGGTCGCGAACCGGCTGATCAACCGTATGGGCCTGATCCACCCGTTCGAGCTCGCCGAGGAAGAGGGCGTGGGCATCGCCGATGTCGCCGAAGCCTTCGTCGTCGCGGAGCGGTTGTTCGGACTGGCCGCGCTGTGGGACCGCATCGACAACGAAACGGTCGACGAGGCCGTGCGTCTGTCGCTCTACGGCGAGGTCGCGGTCGACCTGCGCGCGCACATGGCCGACCTCATCCGCAACGGCGTCGCGGGCCGCTCCCTGGCGCAGTGCGTCGCCGATCTGGCGCCCGGTATCGGCGAGCTAGAGCGGCAGAGCGACAGGCTGTTGCGGTCCGCCGCGCGCGAACAGGCGGATGCCTTCGCTGCGCGGCTGATCGCCGGCGGAACGCCCGAAAACCTCGCGCGCAGCGTGGTGCATCTAGCGGAAATGGACGGCGCGGTCGGCATCGTCAGCCTGGCGCAGCGGTCCGGCGCCAACCCGACCGCGCTGACCGCCGCATTTTCCGCGCTCGGCCAGGCGACCGGACTCGACTGGGCGCAAGGCGCCGCGATGCAGCTTTCCCCGACCGATCCGTGGGAGCGTCTGCTGGTCGCGGGGCTCGCCCGCGACTTCCAGCAGATGCGGCTCGACACGATCGCGCGCCTGGGCGGCGATCC
>CBDUBN010000122.1:0-5394 GCA_965365395.1 uncultured Sphingomonas sp.
AGGCCGCGGATTTCCAGGTGCTGACCAACGCCGAAGCCGCGGCCTGGGCGGACGTTGTCATGGTCCTCGCCCCCGACGAGCGTCAGGCGCGCATCTATGCCGAGGATTTGGGGCCGCATATGAAGCCGGGCGCCGCGCTCGCCTTCGCGCACGGTCTCAACGTCCACTTCGGCCTGATCGAGGCGCGCCCCGATCTCGACGTGTTCATGGTCGCGCCCAAGGGCCCCGGCCACACCGTCCGCTCCGAATATCAGCGCGGCGGCGGCGTCCCCTGCCTTATCGCCGTTGCGCAGGAGGCCGCGCATGCGGACGCTGCATCCCGCGGCAACGGTTATGCGAAGGCGCTCGCTCTCTCCTACGCCAGCGCCGTTGGCGGTGGCCGCGCCGGCATCATCGAGACCAATTTCAAGGAGGAATGCGAGACCGACCTGTTCGGCGAACAGGCAGTGCTGTGCGGCGGCATCACCCACCTCATCCAGGCCGGGTTCGAGACATTGGTTGAGGCGGGCTACGCGCCCGAAATGGCCTATTTCGAATGCCTGCACGAAACCAAACTGATCGTCGACTTGCTCTATGAAGGCGGCATCGCCAACATGCGCTACTCGATCAGCAACACCGCGGAATATGGCGACATCACCACCGGTCCGCGCATCATCACGCCCGAAACCAAGGCCGAGATGAAGCGCGTCCTCGCCGACATCCAGTCGGGCCGATTCGTCAAGAATTTCGTCCTCGACAACCAGGCCGGCCAGCCCGAACTCAAGGCCGCGCGCAAGGCCGCCGCCGCCCACCCGATCGAACAGGTCGGCGCTAAGCTGCGCGGCATGATGAGCTGGATCGGCAAGAATAAGCTGGTCGACCGCGCGGTGAACTGAGGCGCCCTCGCCCCCTTCAGGGGGAGAGGGGCCGGTCGCGCAGCGACCACGGAGAGGGGACCGAAATCGGGCTACAGTCCGCGCGCGCCCGCGCCCTACCCCAACCGGCTGGACCGCACCGCCGCGAAACCGTTGAAGTGGGCGGCGACGACCGGGTCGACGCGTTCGACCATCGCCGCCACTTGCTCCTCCAGGCTTGTGCCGGCAACGACGCCGTCCACGCGCTCGAATGCCATGCTCCAGCCGTCGAACACGCGCGTGTCCACCGTCCTGCGCGACAGTTGCACGATCGCGCGATGCCGCTCGTCGGCACGGATGCGCTCGTAAACGGCGTCGATCGCCGCGTCATCGCCTTCCAGATGCTGCAGGAACCGTCGTCCGTCGAACAGCAGCATTCCAGTCAGGGCGCGCGCGGCGTTGTTGCGCCGCGACTGATGGAGGATCGCGTCGACATCAGTCTGACCGATGCTGGCGGCCGCGGTGCTGATATAGGTCAATTGCAACATGCCATGCTTTCTGACCGCCCCCGCGATTCCCACCTTTCTGCGGCTGATAGCTTGATAAAGCGTTGCGATGGTGGCGTGATCGGACGGTGCCGGGACGTTGCACTGGACAGCGCCGCCGTTGCGCGCCACCCATCACCCTCGTGCCAACCGAAGGGACCCGCCCATGCCCGCCAGCCGTCTCGCCCGTTTCGCCTTCCCCGCCGTCGTGGCCCTGCTCGCCGGCTCCGCGCTGGTGGCGCAGGATGCGCCCGCGCCGACCGCCGCGCCCGCAGCGCCCGCCGCCCTCCCCGGACAGCGCGACATTTCGCGCATTTCTGCCGGAACGTACGCCGCGGACTCGGCGCATACCCTGGTCGGGTGGAAGGTCGATCACCTCGGCTTCAACGATTACTTCGGCCAGTTCGGCAACGTCACCGGCACGCTCGTGCTCGATCCCGCCAACCCGTCGCGCGCCACTGTGGACGTCACGATCCCGATCAGCGGATTGGCCACCGCCTCTTCCGCGCTGACCGCGCACATGCAGCGGGCGGATTTCTTCGACATGGCCAACCACCCGGCTGCACGCTTCACCTCGACCGCAGTGGAGGTGACCGCGGATCGCGTGCTGATCGCAGGCAATCTGACCATCCGCGGTGTTACCCGGCCGGTAATCCTGGGCACCCGCTTCGTCGGCGCGGGCGCCAATCCGATGAGCGGGAAGGAAACAATCGGCTTTCACGCGACAACGACCATCCGCCGCAGTGATTTCGGTATGACCTATGGCGTGCCCATGGTCAGCGATGCGGTCGATCTGACCATCAGCGCCGCGTTCGAGAAGCAAACGGGCTAGCCATGCTGCGCAATCCGTCGGCCAAATACCAACCCTTCGCGCCCGTTCCCCTGCCCGACCGGCGTTGGCCCTCGCGCACGATCGCGCGGGCGCCGCGGTGGTTGTCGACCGACCTGCGCGACGGCAACCAGGCGTTGGTCGATCCGATGGACGGGGAGCGCAAGCGCCGCTTCTTCGACCTGCTGGTGGGCATCGGGCTGAAAGAGATAGAGATCGGATTCCCAGCGAGCGGGGCGACCGACTTCGACTTCATCGCGGGCCTGGTGCGGTCCGATGCGATCCCCGACGACGTTACCGTTCAGGTGCTGACGCAGGCGCGCGGCGACCTGATCGCCACCAGTTTCGATGCGCTGGCCGGCGCGCGGACCGCGATCGTTCACCTCTACAACGCGCTGTCCCCTGCCTGGCGGGAACAGGTGTTCGGGATGACGATGGCCGAGGTGAAACGGATCGCGCTGGATGGCGCCGCCATGCTGCGCGACAATGCGGCGCGGCTGCCGGACACCGACTGGCGGTTCGAATACAGCCCGGAAACCTTCTCCACCGCGGAGCTCGATTTCAGCCTGGATGTGTGCGCGGGCGTGATGGACGTGCTGCGGCCCAGCCCCGAACGGCCGCTGATCCTGAACCTGCCCGCGACGGTGGAGGCGGCGACGCCCAACGTCTATGCCGACCAGATCGAGTATTTCTGCCGCAACGTGCCCAACCGGGAGAGCGTCGTCATCAGCCTGCATACGCACAACGATCGCGGCACCGGCGTCGCGGCGGCGGAGCTGGGCCTGCTCGCCGGGGCGGACCGGGTGGAGGGCTGCCTGTTCGGCAACGGGGAGCGCACCGGCAACACCTGCCTCGTCACGATGGCGCTCAACCTCTACACGCAAGGCATCGATCCCGGGCTCGATTTTTCGGACATCGACACGGTCATCGCGACGGTCGAACATTGCAACCAGCTGCCCGTGCACCCGCGCCATCCCTATGGCGGGGCGCTGGTCCACACCGCCTTTTCCGGCAGCCACCAGGACGCGATCAAGAAGGGGTTCGCGGCGCAGGCGGCGCGCAATTCGCCGCTTTGGGCCGTGCCCTACCTGCCGATCGACCCCGCCGACATCGGCCGCGACTATGAGGCGGTGATCCGCGTCAATTCGCAGTCGGGCAAGGGCGGCATCGCCTGGGTGCTGGAGCAGGACCATGGCCTGAAACTGCCCAAGCGGCTGCAGGCGGACTTCTCCCGCCCCGTGCAGGAGCTGGCCGATGCGTGCGGCCGCGAGCTGACCGGCGCGGACATCCGCGCGGCGTTCGAGGCGGCCTATCTGGCGCCGGGGCGCTTCACCCTGGTCGACTGGCAGGAGGGCGCGGCGGCGGGGGACCGATTGTTCACCGGCACCATCCGCATCGACGGGGCGGAGACGCCGGTGTCGGGCCGGGGCAGCGGGCTGATATCGAGCGTGCTGGCCGCGCTGGGCGACGCGGGCGGACCCGACCTCAGCATCGCGGACTATAGCGAGCATGCCATCATCGATGCGGGCATCGAGGCGGGCATCGAGGCAGGGAGCGGCGACGGGCGGGACGCGCGGGCCGCGGCCTATGTCGAGTGCCGCACGCCCGACGGCCGCACCGTCTGGGGCGTGGGCATCGACCCCGACGTCGCGACCGCGAGCGTGCGCGCGATATTGAGCGCGGCGAACCGGGCCTGACGCCGCGGTACAGGCGGTACAGCGCGCGGACGTTTGAAGGTGGCGCCCGAACAAGGGTCGCCAGATGCCCGCCCCAATCGATACAATGGTTTACGGGTGATTTTGGCGTGGCACCGGATCGTTACGGTCGCGCGCCCATGTTGGACGCGGGCGCGGGCGCGGCAGGCCCGGCCAGCGGGCGCGCGGGGGCATGGGGATGGAAGGGGTAAGAAAGAGCGGGGGCGCATCCTGACAGACGGGGGGCGTTTAGGACAGCGGGGCGTGCAAGCGCCGCGAGGCGGCGTGCGACCCGAAGCATTCCGCGCGTCGGCCCCAAAGCATCGTGCACAAGCCACCCCCCCTTGCGCGCATCGGATAAAGGCGTGAAACGGCGCGGATAGCGGGCGGCGGGCAGCGGGCGGCGGCGCCGCGCGGCGGGGGCATATGAGCAGGCAGCTGATCAACGAATATCGCGCCGAACTCGACCGGCTGCGCGCCGTATCGGGCAGCCGGCGCGAGGGCGTGCTGAGCGAGGCGTTCAAGGACCTGCTGAAACGCTGGGGCAAGAGCCACGACCTGGTGTTCACCGCGCAGCACGAGATCGTGCGCGCCAGCGGCCAGCGCATCTACCCCGACGGCGCGTTGCTGCACGGCCTGCGCGTTCCCTTCGGCTATTGGGAGGCGAAGGACGGCGACGACGATCTCGACAAGGAGATAGAGGACAAGTTCCGCAAGGGATATCCGCGCGACAATATCATATTCTCCGACGACCACCGGGCCGTGCTCTACCAGGACGGGGTGCGTGCCGACGACGTGCCGATGGACGATGTCGATGCGCTGCTGCGGCTCGTAACCCGATACTTCGCGCACGAGCGGCAGGAGGTCGCCGATTTCCGGAAAGCGGTGAAGCAGTTCGCCGCCGACCTGCCCGCGGTGCTCGATGCGCTGCGCGACATCATCGCGGAAAAGCGCGCAGCCAGCCGCGATTTCGCCGCCGCCGAGACGGCGTTCCTCGCCCATGCGCGCGACGCTATCAACCCGGCGGTGAGCGAGGACGATGTGCAGGAGATGCTGATCCAGCACGTCCTGACCGAGGACATTTTCGCCAAGGTGTTCGAGAACCCGGATTTCCACCGGCAGAACAATATCGCCGCCGCGCTGTACCGGCTGGAGGCACAATTGTTCGGGCCGGGCGAACGCGCTCGGCTGCTGCACGCCCTGCGGCCCTATTATGCGGGCATCCAGTCCACCGCCGCGCTGATCGAGAGCCACAGCGAGAAACAGGGGTTCCTGAAGGCGCTCTACGAGAATTTCTACAAGGTCTACAACCCGATGGCGGCGGACCGGCTGGGGGTGGTTTATACGCCCGGCGAGATCGTGCGCTTCATGATCCGCAGCGCCGATTGGCTGTGCGAGAAGCATTTCGGCAAGAACCTGATCGACCGCGGCGTCGAGATCCTCGACCCCGCGACGGGCACCGGCACGTTCATCGTCGAACTGCTGGAGCATTT
>CBDUBN010000123.1:0-5308 GCA_965365395.1 uncultured Sphingomonas sp.
GGGGAACCAGCCCGGCCTGCGCATCGGACTACTCCGCCGCCTCAACCAGCGGTGTGGTGCGCGACAGGTCCAGCCGGCGGAAGGTCGCCAGCGCCTGCCCGACGATCTGGTCCATGTTGTAGTAGCGGTAGGTCGCGAGCCGGCCGACGAAGATGGTGTCGCTCGCGCGGGCCATCGCCTCGTATTTCTTGTACAGCGCCTGCGTTTCCGGGCGCGGAATGGGATAATAGGGATCGCCTTCCGCGGTCGGATATTCGCGCACCACGCTGGTGCGCGGGTTGGTGTCCCCGGTCATATGGTTGAATTCGCTGATCCGAGTGAAGGGCACGTCCTCCGACGGATAGTTGACCGTGCCGACCGGCAGCGCCTGCGGCGTATCGAGGATCTCATGCTCGAAACGCAGCGAGCGGTACGGCAGCTTGCCGTGGCAGTGATCGAAATATTCGTCGACCGCGCCGGTCCACACCATCCGGTCCCAGCTGACGCCGCCGAGTTCGCGATAGCCGACGCCGGTGCGCACGGTGATCAGCGGGTGATCGAGCATCCGGGCGAACATCGCGGTGTAGCCGTCCCTGGGCATCGCCTGGAACGTGTCGGTGAAATAGCGGTCGTCGGTGTTGGTGCGCGTCGGCACGCGCGAGGTGACCGACTTGTCGAGCTCGGACGGGTCGAGCGCCCACTGCTTGCGGGTGTAGCCGCGGAAGAACAGCTCGTAGAGCTCGCGCCCGACGCGGCCGACGACGACATCCTCCGACGTCCTGACCTCGTCCACCGGTTCGGCGCGGCTGGCGAAGAATTCCTCCACCGCCTCGTCGCTGTCCAGTTCCAGGTCGTACAGCCTGTTGAGCGTGGTGCGGTTGATCGGGATCGGCACATGCTTGCCGCGCACCTCGCCCAGCACGCGATGCTCGTACGGGCGCCATTCGGTGAAGCGAGAGAGATAATCGACGATGTCGTCGCTGTTGGTGTGGAAGATGTGCGGCCCGTAGACGTGGATCAGATTGCCCGCGGCGTCGCGTTCGTCATAGGCGTTTCCGGCGATATGGTCGCGCTTGTCGATGACCAGGACGCGCTTGCCTGCGCTCGCCAGCCGCTCGGCCATGACCGAGCCCGCGAACCCGGCACCGACGACCAGGAAGTCGTAATGCTCGTTGTTGGCGGCGCGGGCGGCGTTGCTTGCGGCCGCCTTGGCGATCAGCTCGGCCATCGCGCCCTGCGTCACGTCCCACGACAGCGAGGCGAGCGCGCGGTCGGCGGCGGGGAGCCAGCCTTCGGGCTGCTTGGCATCGGCGAGCGCGGCGTCGCAGGCGGCGATGAAGGCATCGGTGCCGTCGGCGATCCGCACCGCGGCGAGGCTGCCGTAGTGGCGCTCGACATCGGTGATGGGCGTTGAAACCACGGGGCGGCCGCCGGCGAGATATTCGGGCGTCTTGGTCGGGCTGATGAACCTGGTCGATTCGTTGATCGCGAAGGGCATCAGCGCGACATCCCAGCGCGCCAGCCACTGCGGCAGGCTGGCATAGGCCTGGCCGCCGGGGTAGCTGATGTTCGCGCGCTGCGGCAGCTGCGCGGGGTCGATCTTGACCACCGGGCCGACGATCTCGAGCCTGTAGTCGGGACGCGCATCGGCGAGCGCGGCGATCAGGTCGAGGTCGAGCCGTTCGTCGATGACGCCGTAATAGCCGAGCGTCGGCGTGTTTTCCGACGTGCGCGGCAGGGTGCGCGCGGCCGCGAAATGCGCGCGGTCGACGCTCGACGGAAAGGGATGGATGTTGGCGTGGCGCTTCCGCTTCGCCTCGTAGATGCTGTAGCCGCCGGTGAAGACCACATCCGCGAGGCCGAGCAGGTCCTGCTCGAGGCTGATGAGCTCGGGCGGGGCAAAGGCGAAGGCGGACAGTTCGTCCATACAATCATAGACAGTGACGTCGGCGGCGACCCCGCGCGCCTGCGGCAGCATCATCGGCGTGTAGAACCAGCGCACCGCCACCTCGCCGCCGCGGTCGGCAACGGTATCGGCGAGCAGGCGGGCGAGCAGCGCGTCGCGTTCCGCGCCGTGGATGCTGCCCGGGATGTGCGGGGTGGCGACGAGGACGCCGCCGTCGCGCACCAGCGCCACATGCGCGCACGGGTCGTCGCCCGTCATCGGCTCTTCCCAGAACAGTATCTCGTGGGTCTTCGCGAAACGCGTCATGAGGTGCTGCGGGCGTTGCAGCACGAAGTTCCAGCGCAGGTGCGAAAGACACAGCAGCAACGGCTTGCGCGGTGCCGGGCCGCGATCGGTGGCGGGTTGTTCGGACTCGGCGCGGGTGGTGGAGATATCGAAAGTCATGGACGCCCTCGCTCAAAATCGGCGCACCGGGAAGGCGACCGATAATTCAGGTTCGAAACTGTGGGTACCTGTCCGCGAAAGCGGACAGAGCCTTGATCATCATCTGGCCGAGTACGGCGGGGGCGCGTTGCCATTCACCCGCAGTTCACATCCATTGGACGCCAAACGACGATGTTGCGGAATGGTTCCGAACTTTGTCGCACTGCAACAAATGTTAAGGATGGTAGCGGAGGAGGGACTTGAACCCCCGACCTATGGATTATGATTCCACCGCTCTAACCAACTGAGCTACTCCGCCCTACCAAGGCGCCGGCGGCTGGGCCGCTAGGCGCGGGGCTGTAGCTTTGCGGTCTGCGGCGGTCAAGGATGCGCAGCGGCAGCGGTTCAACGCCGGTGCCCGCGGAATTTGACCTGTCCGGCAAGGCGCCAGGGGCCGCCGAGATAGTGCCAAGCGGCGAGCCCGGCGACGGCGAGCGGGCGTGGATCGAATTGCGCGGAGAGTTCGGCATGCAGGGCCTTGGCCACCGCCGGCTCGACCTTGTTCTGGACCGTGATGTGCAGCCGCGGATTGCCCTGGTCCTGCGGTACGAGGTCGTGGCGGAACGCCTCCGCGACCTCGGCGCGCATGGCCAGGAGTTCCTCGCTCTCGACGCGGTAGGCCACGCCTCTGCCCAGCATCATTACCTGACCCAGTCGCGCACGCGGCGGGGATAGAGCGGCGAAACCCCGCAACAGCCGCATGAGTTCGTCGAGACGCGCGGGCGGAAGGTGGTGGAACAGGCTGATGTGCGCGGGGATATGGTTACGCTCGGGCGGGAAATGCGCGCGACGCATCCCATCCGCCCAGGCGAAATCGGACGCGCCCATCAGCGCGGTGACGATGATCGGCGCGGCGGGAGCGGGCATAGCGGGGATGGGGGCGGTGGCAGCGTCGGTCATTGCTGCGGCGTAGCGCAAGCGCCGCGATGCCGCCATTGCCTGCCACCCGTGCGCATGGCAGCATCCGCGTCCGTACCATCAGGGGGACCAGGACAATGAACAGCAGGACGGCGGTACCGCGAGGTTTCTGGGTGGTGGGCATCGTGCTGCTGCTGTGGGCGGCGATCGGCGATACATCCTATTTGGCGCAGGTTACGCGGTCGGTGCCGATGGACGCGGAGACGGCGCGCGCGTTCGACGCGATGCCCGAATGGTTGTGGGCGGTGTTCGCGGTTGCGGTATGGAGCGGGACCGCAGGCGCCGTGCTGCTGCTGGCGCGCCGCCGGCTGGCGGCCGCGCTCTTCGCACTGTCGTTGGCGGCGGTGATCGTTCAGTTCGGCTACACGTTGGGCATGACCGACATCGTCGCGGTCAAGGGTGTCAAGGAAGCCGCGGGCGTGCCGCTCGTCATCTTCGCCATCGGCGCGTTCCAGCTGTGGTGGGCGTGGGCGTGCGCGCAGCGGGGGTATCTGCGCTAGATGCCACGCTCCGCGCGGATCTGGCGCCAGCGGCGGACATTGCTGTTGTGCTGCTGCAGCGTGCGCGCGAAGACGTGCCCGCCGCTGCCGTCGGCGACGAAATAGAGGAAGTCGGTCGGCGCCGGGTCGAGCGCGGCGCGCAAGCTGGAGGCGCTGGGATTGGCGATCGGCCCGACCGGCAGGCCTGCCATGCTGTAGGTGTTGTAGCCATTGACCGCATCGATTTCCGAGCGGCGGATGCGGCGGCCGAGCGCCTTGCCGCGGGTGATGGGGTAGATGATGGTGGGATCCGCCTGCAGCCGCATGCCCAGCCGCAGCCGGTTGGTGTAGACGCCGGCGACGGTGCGCCGCTCCGAGGGCTTGGACGTCTCCTTTTCGATGATCGAGGCGAGCGCCAGCGCCTGGTTGCGATTGGTCGGAAAGGCGCGGTCCGACCGGTCGGCCCAGGCGTCGGCGAAGGCGCGGTCCATCGCCGCCTGCATGCGCGCGACCACCGCGCTGCGCGGCTCGCCCTTCGCGATCGCGTAGGTGTCGGGCAGGATGCTGCCCTCCGCCGGCACGGGGATGGTGCCGGTGAGATGCGGGTTGGCCATCAGCCGTTCGTGCACCAGGATCGACGGCCAGCCCTCGGGGATGGTGACGAAACGCTGGCGGGTTCGGCCGGACTGGAGCAGCGCGAGGACTTCGGCGTTGCTGTCGCCCGCCGCCACCGCATATTCGCCGGGCTTGATCGGCTCGTCCCCACCGAACAGCCGCGCGTGGCGGGTGAAGGCGGAAGCGCTCTCCACCGCGCCCGCCTCCTCCATGATCTGCGCCGCGCGCGCGACGCTGGCGCCCTCCGGTATGACGAAGATCGCATCGCGCGGCGCGCCGCCCGAGCAGGCGGTGAGGAGGAGCGCGAACAAGAAGGTCAGGACAAGGCGCATGGCGCCGCGCATACGCCGTAGCCCCGCGCTTGTCGAAGGGCGTTTCGGGTGGGGCGAGACGCCCTTGTCCGCTGGACACTGACGTTCCGACAGGCCCGGGCCCACGGTTTTTCGAGAAGGCGGCTAGTCGTCCACCGCCTTGAGCACCAGGCTGGCGTTGGTGCCGCCGAAGCCGAAGCTGTTGTTGAGCGCGGCGCGCACGGGGCGCTTCTTCGCGGTGTGGGGAACGAGGTCGACGCCGACGCAGCCGTCGGACGGATTGTCGAGGTTGAGCGTCGGGGGCACGATGCTGTCGCGGATGGCGAGGATGCAGAAGATCGCCTCCACCGCGCCGGCGCCGCCGAGCAGGTGACCGATGGCGGACTTGGTCGAGCTCATCGATACGCCGTCGATCGCATCACCGAACAGGCGGCGCACCGCGCCCAGTTCCAGCTCGTCGCCGAGCGGCGTGGAAGTGCCGTGGGCGTTGATGTAATCGATGTCGCCAGGCTGCATCCCCGCCTTGTTCAGCGCCATCTCCATCGAACGGAACGCGCCCGACCCTTCGGGATGCGGCGCGGTGACGTGATAGGCATCGCCCGACAGGCCGTAGCCGA
>CBDUBN010000124.1:0-5213 GCA_965365395.1 uncultured Sphingomonas sp.
AACGGCGAGCCCGAGGACGCGATACTCACCTGGCGCCTCGCCGAGGACATGCACCCGCTCGCCTTCCAAGCCGCAGTGGTGGCGGATTTCTCCGCCGGTTGGACGGCGCGGGCCGCCGACCAGCCGGTCCCGGAACGGATGGACTTCACCACGGCGACCGTCTCTTCGCTGCGGGAGGCGCTGGCCGCGTCGCGCGACCGCCTGACCGCCCTGACCCCTGAGCAATTCGCCGGCCGCGACGATATCGACCTTTCGGTGCAACTGACCGACACCGTGCATCCGACGATGCCCATCGGCCGCTGGCTGACCGCCTTCGCGACGCCAAATATCGGCTTCCACATGTCGATGGTCTACGCGATCCTGCGCATGAAGGGCGTCCCGCTCGGCAAGCTCGACATCTTTCCGCGCGGACTGTGACGCGAGGTGGCGCGGCCCGACCCGTGGCGCCTCGACCCGGCCGCTTACCCGGTGGCCGAGTCCTTTCAGACGCGTTTCCAGGACCTCGATCTCAACGGCCACCTCAACAACGTCGCGTTCGCGAGCCTGTTCGAAAGCGCGCGCGTGCTGCTCAACCGCGCCGTGCGGCCCTGGGGCGACCGGCCCGCGAACGAGCGCACGATGGTCGCCGAAGTGACCATCGCCTATCTCGCCGAAGGGCGCTTCCCCGGTGATGTCGCCATTGCCAGCGGTATCGGCCGGATCGGCACGTCGAGCTGGACCATATTGCAGGCGATGCACCAGGACGGCCGCCCGATCGCGACCTGCGATACGGTGGTGGTGTGCCGCACCGACGATGCGGCGAGGCCCCTGCGCGGCGAACTGCGGAGCGCGTTGGAAGAACTGCTGATCGAGCCCAGGTCGCAACGACAACCGTAGCCCTGAGCCTGTCGAAGGGCGGCTTGCAGCATCGAGGAGCGCCCTTGGACAGGCTCAGGGCTACGGCTATTCGGCGGTGCGGAGGCTACCCCACGTCCTCGGTCATCAGCCGGCGCACGAAGCCGATCAGCCCCTGCTGGCGGCTGCGCTTCAGCCGTTCGGCGTCGAGGATCTTCTGCACATCGGCAAAGCAGCGGTCGACATCGTCGTTGAGCAGGACATAATCATAGCCGTCCCAGTGGCTGATTTCGGGAACCGCCCGGTCCATGCGCCGCCGGATCACCTCGTCGCTGTCGGTCTGGCGCTCGCGCAGCCGCTTCTCCAGCTCGGCCAGCGAGGGCGGAAAGATGAAGATGCGCACCACGTCGCCGCCGGCCTGCTGGTAGAGCTGCTGCGCGCCCTGCCAGTCGATATCGAACAGCACGTCGCGGCCCTGCCGCAACGCGCGCTCGACCGGCGCGCGCGGCGTGCCGTAGCGATGATCGAAGACATGCGCCCATTCCAGGAACTGGTTCTTGGCCGCCATTTCCTTGAAGGTCGCGGTGTTGACGAACCGATAGTCGCGGCCGTTCTTCTCGCCCGGGCGCGGCGGGCGCGTGGTCGCGGAGACCGACATGCGCAGGCCCTTGTCCGATTTGAGCAGCATCCGCGAGATCGTGGATTTACCGGCGCCCGATGGCGAGGACACGACGAACAATATGCCGCGGCGGCGAAAATGATCGGGGTGGTCGCCCGAGCCGGAGCCGGGGGTGACGGGGCTGGGGTCGGCCATGGCCGCTCTTGCAACGCCCGCCGATTCGCGTCAATCGACCGCGATGGGGGTTACGAAACGCGAATGGGTGGCTGCCATCGCCATCGCGGCGGCGGCGGCGGCGATCCTGCTGGCGATGGGGCGCACGCCCATCTGCACCTGCGGCACGATCAAGCTGTGGCACGGCGCGGTGCAGTCGGCCGAGAACAGCCAGCATCTGACCGACTGGTACAGTTTCAGCCATGTCATCCACGGCTTCCTCTTTTTCGCCGCGCTGAAATGGCTGCTGCCGCGCACGAGCCTCGGCACGCGTCTGACCATCGCCACGCTGGTCGAGGCGGCATGGGAGATTGCCGAGAATACGCCGATGGTCATCGACCGCTATCGCGAGGCGACGATGGCGCTGGGCTACAGCGGCGACGCGGTGATCAATTCGGTCGCCGACATCGCGATGATGGCGATCGGCTACCTCTTCGCCAGCCGCGTGCGGGCGCGCGTCTGGATACCCATCGCCATCGCGTTCGAATTGTTCACGCTGTGGCGCATCCGCGACAATCTGACGCTCAACGTCCTGATGCTGGTAGCGCCGGTGGAAGCGATCAAGCGTTGGCAGGGCGGGGGCTGACGGCCTTTTCCGCATTCACGGGAAGGTCGAAGGTCGCGCCATCGTTGCGCCGAGCCCGCTTGTCCTTGCGCGAGGCGTGCACGGTCGGCGCGGCCGTGTCGGCCCCGTCGGCGCCATCATTCGCAGCGTTCGGCGCCGGCAGCAGCCGCTGTGCCTCCGCCCGGCGTTCCGCACGCTGCGCGAGCTTGCGCGTGACGTAGCCGGCGGCGACCGCGGCACCCAGGCCCGCGATACGCGCGGGCAGGAAGCGCCGCGCAACGGCCATGGTCGCCATGCCGATCAGCGCGCCCTTCACGGGATCATTATGCTGTTCCTTGGAAATGGCGCCGCCCAGCGCCGCGCCCACCACTTGTCCGATCACGGCCACTGGCCCTTTCATGCTTTACTCTCCCCCGCACTACGCACGGCTGCCCCTACCCGTTCCCTGGGCCCGTTACCTGGGCCGTCCGCGCAGCCCAGGCCGCGACGTTGCGGCTGAGCAGTTCCAGCGGCTGCGACCCCTGCCTGAGGACGATGTCGTGGAAGCCACGGATGTCGAAGCGCGGCCCCATCGCGGCGCGCGCCGCCTCGCGCGCGCGCACGATCTCGCTGTGGCCGAGCTTGTAGCTCGTCGCCTGCGCCGGCCAGACGATATAGCGGTCGATCTCATTCTCCGCGGCCAGCGGGGCGAGCCCGCTGACGTCGATCATATAGGCGAGCGCGCGCGCCTTGCTCCAGCCCAGCGCGTGCATGCCGGTGTCCACCACCACCCGCACCGCGCGGTAGAGCGCGGCCTGGAGGTAGCCGATGCGGCCCAGCGGCTCGTTCTCGTACAGGCCGAGCTCGTCGGCGATCTGCTCCGCATACAGGCCCCAGCCCTCGCCATAGGCGGCGATGCCGAGGCTGCGGTGGAGCAGGGGCAGATCGGTGCCGAGCAGGACCGCGCCCTGAAAGACGTGGCCCGGAATGCCCTCATGATAGACGAATGTGGGAATCGCGAAGCGCGGCCAGTCGGTCGTGTTGCGCAAGTTGATGTAGAAGGCCCCGGGCCGCGTCCCGTCCAGACTGCCGCGCTGCGCATAGCCGCGCGGCGCGCCGAGCTCGATCGCGGGCGGCACGCGGCGGATCTCCAGCTGCGCCTGCGGCGGATCGTTGAACATGCGCGGCAGCAGCGGGCGCACCGCATCGTTGCGCTCGTTGCAGAAGGCGAGCATCGCCGCGCGCCCTTCGTCGGTGTTCGGCCACAGCTGGTCGGGGCGCTGGCCCAGCGCGGTCAGCCGCGCGCCGGTGCTGCCGCTGGTCAGCCCCTGGGCCACGAGCAGCGGTTCGAGCCGGCCGCGATAGTCGGCGACCTCGTCGAGCCCGCGCTGGTGCGCCTCGCGCGCGGTGAGCGCGGTCGAGGTATGCTGGCGCAGGCAGGTGGCGTAGAATTCGGCGCCGCCCGGCAGGCGCGATACGCCCGCCTCCTCGCCCGCGCGCGGGGCAACCTCCTCGAGCCAGGCGACCTGGCGCCCGAGCGCGGCGGCGATCGGCCCCGCTGCGATTTCACCCGCGCGCCCGCGCCATTCGCCGGACACGCCCGCGGCCAGCGCCTTGCGCTCCAGATTCGCGGCCATGCCGCTCTGTCCGCGCGCGGCCGCATCGGCCAGCGCGGCGCGGCTCTGCGTCAGCGTCTTGGCGATGATGAAACTGGGCGGGATCACGCCCATCCCCGCCTCGGCACGGCTGCGTGCCACCTCGTCGTCGATCGCCTGCGCCATCTGGCTCATGCGCGACAGCCAGGCCTCGGCGTCCGCGCCGGTGGCGACGGGGTGCGTGCTGTCGAGGAAATCGGGCACCGACTGATAGCTGCCGGTCAGCTGCGTCAGCGTATAGGGAATGGGATAGCCGTCGAATCCGCCATAGGGGGTGCGGACGATCTCGGCCGAACGGTCCGCGAACCAGCGTACGACCTCCAGCCGCGTGCGCCCCGCATCGTCGAGCGCGGCCGTGTCGATCGCGTCGATCGCGGGTCTGGCGGCGACCAGTTCGCTCGCGAAACCGAACCGGTCGGCCGCCGCGGAACTGCCCAATCGCGCGCGATAGCCCGCGCGCTCCCCGGTATCGAGCCCGAGCGAAGTCGCGCTTTCGGGGTTGAGCGCGAGCAGGCGTTCGAACAGGCGGTCGTACAGCGCATTCGCCTCCGCCGCCGCGCCGCCTTCTGCCGATGCCGGGGCGCGAGGCGGACCGTTGACCGTCATGGCATCCCCACGCCGCATCGAGCAGGCGGAGAGCGCGCTGCCGGCAAGCAACGCGCCCATGAGCGCGCGGCGGTCGAAGGTGGGGGCGGTGGCCATGCTGATCTCTCCCTGTTTCACGCACGCTAGGTCGCCGGATGGGCGACGACAAGCTCCCCCCTTGCGAGGGCAACGGGATAAGCCAAGCTGTCGACCGACCGCAGCCCTGAGCCTGTCGAAGGGCGCTTCACCGATAAGCGCCCTTCGACAGGCTCAGGGCTGCGGATTCGTTACGATAGTCAGACCATCGCCCGCGGATCCATCGCCGCATCGAAATCCTCGGCCGAGATCGACCCCAGCGCCAGCGCGGCCTCGCGCAGCGTTGTCCCTTCGGCATGCGCCTTCTTCGCGATCGCGGCGGCCGCGTCATAGCCGATCACCGGATTGAGCGCGGTGACCAGCATCAGCGACCGCTCGACCAGTTCCGCGATCCGCGCCTCGTCGGCCTGCAAGCCCTCGACGCAATTCTCGGCGAAGCTGGTCATGCCGATGCTCAAAAGATCGATCGAGCGCAGCACGTTCGCGGCGATCAGCGGCTTGAACACGTTGAGCTCGAGGTGCCCCTGCATCCCGCCCACCGTCACCGCGGTGTGGTTGCCGATCACCTGCGCCGCCACCATCGTCAGCATCTCGCATTGCGTCGGATTGACCTTGCCCGGCATGATCGAGCTGCCCGGCTCATTGGCGGGCAGGATCAATTCGCCCA
>CBDUBN010000125.1:0-5207 GCA_965365395.1 uncultured Sphingomonas sp.
GCCGTCGGGGATCAGCATGATGCCGCAGCCCAGGCTGCGCAGCTCGGCGATGATGCCCTCGTGGCGCGGCCGGTCGAGCAGGCAGACGATGATCTCCGACGGCGCGACGCCCTTCGCCGCGGCGAGGGCGCGGACATTGTCGCCCGGCCCCTTGTCGAGGTCGATCACCCCCTCGGGGTAGCCCGGCCCGCAGGCGATCTTGCTCATATAGGTGTCGGGCGCGTTCAGGAGTCCGCCTTCTTCCGCGATCGCCAGCACCGCGAGCGCGTTGGGCCCCGCCTTGGCGGTGATCGTCGTGCCTTCGAGCGGGTCGAGGGCGATGTCGATCCTGGGGCCCTTGCCGGGTGCCGCGCCGACCTTCTCGCCGATGAACAGCATCGGTGCCTCGTCGCGCTCGCCCTCGCCGATGACCACGGTGCCGTCCATGTACAGCTCGTTGAGCGCGGCGCGCATCGCCTCCACCGCCGCCGCATCCGCCGCCTTCTCGTCGCCGCGCCCGATCAGCGCCGCCGCCGCGATCGCCGCCGCCTCGGTCACCCGCACCATCTCGAGGACGAGGACGCGGTCGAGGATCTTGCTCGGGCTTGCGGTCATGGCGGGGATCATCCTACGGTTGCTGAACTGGCGGCGCGTCTATTCGAGGGGGCAGGGGATGTCGAGGCGCTGCGATGTTCCGCTACTGGCGCTGGCCGCCGTGCTGGCGGCGCAGCACGCCGCCGCCGCCGTCGCTGCTCCCGCCACCGTCACCGCCCCGCCACGCGCCGCGCCAGCGGATCCCATGGCCGCCCTGCGCGCCATGACGCAGCGCCGCACCCGCGGCGACTGCGCGGCACAGGCCGTCGCCACCACCGACATCGTCGTCTGCGCGCGCCCGAACGACCAGGCGCTGCCGCTGCGCGAGGTCTACGGCCCCGTCCCCGGCTCGACCGACGGGGCGGCGGTGGATCCGTCCCGCGTCCCCTGCGGCGCCTCGATTTCCAACCAGTGCTGGGGCGGGGTCGATGTCATCGGCACCATTGGCGGCGCCATCGGCCTCGTCGGCCTGCTGCTCGATCCCGACCGCAACCTCGGCGAAGGCACGCCCATTCCGGACCGTTTCCGCGGCGCGAACCGCTAACGCCGCTAGAGCGCGAGGATCGGCATCACCATCGGCGCGCCAAGAAGGTGCGGTGATCCGCCCAGCAGCCGGGTCGCGGCGGCCACGTCCGCGCCGCTGCCGCTATGCGTCACCATCGCGATCAGCGCGACCCCGTCGCCCGCGCCTCGCTGGATGAAGCTTTCGACCGAGACGCCCGCGTCGCGCATCGCGATGGCGATCTCGGCGAGCACGCCGGTGCGGTCCGCGACCATTAGCCGGACATAATGTTTGCCGCGCCGCTGCATCGGGTCGGCCGCCACCGCCCGCACCAGATCGTCCACCGGCATGGCGAAGGCAGGGCCATATTCGTCGCGCGCGACGTCGATCAGGTCGGCCACCACCGCGCTCGCGGTCGGCCCCGCGCCCGCGCCCGCGCCCTCGAAGAACAGCCGCCCGACCGGCTCGCCCTCGGCCACCACGGCATTGATCGACCCCGGCACATAGCCCAGCGGATGGTCGGCGTGCACCAGGCACGGGCACACGCTCTGCGTCATGCCTGCCGCGCCCTGTTCGGCCATCCCGATCAGCCGCACGCGATAGCCCAGCGCGCCGGCCTCGCGAATGTCTTCGGGCAGGATCTCCCGGATGCCGCGCGTCGCCACCAGGTCGAAATCGAGCCGCGTGCCGAAACACATCGACGCCAGGATCGACAGCTTGTGGGCGGCGTCCACCCCGTCGATGTCGAACGACGGATCGGCTTCGGCGAAACCGCGCGCCTGCGCCTCGGCCAGCACGTCGGCAAAGCTGCGGCCGGCCGCGCCATCACGCAGGCTCGCCTCCATGCGCGTCAGGATGAAATTGCAGGTGCCGTTCAATATGCCGTAGACCCGCGCGATGCGGTTGGCCGATGCGCCTTCGCGCAGGCCCTTGATCACCGGAATGCCGCCCGCCACCGCCGCTTCGAATTTCAACGGCACGTCCGCCGCATCCGCGATCCGCGCGAGCGCCATCCCATGATGCGCGATCATCGCCTTGTTGGCGGTCACCAGCGGCTTGCCCGCGCGCAATGTCGCCTCGGCCAGCGCCAGCGCCGGCCCCTCCGCGCCGCCGACCACCTCGACGATCGCGTCCACCGCCGGATGCACCGCCAGCGCCGCCATATCCTCTACCCAGGCATAGCGCGACAGGTCGATGCCGCGCTCCCGCCCCGCATCGCGCGCCGCGACCGCGACGACCTCGATCCGTCGGCCAGCGCGCCGCGCGATCAGCTCGGCATTGTCCTCGAGCAGTTGCACGACCCCCACGCCGACGGTTCCCAATCCCGCGACTCCGACGCGCAAGGGGGGATGGGCGGGGGAGGGGGCGGGCATGGGGCGATCATCCGGCGATAAGGAAATCGCGCGCCTAGCGGACAACGCCGCCTCCGTCACGCCGCTCAGCGCGGCGTGCCCACGACCGTTCCAGCAACTCCCCGATCGCAAGCGCCCACATCGCGCAGCACGATCGCATAGTCGGCCGCTGCCGCGCGCGCCTCGGCGGGCGCCAGCGCAGCGGTCGCGGCTGCCGGCAGCGACGCTGGCAGGCCGCACGCCAGCCGGTACCAGCCCAGCGTCCCGCGCGCCGGCGCGCCCGCCGCCTCGTCGACGATCTCGCCGAACGCCGCTGCCCATACGGGATCTGCTCCCGGTCGGCGCAGCACCGTCAGCGACACCGGATCGCCGCTCGCGGTGGCCAGGAATATCTGCGTCTCGCTTTCGCCCGCCACCGTGCCGGGCACATGGAATGCCTGCGCGATACCAGTCACCCGCGGCGGGGCGCCCCGCACCAGCTCCGCGGCGATCGCGCGGGCGTGCGCCTCGCGCCCGCTGTTCCATGGGAGTTGCGCGCCGGGGTTCACCAGCTGCAGCCGGTTCGACTGCACGACGGGACGCGCGAATAGCAGCACGCGGTTTCCGCGCAGGCGCGGCGCGCGGCCGTTGGCCAGTCGCGGCTGGTCGACCAGATAGCCCACCCGCCGCGCGACCGCGTCGCTGCCATACAGCAGGCCGTTGACCTCCGCCTCGACGTAGAAACGCACCAGGTGCGCGGGAATTCCGATGGCCTGGTCGGCCGGCACGGGGGAGGCGCGGCGGATGCGCGCGTCGATGATCGTCGCCGCCTCCACCGCCAGGTCCGCCACCTCGGCATAGCTGGCAGGCGCCGGCGCGGCCGCCACCGGAACGATCCGCTGCGCGTGCGCGACCGCCGGTAGCAGCATGGCGCTCAAAAGGGCCGATAGGGCGGCTGTCGTCCGGTGCATGGTTGCGTTTCTCCCTGGGAGTAGGGGTGTTAAATCCCCGCAGATGGCTGCCACATTTACGCCTGATAAAGAGTTTGCGCCATCGCAGGCTGCGCGATAGTTACCGATTCGAAGCGAAGGCAAGAGAGTGTCGGCTCGTCTGGGCTGCGGCGGAACGCACAAGGGTGCGCCGGACCGTGGATGGAACACCAGCGGGACCGCCCGGGTTTATAGCGTAACCTGCCTCAGAAGCAGGCGCATAGAGGAGCAAGGATTACCGGATGGCTTACGGAGATACAGTCGATCCAACCAGTCGCGTGATCTCTCTCGTTCTCGTTGGGCTCATCACCTTCCTGCTGGGATGGTTGTTGGTCAGCGGGCTTGCGATCAGCATCGTCAAGGACGCCGTGGAAAAGCTGGACGTGATCAACGTCGACGAGCCGCCGCCGCCGGAAGTGCCGCCGCCGCCACCGCCACCCGATACCAAATTGCCGCCGCCGCCGCCGGTGGTCACGCCGCCGCCGCGCTTTGCGCCGCCGGTCAGCGCCCCGGTGGTGACGTCGACGCCGACACCGCCACCCTATGTGCCGCCGACGGTCACGGCCACGCCCGCGCCGCCGGCTCCGCCCGCGCCGCCTGCCGTCGTCGCGCCAGATCGGTCCCGCGCTGCCCGTCCGCGTGGCAATGCATCGAGCTGGGTAACGAACGACGATTATCCGTCGTCGGCGTTGCGTGAGGAAGCGCAGGGTACCACGCGCGTCACCGTCAGCATCGGCACCGATGGCCGGGTCACTGGGTGCAACGTCACCTCATCCAGCGGCAATGCCGCGCTCGACCGGGCGGCCTGCACCAACATGCAGCGGCGCGCCCGGTTCGAACCGGCGCTCGACCGCGACGGCAACCCGACCACGGGCAGCTACTCGCGCGGCGTGCAGTGGGTTATCCCGGAAAACTAGAATCGAACCATCTATCGGCCGCACGCCGCGTGGCGAGGCCAAGGTATCTGAGAGGGAAGCAAGATTATGATGATCAATCTGATGGGTGCCGCCGCCAGTGGCGCTGCAGCCGCCGAACAGTTCGGCTTCATGGCCGCGATGCGCCAGGGTGGCCCCGTCGCCTGGTCGACGCTGGGCATCATGGTGATCATGTTCGTGGGCACGCTCTACATCATGTTCACGAAACTGTTCGAGCAGAACAAGATCATGAAGCAGGGCCGCGACATGCAGGCGAGCTTCTGGCGCGCGCCGACGCTGGCCGAGGGCGCGTCGAAGCTGGAGAAGAACAGCGCCTATCGCCAGATCGTCGAGGACGCGCTGCGCGCCCAGAACGACCATGGCAAGCTGTCCGATCCGGTCGAGGCGCACGACTGGATGCACGGCACGATGCAGCGTGCGCAGAACCACATCATCTCGGTGCTGTCGGGTGGCCTGTCCTTCCTTGCGACCGTGGGTTCGACCGCGCCGTTCGTCGGCCTGTTCGGGACGGTCTGGGGCATTCTGAACGCGCTGATCAAGATCGGCCAGTCGGGCGATCCGTCGATCTCCGCGGTCGCCGGCCCGGTCGGCGAGGCGCTGATCATGACCGCCATCGGTCTGGTCGTCGCGGTGCCCGCGGTCATGGCCTACAACTGGCTGCAGGCCCGCAACAAGGCGATCGGCCGTGACCTGTCGATCTTCTCGAACGACGTGCTGGGCTACATCATGTCCAATGGGCAGGTGAAGCCGTCGACGGTTTCGGCTGCTGCCGGCGGTGCCGCCGCCGCGCGCCCCGCGGCCGCCTCGACCGCGACGGCGCGTCCGACCACGCCGCCCGCGACCAAGGCCTGATCGCACGGCAGGCCGGCGGGGTGCG
>CBDUBN010000126.1:0-5201 GCA_965365395.1 uncultured Sphingomonas sp.
GAAATCGCACGGCTGGAGGCGCTGGGTGGTGCCGAGATCAACGAGGCAAAAAAACGCCTCGCGGACGAGGTCACCCGCCTGTGCCGCGGCGACGCCGCGGCACAGACGGCGGCGGACACCGCGCGCCGCACATTCGAACAGGGCGCGGCGGGCGGCGACCTGCCAAGCGTGCGCGTCGGTGCGGAAGGCATCGGCATCTGCGCGCTCCTGCGCGATCTCGGCTTCGTCGCCTCGAACAACGAGGCCAAGCGCAAGATCGCGGAGGGCGCGGTCCGGGTCGCCGGCGTCGTGGTGACCGATCCGATGCTGCGCGTGGCACCGATGGGCGATCCCACGCCGGTCCAGCTGGGTGCGAAACGGCATGGGCTGGCCGTCCCCGCAGGCGGATAGGCGGGCCGGCAGGCAGCGCGCCATTAACGGCTTATTATCCCCGTGGGCGCATATCCGGTGGCCAAGCTCCCCCACCGGACACCTTGCCCCCATGCCTCCGTCGCACACCGCCCATTATGCCGGATCGGACCAGCGCACCTCGCCGCGTACGGATGTGTACGCGCGCATCCCGGTGACGCTGCCCGACGGCCGCGCGGCGATGGTGACGGTGGTCAACATCTCGTCCGACGGCCTGCTGATGCGGCATGAGCACAAGCTCGAAGAGGGCAGTACGGTCTGGGTGTCGATGCCCGTCATCGGCAAGCTGAAGGGCCGCACGATCTGGAGCCTGGGCGGACGCAGCGGCATCAATTTCGTCGAGAGCATCGACGTGCGCGATTACGTTCCCCTGCTCCGCGCGCTCGGCGCGCACATTCCCGCCTAGTCAGCCGCCGCGAAGCAGGGCGACGCCCGCGTCGCGCTCGAACAGGTAGAGCGCGGCCCGCGCCGCGCTTCCCCGCGGCCCATCCAGTCCGCCGTCGCGCTCCAGCAGCAGACGCGCATCGTCGCGCGCCACCGGCAGCAGCCGTTCCGCCTGTTCCGGCGTCGCCAGGCCGAAAGCGGCATCGCCCGACTGGCGCGTGCCGAGCAACTCGCCGCCACCGCGCAGCTTCAGATCCTCCTCGGCGATGCGAAATCCGTCGCTGGTCTCGCGCATCAGCGCCAGCCGAGCGCGCGCCGCCTCGCCCACGGAATTGGCGCGGATGAGCAGGCAGGTCGACGCCGCGCTGCCCCGCCCAACGCGTCCGCGCAGTTGGTGCAGCTGCGCGAGCCCGAACCGTTCCGCGCTCTCGATGATCATCAGGCTCGCCTCGGGCACATCCACTCCGACCTCGATGACTGTCGTCGCGACCAGAAGCTGCAGCCGCCCGGCCTTGAAAGCCTCCATGACCATATCGCGCTCCGGCCCCTTCATCCGGCCATGTACCAGCCCTACGGCCTCCGCGCCGAAGCGCAGCCGCAGCGCCGCGGCGCGCTCCTCGGCCGCCGTGCAGTCGGTGCCCGCGCTTTCCTCAACCAGTGGGCACACCCAATAAGCGCGCTGGCCGCCCGCCAGATGCCGCGCCAGCCCGTCGATCACCTGCGGCACCCGCTCGGCCGAAACGACGCGCGTGTCGACCGGCGTGCGCCCCGGCGGAAGCTCGTCGAGCCGGCTTTCGTCCATCTCGCCATAGGCGGCCAGCGTCAGCGTGCGCGGAATGGGGGTCGCGGTCATCGCCAGCACATGCGGCGGCCTGATGCCCTTCTGCGCCAGCATCAAACGCTGCGCGACACCGAACTTGTGCTGCTCGTCGACCACGATCAGTCCGAGATCGCGATAGGTGACGGTTTCCTGGAATATGGCATGCGTGCCGACCAGGATGTGGATGCCGCCGTCGGCCAGGCCCATCAGCGTCGCCTCGCGCGGCCGGCCCTTGTCCCGCCCGGTCAGCAGCGCGATTTCGACCGGCAGGCCCACCAGCATCCGGCGCAGCGTCTCGAAATGCTGCCGCGCCAGTATCTCCGTCGGGGCCAGGAACGCGCCCTGCGCACCCGCCTCGACCGCAGCCAGCAGCGCCATCAGCGCAACCAGCGTCTTGCCCGATCCCACATCGCCCTGCAGCAGGCGCAGCATCGGCGATGTCTGCGCCATGTCGCCGTCGATCTCCCGTATCGCGCGCGCCTGCGCCCCCGTCGGCGCGAACGGCAGGCTCAGCGCCGCGCGCAGCCGACCATCGCCGACGATCGCCCGCCCGCGCCGGCTGCGCGCCGCGGCGCGAACGAGGAGCAACGCCAGCTGCCCTGCGAACAGCTCGTCATAGGCCAGCCGGTCGCGCGCGGCGGCATCCGACGGGTCGGCATGCGCCCGGACCAGCGCCTCCTTCCAGCCCGGCCATCCGCGCCGCGCCATCAGCGACGTATCGATCCATTCGTCGAGGGCGGGCGCCGCCTGAATCGCGTCCGCGGCGATGGCCGCCATCCGCCCGTTGGTCAGCCCCTCGGTCAGCGGGTAGACCGCCTCGCGCGCCTTGACCCGTTCGGCCTCGGCGGGATCGACCACCGCATCGGGCCGCACGATCTGCAGCATGTCGCCATAGCGGTCGAGCCGTCCGGCGACGATGCGCGGCTCGCCGATCGGAAACGCCTTGCGCGCCATTCCCTGCGCCCGCCCGAAATAGACGATGGCGACATGATTGCCGACGGGGTCGAACGCATCGACGCGGAACGGCGCACGCGGGTTGCCGCCCGGGCGATAGGCCTGCGCGGTCAGCGGCACGATCCCCCCCCCGCCGACGGTTGCCTCGTCAAGGCTGCCGATGCGCAGCCGGTCGATCCGTCCCGTCGGCAGGTGAAGGAGCGCATCCTTCACGCGGGTGATGCCCAGCCGCTCGAGATTGCGTGCGAGCTGCGGCCCGACACCGCGGCGCGAGCCGATTTCGGCGAAAAGCGAATTGAGTATCGTGGGGCGCATGGCTATCGCACCGGTGCATAGGTGGCGGCGCAAGGGAGCGCCAGCAGGCGAGTGGCATCGACGCCAGCTCGCCCGCAGCGTCGTGCATCGACGGTGAGGATGAATGCCCGAATGGATCGCGAGACACGCCTCAAGCGCTTGCATTTTCGCAGCCGGCATCGCGGCACGCGCGAGGCGGATTATCTCGTCGGCGGCTTTTTCGACGCGCATGGCGCCGCATGGAACGATGCCGAACTCGGCTGGTTCGAGGCGCTGATCGACGAACAGGATGTCGACATCCTGTCCTGGGCGTTCGGCCGCAGCGCGCCGCCGCCGCATCTCGAAGGACCTCTCGCCGATGCGCTGCGCCGGCTCGACTATGTGAAGACCATGCCCTGATGCCCGACCTCGCTACCCTCGTCTCCGCGCGCGCGCCGCTGACGCTCGCGCGCGTCGCCGGCGGGTTCGCACCCCTGCTCGCCGCCGACGCCGCGCGCGCGGTGGCCGGGAACGCCGGCGGGCGGCTGGTGTGGATAGCGTCCGACGATGCCGCGATGCATGGCCTGGCCGACAGCGCCGCCTGGTTCGCGCCCGAACTCGAGGTGATCCGCTTTCCCGCCTGGGACTGCCTGCCCTACGACCGCGCCGGGCCCAGCTTGCGCGCCTCGTCGGAACGCATGGCCGCGCTGGCCCGCCTCGGCGCGCCGGCAAGCGGCAAGCCGCAGCTCGTCGTCACCACCGCCAATGCGGCGACGCAGCGCACGCTGACTCCGTTCCGCATCCGCCAGCTGTCTGCGCGCCTCGTTGCGGGCGGGCGCATGGACCGCGACCGGCTGGCGCAGCTTCTCTCGGACAACGGCTACAGCCGGGTCGACACGGTCGCGGACCATGGCGAATATGCGGTGCGCGGCGGCATCGTCGATCTGTTCCCTGCGGGCGAGGAGCTGGGCTACCGGCTCGACTTCTTCGGCGACGAGATCGAATCGTTGCGCCGTTTCGACCCGAACGACCAGCGCAGCAGCGGATCCGCCGACGAACTCCTTCTTCTCCCCGCCGCCGAAACGCTGCTGGACGAGGGCACGATCAGGCGTTTCCGCACCGGTTACCGCGATCGTTTCGGCGCGACCGCGACCGGCGACCCGCTCTACCAGGCGGTGTCGGACGGGCGGCGCCAGGCGGGCATGGATCACTGGCTGCCGCTCCTCGAGGATAAGCTCGCGACGCTCTTCGCCCATATCGGCGATGCGGCGCTGATCATCCGCGATCATGGCAGCATCGCCGCGGTGACCTCGCGTTTCGAGGCGATCGCCGATTATCACCAGAACCGTATCGATGCCGCGAAGACCAGCGCGGGCAGCTATCGCCCCTTGCCGCCCGAGGCGCTGTATCTGACCCCCGACGAATGGGACCGCGCGGTCGCCGCGCTGCCCATGCACCTCGCGACCCCGTTCGACGAGCCGGCGAGCGCAAGCGTGCTCGACTTCGCGACCACCTCGGCGCGCGATTTCGCGCCGGAACGCGCCGCCAGCGAAAATGTGTACGACGCACTGGTCGAGCATCTGGCGAAGGAACGCGCGGCGGGCCGCAAGACGATCATCGCCAGCTACTCGCTCGGCGCGCGCGACCGGCTCGTCGGCCTGGCGCGCGAGCATGGCGCGCTGTCGATCGCGGTCGCCGATGGCTGGCAGGAGACATTGGGCCTCGCCACGCGCGAAACCGCGGTCGCGGTGGTGCTGCCGATCGAGCATGGTTTCGCCAGCGAATCGCTGTCGGTCATTTCCGAACAGGATATCCTCGGCGATCGCCTGATCCGCCGCCAGCGGCGCAAGAAAAGCGCGGACGCCTTCCTCGCGGAAATGGCGACGCTCTCCGTCGGCGATCATGTCGTCCACAGCGATCATGGCATCGGCCGCTACGATGGATTGACCTCGCGCCCCGTCGGCAACGCGCCGCACGATTGCGTCGCCCTGACCTACGCCGGCGGCGACCGCCTGTTCGTGCCGGTCGAAAATCTCGACGTCCTCTCGCGCTACGGCGGCGAGAGCGATGGCGTCACGCTCGATCGGCTGGGCGGCGAGGCGTGGCAGCGACGCAAGGCGCGGATGAAGGAGCGCATCCGCGAGATCGCGGGCGAACTTCTCGCGACGGCCGCCGAACGCGCGCTGCGCCCGGCCGATATCGCCAATGCCGATCCCACATATCCTGCCTTCGTCGACCGCTTCCCCTATGCCGAAACCGACGATCAGGACCGCGCCATCGGCGACGTGCTGGGTGATCTCGCCGCGGGCAAGCCGATGGACCGGCTGGTCTGCGGCGACGTCGGCTTCGGCAAGACCGAGGT
>CBDUBN010000127.1:0-5185 GCA_965365395.1 uncultured Sphingomonas sp.
TGCAGCCTGTCGTGCCGGTCGATCGTGTACAAGGGGCTGTTCCTGGCCGAGAGCCTGTCGGTCTTCTACCCCGATCTGACCAGCGAGGCGTTCGAGAGCCGCGTCGCGATCTTTCACCAGCGCTATTCGACCAACACCTTTCCGCAATGGTGGCTGGCGCAGCCGTTCCGGTGCCTGGCGCACAATGGCGAGATCAACACCATCCGTGGCAACCGCAACTGGATGAAAAGCCACGAGATCAAGATGGCGAGCCTGGCGTTCGGCGACCAGTCGGAGGAGATAAAGCCGGTCATTCCCGCCGGCGCATCCGACACAGCGGCGCTCGACGCGGTGTTCGAGACGATCGTGCGGTCGGGCCGCGAGGCGCCGACCGCCAAGCTGATGCTGGTGCCGGAGGCATGGGGCGGCGATCCCGAAATATCGCCCGCGCACCATGCCATGTACCAATATTTCGCGAGCGTCATGGAGCCGTGGGACGGTCCGGCGGCGCTGGCCATGACCGACGGCCGCTGGGCGGTGGCGGGAATGGACCGCAACGCGCTGCGCCCGCTTCGCTACACCATCACCGACGACGGGTTGGTGGTCGTGGGCTCCGAAAGCGGCATGGTCGTGCTGCCCGAGGCGCATATCGTCCGCAAGGGCCGGCTGGGGCCGGGCGAGATGCTGGCGGTCGACCTGGCCGAGGGGCGGGTGTTGTTCGACGCCGAGATCAAGGACCGGATCGCCGGCGAGCAGCCCTATGCCGAGCTGGTGCGCGGGTTCCGCACCATGGCCGACCTGCCCGACGTGCCGGAGGATGTGACGCTGCACCTGCACGGCGAGCGGCTGGTACGCCACCAGGTGGCGGCGGGCCAGACGATGGAGGATCTGGAACTGATCCTCGAGCCGATGATGCTCAGCGCAAAGGAAGCGGTCGGGTCGATGGGTGACGACACGCCATTGGCCGTCATCTCGGACAAGCCGCGCCTGCTGCACCAGTTTTTCCGGCAGAATTTCAGCCAGGTCACCAATCCGCCGATCGACAGCCTGCGCGAACGGCATGTGATGAGCCTGAAGACGCGCTTTTCCAACCTCGCGAACATCCTCGACATCTCCGGCCAGAATGCGGGCGTGCTGGTGATCGATTCGCCGGTGCTGTCGAACGCCGACTGGCACCGGTTGAAGGCGGCGTTCGGGGAGACGGCGGCGGATATCTGCTGCACGTTCGATCCGGCGACCGGTGCGGCCGGCCTGCGCGCCGCGATCGCGCGGGTGCGCGCCGACGCCGAAGCCGCGGTGCGCGCGGGGCGTTCCGAACTGTTCCTGTCCGACGAGGGCGCCGGGCCCGCGCTGGCCGGCATATCGATGGTCCTCGCGGCGGCGGCGGTGCACACGCATCTCGTCCGCCAGGGCCTGCGTTCCTATGCGTCGATCAACGTGCGGTCGGCCGAATGCCTGGATACGCACGGCTTTGCCGTGCTGGTGGGGGTGGGCGCGACCACGGTGAACGCCTGGCTGGCGGAAGCGGGCATCGCCGACCGCCACGCGCGCGGGCTGGCGGGCGATCTTCCGCTCGACGCCTGCATTGCCAACTATCGCAAGGCGGTGGACGATGGCCTGCTCAAGATCATGTCCAAAATGGGCATCGCGGTCGTTTCCAGCTATCGCGGCGGCTATAATTTCGAGGCGGTGGGGCTTTCGCGCAGCCTGGTCGCCGACCTGTTCCCCGGCATGCCGGCCAAGATTTCGGGCGAAGGCTATGTCAGCCTGGCGCTCAACGCCAGCGAGCGGCACGCCGCGGCGTTCGACCCGGCGGCGGTGCACCTGCCGATCGGCGGTTTCTATCGCCAGCGCGCCGGGGGCGAGACGCATGCCTGGGGCGCGCAGCTGATGCACCTGCTCCAGACATCGGTCGCGACCGACAGCTATTCGACCTATCTCGCCTTTTCGCGTGGGGTGCGCGACCTGCCGCCAGTCTATCTGCGCGATCTGTTCGAGTTCAACGAGGCGAGCGCGCCCGTGCCGCTGGACGAGGTCGAGGCGATCACCGAGATCCGCAAGCGGTTCATCACGCCGGGCATGAGCCTGGGCGCGCTGTCTCCCGAGGCGCACGAGACGCTGGCGATCGCGATGAACCGCATCGGCGCCAAGGCGGTGTCCGGCGAAGGCGGCGAAGACCCTGCGCGCTACGCCCCCTATCCCAACGGCGACAACGCCAATTCGGTCATCAAGCAGATCGCGTCGGGCCGGTTCGGCGTCACCGCGCAATATCTGGGCGCGTGCGACGAGATCGAGATCAAGGTCGCGCAAGGCGCGAAGCCAGGCGAGGGCGGGCAGCTGCCGGGGTTCAAGGTGACCGACATGATCGCCCGGCTCAGGCATTCGACGCCCGGCGTCACGCTGATTTCGCCGCCGCCGCACCACGACATCTATTCGATCGAGGATCTGGCGCAGCTCATCTATGATCTAAAACAGATCAACCCGCGCGCGCGGGTGTGCGTGAAGCTCGTCAGTTCCGCCGGAATTGGCACCGTGGCGGCGGGCGTCGCCAAGGCGCATGCTGACGCGATCCTGGTGTCCGGCCACGTCGGCGGCACCGGCGCATCCCCCCAGACCAGCATCAAATATGCCGGCACGCCGTGGGAAATGGGCCTGTCCGAGGTCAACCAGGTGCTCACCCTCAACGGCCTGCGCCACCGGGTAAAGCTGCGCGCGGACGGGGGCCTGAAGACCGGGCGCGACATCGTCATCGCCGCGATCCTGGGCGCGGAAGAATATGGCATCGGCACGCTGAGCCTGGTCGCCATGGGCTGCATCATGGTGCGCCAGTGCCATTCGAACACCTGCCCGGTGGGCGTGTGCACGCAGGACGAGCGGCTGCGCGCGAAATTTTCGGGATCGCCGGAAAAGGTGGTCAATCTGATGACCTTCATCGCGGAGGAGGTGCGCGAGATACTGGCGCGCCTGGGTTATCGCAGCATCGACGAAATCATCGGGCGGACCGAGTTGCTGCGCCAGGTGAGCCGGGGCGCCGAGCATCTCGACGACCTCGACCTCAATCCCATCCTCGCCAAGGTGGACGCGCCGGACGCCGCGCGCCGGTTCAACATCCCCACGCATCGCAACGAGGTGCCGGACAGCCTCGACGCGCAGATATTGCGCGACGCGGCGCCGGTGTTCGAGCGGCGCGAGAAGATGCAGCTGACCTATACCGTGCGCAACACGCACCGCGCGGTCGGCACCCGCCTGTCGGCGGAGGTGACGCGCCGCTTCGGCATGACCGCGCTCGCCGACGGGCATGTGCACGTGCGCCTGCGCGGCAGCGCGGGGCAGTCGCTCGGTGCCTTCCTGTGCAAGGGCATCACGCTGGAAGTGTTCGGCGACGCCAACGACTATGTCGGCAAGGGGCTGTCAGGCGGGCGGATCGTGGTGCGGCCGATGGTCAAATCGCCGCTGATCGCGCGCGACAACAGCATCATCGGCAATACCGTGCTCTACGGCGCGACGTCGGGCAGTCTGTTCGCGGCAGGACAGGCGGGCGAGCGGTTCGCCGTGCGCAATTCGGGCGCGACCGTCGTCGTCGAGGGATGCGGCGCCAACGGCTGCGAATATATGACCGGCGGCACCGCCGTGATCCTGGGGCCGGTGGGATCGAACTTCGGCGCAGGGATGACCGGCGGCATGGCCTTCGTGCTCGACGCCGACGAGCGGTTCGGCGTGCGCGCCAACCCCGACAGCATCGTCTGGCAGCGGCTGGCAAGCGCATGGTGGGAGGAGCGGCTGCTGGCGCTGCTCGCCGAGCATGTCGCGGCGACCGACAGCGCCTGGGCGCGCGAGATCGTGGGCGACTGGGTGCGCTGGCGGGACCGTTTCTGGCAGGTCGTGCCGCGCGAGATGCTGGGTCGGCTGGAGCAGCCGCTCGACGATAGCCCCCTGCTGGTCGCCGCCGAGTAGCGCAACGCGGAACAGGGCAGGCGACGGATGCGTTCACCCGTGCAACAGGGTGGAGCAAGGCGATGGCACGGCGCGCATATTGGCAGGGTCAGCTGCGGTTGGCGCTGGTTTCGATTCCCGTCGAAATCTACCCTGCGACCAAGTCCGGCGCGGCGATCGCCTTTCGCCAGATCCATGAGCCCAGCGGCCAACCGGTCAAATATGAGAAGGTCGTGCCGGGTATCGGCCCGATCGACGTCGACGATATCGTCAAGGGCTATGAGATCGCGAAAAACGATTTCGTCTTGCTGGAGGACGATGAGATCGAAGCAGTGAAGATCGAGAGCCGCAAGACGCTCGACCTCGTCCAGTTCGTCGAGTCCGACGCGATCGACGTGCTGTATTTCGAGAAGCCCTATTATGTCGTGCCGGCCGACGACCTGGCCGAGGAGGCCTATATCGTGCTGCGCGAGGCGATGAAGGCGTCGCGCAAGATCGGGCTCGGCCAGCTGTCGGTGCGCGGGCGCGAGCAGCTGGTATGCCTGAAACCCTGCGGGCGGGGCATCGTCATGGAGGTGCTGCGCTACGCCGACGAGGTGTCGAAGGCGCAGGACGCGTTCCGCGATATCAAGGACGGTGCGCCGTCGCAGGACCTGCTCGACCTCGCGGTCAACCTGATCGACGGCAAGAGCGCGCCCTTCCACCCGCAGGAGTTCCACGACCGCTATGTCGATGCGCTGAAGCGGCTGGTCGAGAAGAAGAGCAAGGCGAAGGGCGCCAAGATCCTGGAGGACGTGGAGGAGGCACCGCGCGGCGGCGGCAATGTGATCGACCTGATGGCGGCGCTGAAGAAGTCGATCGGCGGCGGCGGCGCGGCGGCTTCGACCAGACCGAAGGCCGCCAAGGCGCGCAAGGGCGCCAAGGCCGCGCCGGCGAAGAAGGCCACCCCGCGCAAACGCGCCGCCGCGAAATAGATGGCGCGCAAGGCCGACCCGCTCGCCGCCTATAACGCGAAGCGCGATTTCGCGCGCACGGCCGAACCAAAGGGCGAGCGCGGAGCGACGCCGGGCAACCTATTCATCGTGCAGAAGCATGACGCGACGCGGTTGCATTTCGATTTCCGTATCGAGGTGGACGGCGTGCTCAAAAGCTGGGCGGTGACGCGCGGGCCGAGCGTGAACCCCGAGGACAAGCGCCTCGCGGTGCGCACCGAGGACCATCCGATGTCCTATGCGACGTTCGAGGGCACCATTCCTGCTGGCGAATATGGCGG
>CBDUBN010000128.1:0-5150 GCA_965365395.1 uncultured Sphingomonas sp.
CGGCGATCGACCGGGTGATCGCCTGGCGAATCCACCAGGTGGCATAGGTCGAGAATTTGTAGCCGCGGCGGTATTCGAACTTGTCGACCGCCTTCATCAGGCCGATGTTGCCCTCCTGGATCAGGTCGAGGAACTGCAGGCCGCGGTTGGTGTATTTCTTGGCGATGGAGATGACGAGGCGCAGGTTGGCCTCGACCATCTCCTTCTTGGCGATGCGCGCCTCGCGCTCGCCCTTTTGTACCATGTTCACGACGCGGCGGAACTCGCCCAGCGCCATGCCGGTCGATCCCGCGATCTCGGCGATTTCGGTGCGTACGCGGTCCACCGCGCCTGCCTCGCGCTCGGCGAATGCCGCCCACTTCTTGTCGAGCCTCGCGACACCGTCGAGCCAGTTCTCGTCGAGTTCCGAGCCGATGTAGCGGTCGAGGAAATCCTTGCGCGGCACCTTATGGCGTTCGGCCAGACGCAGCATCTGCCCGCCAAGCGCGGTCAGGCGCCGGTTATAGCTGTACAGCTGGTCGACCAGATATTCGATCTTGCTGTTGTGGAATTGGACGCTCTCGACCTCGGCGGTCAGTTCGTCGCCCAGTTTCTGATACTTCTTCTCGCTGGCGGCCGGAAAATCGTTGCCGACCGACAGCGCGGCCAGCCGCGCATTCTGCAGCTTCGCATAATCCTTGTAGAGCCGCGTGATGCTCGCGAACTTCTCGATCGCCTCGGGCTTGAGAAGGTCCTCCATCGCGGCGAGGCTCAGCGTATTGTCCTCATCCTCCTCCTCGAAGGCGGGCCGTGCGCGCCGCTCGGTCATCGACTCCTCGTCGTCGTCGGCATCGGCGGGTGCTTCGACCGGCTCGTCCTCATCCTTGAACGACGGGCCGGCGGATTTCTCGCTGATCTCGCCGTCCTCTCCCTCGCCAGCCTCGTCGAGGTTTTCGGGCACCGGATCCTTGTTCAGCATCGCCTCGAGATCCAGGATCTCGCGCAGCTGCATCTCGCCCGCGTCCAGCGCGTGCGCCCATTCGATGATCGCGTTGAAGGTGATCGGGCTTTCGCACAGCCCCATGATCATCGTGTCACGGCCCGCCTCGATCCGCTTGGCGATGGCAATCTCGCCCTCACGGCTCAGCAGCTCGACCGCGCCCATCTCGCGCAGGTACATGCGCACGGGGTCGTCGGTGCGGTCCACGACCTCCTTCTTCTTTTCGGGCGCCGCCGCCAGCGCGGATGCCGCGCCGACGGGCTCGATCTCCTCGTCCTCGGGCTCGTCGGCCTCCGGCTCGTCCTCGCTGTCCTCGTCCTTCTCGACGATGTTCACGCCCATACCGGAGATCTCGGACATGATGTCCTCGATCTGCTCGGACGACATCTGGTCCTGCGGCAGCGCCTCGTTCAGCTCGTCGTAGGTCAGATATCCACGCTTCTTGGCGCGCGCGAGCAGCTTCTTCACCTTGGCATCGTTGAGGTCGATCAGCGGTTCGTCGCCGGTGGTCTCGATGTCTTCTTCGCTCATTGTGCTTCCCGATGCCATAACTCGCGCAGATAGGGGCGAAGCCGCGGTTTCACAACCGCCGATGCGCGCCCATGCGCCAGCGCGTCGTCGTTCAGATGCGGCTGCTTTCGCCAAGGTTGGCCAGCCGCTCGGCCAGTTCCGCCTTGGCCTGCAGCAGCCGCTGCTGACGTTCGAAACTTGGGCCGTCCAGCCGGTGACGCATCGCCTCGGTCGCTGCGTCCAGTTCGCGCGCCACCTCGGGCCAGGCGACCGCCGCCGCGATCGCCTCGTCAAGGTCGCGCGCCGCCCGCGCTGCGTGGGGCCCGACGCCGTCGCTCGATGCGGGGCGGGTGAACGAAAACTGGATGGTATCCGCGCGCAGCAGGGCCTGCGCCTTCGCCTGCAAGGGCGATCCAGCTAGCAGCGCCAGCAGCCGCGCGTGGTCGAGGGCAGGGTGCAGGTCTGCGAGCTCGCACATGCGGCGCAGCAGCGCGCGCGTTTCCGCGTCGTTCACGCTCCATCCCGCCAACTCCTCGCAATGCGCGGCGATCCGGCCGGGGTGCCGCAGCAGTCCCGCCACCACCGCGTCGGCGAGCCGCGCGTCGAGCGTACCGCTCATGGTGCGCAAGGCGGCGTCGGGCGCTCGTTCGGGCTGGGCGTAGCGTTGGCCGCCGCGCTGGCCACTCGCCGCCCGCCGCGGTGGCTGCGCACGCGGTGCAAAATAGGCAGCGTCCATACGCTCTCGAAACGCCTGTCGGTAATGCGCGGCGACATCCTTGTCGGCGATGGCATCGGCCCAGTCGAACAATGTCTTGCGCACACCGGCACGCGCCTCCGGCGTATCTCCTGCCCGGCCCTCGTGCGCGGTGCGCCACAACAGATCGACCAGCGGGACCGCGCCCGCGCACAGCGCGTCGAATGCCTTGGCGCCGCGCTCGCGCACGATATCGTCGGGGTCCTTGCCCTCGGGCAGCGCGACGAACGCCAGGCTGTGTCCGGGACGCAGCAGCGGCAGCGCGCGCAACGCCGCCCGCAGCGCCGCCCGCTGCCCCGCCGCATCCCCGTCGAACGCCAGGATCGGCACCTCCGCCTGCCGCCAGGCGAGCTCGATCTGCGCTTCCGTCAAGGCGGTGCCGAGCGGCGCGACGGCCTCCGCAATGCCTGCCTGCGCGAGCGCGATTACGTCCATATAGCCTTCGACGACGATCAGCCGGCCGTGCTTGCGCGCCGCCGGCGCCGCCCGGTCGAGATTGTAGAGAATGCGTCCCTTGTCGAACAGCGGCGTGTCCGGCGAGTTCAAGTATTTGGGTTCGCCCGCCCCCAATATCCGTCCGCCGAACGCAATGACCCGCCCCCGTGCGTCGCGTATCGGAATCATCAGCCGCCCGCGGAACCGGTCGTAAGGCTGCTGGCGTTCTTGTCTGGCCTTTCCCGCCGGTGGACCGGCGCGGCTGTCCTTCGGCGCATCGTCCGGCGGCTGGATCAGCATCCCCGCCTCGACCGCCATGGCATCGCCAAACCGCGCCAGCACCTCGCGCAGCCGCCCGCGCGCGTCCGGCGCGAAGCCGAGGCCGAACGCCGCAACCGTCGCCGCGTTAAGCCCGCGCCGCGCCAGATAGTCGCGCGCGCCCGCCCCCTCGTCCGCCGCCAGTCGCTCCGCGAACCAGGCGGCCGACGCCTCGGTCACGTCGCGCAGGCTAGTCGCGGCCTCGGCCCGCGCCGCGGCACGCGGATCGGGGGCCGGGACCTCCATCCCCGCCGCCGCGGCGAGTTCCTTGACCGCGTCCATGAACGGCAGGCCGCGCTGGTCTGTCATCCAGCGGATCGCATCGCCATGCGCCCCGCACCCGAAACAATGGTAGAATCCCTTGGCGTCGTTGATGGTGAAGCTGGGCGTCTTCTCGTCGTGGAACGGGCAGCACGCCTTATACTCGCGTCCGGCTCGCGTGACCTTGATCGACTTACCGATCAGCGTGGACAGCACCGTCCGGCTGCGCAGCTCGTCCAGCCATTGCGGGGTCAGCGCCACGCAGGCCTACCCCGCCAGCGCTGCCTTCACGAGCGCGCTTGCCTGGCCCATGTCGAGCGCGCTCGCATGCCGCGCCTTCAGCTCGGCGATCACGCGGCCCATGTCCTTCATGCCGGTCGCGCCCAGCTCGCCCTTTATCGCCTCGATCGCGGCGATCGTCTCCGCCTCGCTCATCCGGCGCGGCAGGAAACCCTCGATCACCGTCACCTCCGCGGCCTCTGCCGCCGCCTTCTCGGGCCGCCCGCCGCTCTCGAACATGGCGATCGATTCGCGCCGCTGCTTGATCATCTTCTGCATCACCTCGACCACGGTCGCGTCGTCGTCCGCCGGCGCGGCGGCGGTGCGCAGCTCGATGTCGCGGTCCTTCACCTTCGCGAGGATCAGGCGGATCGCGCCCAGCCGCTCCTTCTCGCCCGCCTTCATCGCGGCGATCTGGGCAGCCTTCAGGTCGTCGCGAATCATGGCGTCGTCTTTCTGTCGAAAACCGGAAGCGAGCAGCCTAGCGGACATATTGCGCATTCGCCAGATTGTGCCGCGCGGCCATCCGCCCTAGCGGTACGTGCCTCCTCCGGCATGAAAGGGACGACCCATGGCTCCAGCCCAGCCCAGCGGCGCGACCGGCGCGATCGTCCTCGCTGACGGCACCGTCCTGTGGGGCCGCGGCTTCGGGCATGCGGGCGCGGGCGTCGGCGAACTATGCTTCAACACCGCGATGACCGGCTACCAGGAGGTGATGACCGATCCCAGCTACGCCGGGCAGATCGTCACCTTCACTTTCCCCCACATCGGCAACACCGGCGCGAACGCCGAGGATGTGGAGGCCGACAAGCCGCATGCGGTGGGCTGCATCGTCCGCCAGGACGTGACCGCCCCGTCGAGCTTTCGCAGCCGTGAGCGCTTCGACGAATGGATGGCCACGAACGGCCTGATCGGCGTCAGCGGAATCGATACCCGCGCGCTCACGCGGCATATCCGCGAGGCCGGCGCCCCCAACGCGGTCATCGCCCACGCCCCCGACGGCTGCTTCGACGTGGACGAACTGCTCGCCAAGGCGCGCGCCTGGCCGGGCCTGGAGGGCATGGACCTGGCGAAGGTTGTCAGCCGCATGGAACGCGCGGCCTGGGACGGCGGCGTCTGGCGGCTGGGGCAGGGCTATGCGAACACCGATGACGAAGGCAAACCCCATGTCGTGGCCATCGACTACGGCAGCAAACACAACATCTTCCGCAACCTGGTCCGCGCCGGCGCCCGCGTCACCATCGTCCCCGCGGATGCCACCGCCGACGATATCCTCAGCTTAGAACCCGACGGCATCTTCCTCTCCAACGGCCCGGGAGACCCCGCCGCGACCGGCGACTATGCCGTGCCCGTGATCCGCGAGCTGATGAGCCAAGGCAAACCCATCTTCGGCATCTGCCTCGGCCACCAATTGCTCGCCATCGCGGTCGGCGGGCGCACGATAAAGATGCATCAGGGCCACCGCGGCGCCAACCACCCGGTCAAGCGTTTGAAGGACGGCGTCGTCGAGATCACCAGCATGAACCACGGCTTCGCGGTCGACCCCGCCAGCCTGCCCGAAGGCGCGATCCCGACCCACACCAGCCTGTTCGACGGCAGCAACTGCGGCTTCGA
>CBDUBN010000129.1:0-4975 GCA_965365395.1 uncultured Sphingomonas sp.
AGCAATGGCGCAGCCCGCGACTGGGGAAAGCCCTGGCCCGTGCCCCGCGCTGCCATCGTTCCCCCTTTCCTCGGCCGACCCTCACTCCACGGTCACGCTCTTGGCGAGGTTGCGGGGCTGATCAACGTCGGTGCCCTTGGCGACCGCGACATGATAGGCGATGAGCTGCACCGGCACCGCATAGACCAGCGGCGCGATGAGCGGATGGACGCTCGGCATCTCGATCGTGGCGAGGCAGCCCTCGCCGGCCTCGGCGATACCGGCCGCGTCGCTAACCAGGATGACCTTGCCGCCGCGCGCGCGCACCTCCTGCATGTTGCTCACTGTCTTTTCGAACAGGGGGCCGGACGGCGCGAGGACGATGACCGGCACCGCCTCGTCGATCAGCGCGATGGGGCCATGCTTCATCTCGCCGCTGGCATAGCCTTCGGCGTGGATATAGCTGATCTCCTTGAGCTTGAGCGCGCCTTCCAGCGCCAATGGATAGTCGGGTCCGCGCCCCAGGTAGAGGACGTCGCGCGCGGGCGCGATGAGGTGCGCCATGGCCGCGATGTCGGCATCATGCGCCAGCGCGGCGTTGAGCGCAGCGGGGGCTTGGGTGAGATGTTCGACCACCTCGCGTTCCTCGTTGCGGGTCATGCGCCCTTTGGCGACCGCGAGATGCGCGGCGAAGGCGGCGAGGACGGCGAGCTGGCAGGTAAACGCCTTGGTCGAGGCGACGCCGATTTCCGGCCCGGCGTGGGTGGGCAGCAGCAGGTCCGCCTCGCGCGCCATGCTGGACGTCGGCACATTGACGACGACGGCGATGGTCTGGCGGCCCGCCTTGCAATGGCGCAGCGCGGCGAGCGTGTCCGCGGTCTCGCCGGACTGGCTGATGAAAAGCGCGAGGCCGCCCTCCTCCAGCACCGGATCGCGGTAGCGGAACTCGGATGCCACATCGATGTCGACGGGCACGCGCGCGAAGGTCTCGAACCAGTATTTGGCGACCATGCCGGCGTAGAAGCTGGTGCCGCAGGCGACGATGGTGATCCGCTTGACCGACGCGAGGTCGAAATCCATCTGCGGCAGCGCGACCTGCTGCTCGACGCTGCGGATGTAGCTTTGCAGCGTTTGCGCGACGACGGTCGGCTGCTCGAAAATCTCCTTTTGCATGAAGTGGCGATAGGGGCCCTTCTCCACCGCCGCGGCCGTGACGCCCGACATGGTGATCGCACGCTCCACGGGATTGTTGGCGGCGTCGTAGATTTGCGCGGCACCCGCGCGCACGACCACCAGGTCACCTTCCTCGAGATAGGCGATACGCTGCGTCAGCGGCGCGAGCGCCAGCGCGTCGGAACCGAGATAGGTCTCGCCCTCTCCATAGCCGACGACCAGGGGCGAGCCGAGCCGCGCGCCGATCAGCATGTCGGGCGCGGACTTGAACGCGATCGCCAGCGCAAAGGCGCCGCGCAGCTGCGGCAACACGGCCTTGACGGCATCCTCGGGGCTCGCGCCGGCTTCGACCGCCTCGGACACGAGGTGCGCAACCACTTCGGTGTCGGTCTCGCTTTCGAAGCGGCGGCCGCGCGCAATCAGCGCGTCGCGCAGAGGCTTGAAATTCTCGATGATGCCGTTGTGTACGAGCGCGACGTCGCCCGTGGCGTGCGGGTGCGCATTGCTCGTCGTCGGCGCGCCATGCGTCGCCCAGCGGGTGTGGGCGATGCCGACGGCGCCGGGCGCGGGGTTGCGATCGAGCTCCTTGACCAGATTGCCGAGCTTACCCTCCGCGCGGCGGCGGACGAGCTGGCCCTCGTGCACGGTACACACGCCGGCGCTGTCATAACCGCGATATTCCATCCGTCGAAGGCCATCGACGAGGCGGTCAGCGACGGGAGCGGTGCCGACGATACCGATGATTCCGCACATTGGACCAGCTTTCGATCTAGAGGCTATAAGGAACGCGAATGCCCGGCATTTCTACTGGAAAATCCTTGGTATTTCGCGTTATCAGAATTGCGCCATTCACTTGCGCGGTCGCGAGGATGTAAGCATCCATCAGCTTCATCTTCGTCCGGTGCCGAATATCTGCGGCCGTCATGGCAATCCGGGCGTCGATCTCGACGACTTCGAACGGAGCCATCAAGTCTCTGATGATGCTCCGGGTTTCGAGCGACTCAGCGGCCAAGATTTCGGTCCATACGATGCGGCTGATCCGATTGCGCTTGTAACGCGCAAGCTCGACACTGGCTTGTGGGACATCATTTAGCCAGTCGATCAGAATATTGCTGTCGAAAAAGGGATCAGCCACCAACTAGATATCGTCGTAGGGCGTACGGGCTTCGCGCATGGCACGCTGATATTCCACGGCGTCAGTGATGTCGGTGCGATGCTTCCAATAGCCCGCACCCCGGGCGATCCAATCCTTGCTATTATCGTTGTGCGCCAGGTGGGCGCGGATGGCATCACGGATTTCGGCCGCGCGCGATTTACCCTGTCGCTTGGCCAGCGCGTCGAGCTTCTCGATATCTTCGTCAGGAACGTCGGTCAGGATCCGGGCCATGGCCGGGCGATATCGTAAAGTGATATCATGTCAAGACGGCAAAATGCGTTTTCCATATTTGTCGCGCTCGCCGCGCATCATCTCGCCGATCTCGACGATGCGCCGGGCCTGGGTAGCGGCGGACTTGGCGCTTGCGACGCGATAGGCGAACCCGCGCTGCCTGCCGGGCGTCTGCTTACCCCATAGCTCAGCCAGCGCGTCGTCGTCGCGCAGCGCCTTTGCCAGGACATCGGGGACCTCCACCGCGTCCTGATCGTCGATGTTGAACGAGACGCTGACCTCGTCGCCGACGCCGACGCCCATTGCCTTCAGGGCTGTCGCCGAAAACAGGATATACCAGCGGCCACGCACCGGCATCAGCGCGGATTTGAACTCGATCTCGTTCGCTTCGCCCACGATGCGGAGTTTGGGATGTTGTTTCAGCGGCAGGTCCGCCACCACGGCGTCGGGCAGCCACACGACGGTGTAGAGATAGCGATCGCTGCCGACGTCGTAGGTTTCGATCGGCGCATCGAAAGCATGCGCATAGTAGGACAAGCTACAGACCCTTGCGCGCCTGCATCGCCGCGCGGAACCGTGTCGCCCAGCCCGGTTTCGCGCGCTGTTCCGGCCGGACCAGCGCCAAAGCGTCCGCCTCCACGTCCGCGGTCACCGTCGCGCCCGCGCCGACGATCGCGCCCGCGCCGATGGTCACCGGAGCGACCAGCGCGCTGTTCGAGCCGATGAACGCACCGTCGCCGATGACGGTGCGATGCTTGAAATAGCCGTCGTAATTGCAGGTGATGGTGCCTGCGCCGACATTCGCGCCCGCGCCGATATCGGCGTCGCCGAGGTAGGTCAGGTGGTTGGCCTTGGCGCCCTCGCCCATCCGCGTCTTCTTCACCTCGACGAAGTTGCCGACCTTCGCGCCACGCTCCAGCACCGCGCCGGGGCGCAGCCGGGCATAGGGGCCGACTTCGCAAGCCTCGCCGATAGCCGCGCCTTCGATGTGGCTGAAGGCGCGGATGGTCGCGCCCTCGCCCACGCGCACGCCGGGACCGAACCAGACGTTGGGCTCGATCGTTACGTCGCGGGCCAGCGCGGTGTCGTGGCTGAACCAGACGGTGTCGGGCGCGACCAGTGTGACGCCGTCGGCCATCGCCTCGCTGCGCCGGCGCGCCTGCCAGGCGGCTTCCAGCGCGGCGAGCTCCGCACGCGCGTTGACGCCCGCGACCTCGATCGCGTCCTCGACCTCGATCACCGCGCTCGCCTGGCCCGGAAGCATGACGATATCGGGCAGATAATATTCACCCGCCGCGTTGCTGTTGTCGATGCGGTCGAGGAGGACGAACAGGTCCGCCGAACGCACCGCCATCAGCCCCGAATTGCACAGCTCGATGCCGCGCTCCTCCGCGCTCGCATCCTTGTATTCGACCATCTTCTCGATCGTGCCGTCGTTGCCGGCGATGATCCGGCCATAGGCGCCCGCGTCCTCGGGACGGAATCCGAGCACCACCGCGCGCGGCTCGATGCCGTCGCTGAGCCGCTCGACCATGCGCGCGAGCGTGGCCGCGGACACCAGCGGCACGTCGCCGTAGAGGATCAGCACGTCGCCCGCGAAACCGGCAAGCGCTTCCTTGGCCTGCGCCACCGCATGGCCGGTGCCGAGTTGCTCATGCTGCCAGGCGATCGACACGGGGCGTCCGGCGACTGCCGCCTCGACCTGATCGCCGCTTGACCCAACGACGACGACCGTACGCTCGGCGCCCAGCCTCGCAACGGTATCGAGCAGATGGTGCAGCATCGGCTTGCCCGCGAGGGCGTGCAGCACCTTGTGCCGGGCGGAGCGCATGCGGGTACCCGACCCCGCGGCGAGGATGATGGCGGCGAGCGGACGTTTGGCGGCAGGGTCTGTCATGGCCCGTTCCCTGCCAAAGATCCGGCCCGCGCGCTACATGGTCATGATATAGGCGTTGAGCTTATTGCCATCGGGGTCGCGGAAATAGCCGGCGTAGAAAGCATCGCCGCGCGGTCCCGGCGGGCCTTCGCAGGTGCCGCCATGCGCCAGCGCGATGTCGTAGAGCCGGTGGACCTGGTCCCTGTCCTTCGCCTCGAGCGCGACCATCACGCCGTTGCCGACGCAGGCGGCCTGGCCGTCATGCGGTTTGGTGAGGCCGATGCCCGCTGCGCCGCCGGGCTTGCCCCAAGCGATGAAGGCGTCCGATTCCATCATCCGCGGCGTCTCCAGCTCCGCCGCGAGCGCGTCGTAGAAGGCCGCGCCGCGCGCGAGGTCGTTGGTGCCCAGTGTTACATAGCCGATCATCGATTCCCTCCTGCCGTTTGTCAGAACATATGCGGAACGAAAGCGCCCCGTCAACCCTTGCGCCACTTGATCCACAGGTGCCGGATGAGCATCGGCAGCGGCATGCGCAGGAGGTGCGAGCGGACGTAGAAGGC
>CBDUBN010000130.1:0-4866 GCA_965365395.1 uncultured Sphingomonas sp.
GGACGAGATTGGCCTGAGCGGCGCCACCCGGCGGCGAGCCGATGGAGGCGGCGGGCGCGAATGCGGCGCGCGGCCTGCCGCCGGCGGACCGTGCGCTGGCAGTCGCAATCGCCGCGGAAACATGCCGGCATCTCGTCGATCTCGACGCGCTGATCGACGGTGCGACCGCGCGCGTGCTGCCCCCCGACGTGAAGGCACGCAGCGTCCTGCGCATCGCGCTCGTTCAGGCGCTGGTGCTCGGCACGCCGCCGCATGCCGCCATCGCCACCTGCCTGCCACTGGTCGAGGGCGGTCCGCGCCGATTGGTGCATGGCGTTTTCGGCTCCGTCTTGCGCAGCGGCGCGAAACTGCCGCCGAACGCTACGCTGCCCGGACCGGTCGCCACCCGCTGGGGTGCGGCCTGGGGCGCGGATATGCTGGCAGGGGCGAGCGTCGCCCTTTCCGCAGCGCCGCCGCTCGACCTGACGCTGAAGGACGCGGGCGCGACCGCCGAATGGGCGGAGCGGCTGGGCGGGGTTTCGCTAGCGCCCGGCCATGTCCGTTTGCCGCGCGGCGGCGACGTGACCCGCATCGACGGCTATCGCAGCGGCGAATGGTGGGTACAGGATATCGCCGCGTCCCTGCCCGCGCGCCTGTTAGGCAGGGGCGACAGACAAAGCGTCCTGGACGTCGGTGCCGCGCCCGGCGGCAAGACCATGCAGCTGGCGGCGGCGGGCTGGACCGTAACCGCGCTCGATGCGTCGGAGCGGCGGCTCGAACGATTGGGCGCGAACCTCGCGCGGACCGGGCTGGGCGCCGAGACGCTGCATGGCGACGGGCGCGCGCTGCCGCAGGGGCGCGAATGGGACGCGGTGCTGATCGACGCACCGTGCAGCGCGACTGGGATTTTCCGGCGGCATCCCGATGTGCTGCACCGGGTCGACGAGAGCGACATCGCCAATCGCACGGCCTATCAGGCGCTGATGCTGGATGCCGGCGCGGGCGCCGTCGCGCCTGGCGGCACGCTGGTCTATGCCGTGTGCAGCCTGGAGCCCGACGAAGGCGAGGCTCAGATCGCTGCCTTCCTGGAGCGCCAGCCCTATTGGCGCATCGATCCCATCGGGGTCGGGGAAGTGCCGGCCGGATTGCATGTAGCCGACGACGGCTGGCTGCGCATCGCACCGCCCGACCTGGCGCCCGAAGGCGGTGCAGACGGTTTCTTCATGGCACGCCTCACGCGCGACTGAACAGTCACGGGTCTAGAGCCCGGCGGGACGGGGTGGGTCATCCGTTCAAAAACGGGGCGCACAGGACGTTACGATCCAGCAACATGGTTGCATCCGAACTGGGTCACCACCCTCGAACCGGCCATGTGGGCGGTGATGATCGCGGGTGTCGGCGTGATCGGATGCGCGCGGCGGCGCCGCAGGCGGCGGTCACGACGCGTGTCGCCTACGGCTGACGAACCCTGACGCCGAACGAGAGGGGCTGTCGGCGACGGCGGCCTTTTTCGGTGATAGCGCCGATCAATCGTCCTCGAAACGGTAGCTGTCGTCGGCAAGGTCGCTGAACTTCGTCGTGCGCGCCTCGAAGTGCAAGCGCACCTTGCCGGTGGCGCCGTGGCGCTGCTTGGCGACGATGAGCTCGGAGATGCCCTGCACCCGTTCGAAGTCCATCAGCCACTTCGCATGGTCGTCGTGCACCTTCGCATCGTCATCGGACTGCGGGCGCTTGGGCTCCTTGGCCTGCAGGTAATAATCCTCGCGGAACACGAACAGCACCATGTCGGCATCCTGCTCGATAGACCCTGATTCGCGCAGGTCGGACAGCTGCGGGCGCTTGTCGTCGCGGCTCTCGACCGCGCGGCTGAGCTGCGACAGGGCCATGACCGGCACGTCGAGTTCCTTGGCCAGCGTCTTCAATCCGCGCGAAATCTCCGAAATTTCCTGGACGCGGTTGTCGCCGGCCTTCGAGGAGCCCTGCAACAGCTGAAGATAATCGACGACGATCAGACCGATGCCGTAGCGCCGTTTCAAGCGGCGCGCGCGCGTGCGCAGCGCGGCGATGGTCAGCGCCGGCGTATCGTCGATATAAAGAGGCAGTTCGTTGAGCCGCGCGGCCGCCGCCGAAAGATTGTCGAAATCGGCATGGCTGATGCGGCCCATGCGCAGGCTTTCGGAACTGATGCCCGACTGTTCGGCCAGGATACGCGTCGCCAGCTGATCGGCCGACATTTCCAGGCTGAAGAAGGCGGCGGGCGCGCCCATATTCTTTTCCGGCGGAATGCCCGCGTCCGCGTCGCGCTGCCACCGGTCGGCGGCGGCGAAGGCGATATTCGTGGCGAGACTGGTCTTGCCCATGCCGGGGCGCCCCGCGAGGATCAGCAGGTCGGATTTGTGCAACCCGCCGATCTTGGCATTGAGCGACGTAAGCCCGGTCGTGACGCCCGACAGGCTGCCGCCCGAATTCAGCGCCTTTTCGACGTTCAGGATCGCGACCTTGGCCGCGCTGCCGAAGCTGCGCGCCTGGCCGAGCTCGGCTTCGCCGCCCGCGACCTTGTAGAGCGCGCTCTCCGCCTCCTCGATCTGGCCGCGCGGGTCGATCGACTGGCTGGTGTCGGTTGCGGTCTCGACCAGTGTGCGCCCCACGTCGACCAGGGCGCGCAACATGGCGAGATCGTGGATCTGACGGGCGAAGTCGCGCGCGCCGATCAGGCTGGCGCCCGAACCCGTCAACTGCGCCAGATAGCCCGCGCCGCCGATCGCCTTCATCGCCTCGTCGGCTTCGAAATAGGGTTTCAGCGTAACCGGATTCGCCAGCAGATTGTTGCCCGCGACCTCGCTCATCTTGGCGAAGATGCGCCCATGCAGCGGTTCGTGGAAATGCTCGGGCGTGAGCGGAACGGGCAGGTCCTCGAGCACGCGATTGTCGATCAGGCAGGCGCCGAGAAAGGCGGCCTCGGCCTCGATATTAGCTGGCAATGCGGCGCGCGCCGGGATTGCCTGAGTCGTCTCGAAATCGATGATGGTGGCCATGGCGGGCTTGTCGCGCGATGCGCGGGCGCACGCAAGCCGCGACCGCGATCAAAGCTGTGGACGGATTGCGGCGGCGCGCACACGCTTGCCCACGGTGCGCGGCGGCGGCAAAGGGCGGCATGGCCGACCATCGGATCATCCACATCAGCCTCGATGAGGCATCGATCCTGTGGCGCAATGCCGACATCGAGCAGGAGCGGCGGATCGCGATATTCGATTTGCTCGAGGATAACCTGTTTCGCCCATTGCGCGAGCGCCGGAGTCCTGACGGTCAGCCCTACGAGGGGCCATATCGGCTGGCGCTGTCGGTCGAGGAGGGTCGGCTGATGTTGGGCATCGGCGACGAGGACGGCGGGCCGTTGGAAACGATCATCCTCGGCCTCGGTCGCTTTCGCCGTCCGATCCGCGAATATTTCGGCATCTGCGAAAGCTATTACAGCGCGATTCGCGCGGCAAAGCCCGACGCGATCGAGACGGTCGATATGGCGCGGCGCGCGGTGCACAACGAGGCGGCGGAGCTGCTGATCGAACGGCTCGCCGGCAAGGTCGAAATCGATTTCGACACTGCCCGCCGGCTGTTCACGCTGATCTGCGTGCTGCATATCCGTGGCTGAGCGCATGCACGCCAGCCCGAACTATACCCCGCGCCCGTCCAGCCGCTGGCCGCGCCGGCTGGCGCTCGCCGGCCTGGTCGCGCTCGCGGTCGCGGCGATCGGCTGGGCTTGGCAGACATGGCGCGAGCGCTGGATGCCCGATGCGGCGCGCTGGCCGACGCAAGGGGTCGCGGTGAGTGCGACGAGCGCGCCGATCGGTTGGGCGAGCCTCGCGCGGCAGGGCGCCAGATTCGCCTACCTCGACGCGACGCGCGGCAACACCACTGCAATGCGCGGGTTCGCCGCGGAGCACGACGCTGCGATTGCGGCAGGCCTGCGCGTGGGCGCGATCCACCATTTCGATATCTGCGCCGCGGCGAACGGCCAGGCGGCGGCATTCGTGCGGCTGGTCCCGCGCGAGCGCGATGCCCTGCCCCCCGCGGTCATGCTCGATGACAGCCCGGCCTGCGTGCGCCGTCCGACGCGCGCGTTGCTGCTGACCGAACTGACGACGTTCCTGACGCAGGTGGAAACGCATATGGGGAAGGTCGCCGTCGTCGCGCCGAGCGCGGAGATGGAGCGCGACTATGGCATCGCCAACGCGGTCAATCGGCCGTTGTGGCTGCGCAGCAACCGCGCCGAGCCCGACCCCGACGCGGGGCAATGGACGATCTGGCAGGCCAATGATGCGCTGGTGGTACCGGGCGCCACAGGCCGTGCCCGGTGGCTGGTAGCCAATGACGGGGCGGGCATGACCGCGATGGGAGATACGGATGACGCGCGATGAACTGCTGGCGGCGGCGCGCACCGCCGCGATGCATGCCCACGCGCCCTACTCGGGCTTCGGCGTCGGCGCGGCGCTGCTGCTCGAGGACGGGCGCGTGGTCACCGGCACGAACTTCGAGAATGCGAGCTACGGCCTGTCGCTGTGCGCCGAGACGGTCGCGCTTGCCCGCGCCAATTGCGAGGGCGACCTCAGGCGGGTGATCGAGATCGCGGTCGTGGGCGGAATGCTGGACGTGGACGGCGGGTTGATGGGCTCCGCGCAGGTGACCCCGTGCGGGCGCTGCCGACAGATGCTCAAAGAATCGGCCAGCCTCGCGCGGCGCGATATCCTGGTGCATTGCAGTTCGGCAGACGGCACCGCGGTCGCCAGCCATGCGCTGAGCGACTTGCTGCCGCATGCCTTCGGGCCGGGCGATCTGGGGGTCGAGTGAATGGCTATACTATCGGACAAATGGATCCGCGATGCGGCGCGC
>CBDUBN010000131.1:0-4861 GCA_965365395.1 uncultured Sphingomonas sp.
CCGAACAGCTGCCGTCCCGCGAGGTCGAGCATGATCTCCTCGCTGCCGCCGCCGATCGCGTTGACGCGCACCTCGCGGTAGATGCGTTCGACCTTGCCGCCGGTGATGTAGCTGGCGCCGCCCAGGATCTGCGCGGCTTCGCGCGCGACATGCTCGAGCATCTGCGTCGCCTGGACCTTGAGCATGGCGAAGTCGGCGGGGCGGTCGCATCCGTTCGCGACCTGCCAGGCGGCGAGATCGACCCAGGCCTGCGTCGTGTCGATGCGCTGCGCCATGCCGGCGAGCTTGATGCGGATCGCCTGGTGGCCCACGAGCGGCCGGCCGAAGGTTTCGCGGCTCTGCGCCCACCCCGCCGCCTCCGCCAGGCAGACGCGCGCCTGGGCGCAGCAGCCCATCGCCATGCCGAGCCGTTCGGCGTTGAAGTTGCGCATGATGGCGATGAAGCCGCCGTTTTCGGGGCCGATCAGGTTCTCGGCCGGCACGCGCACGTCGGCGAGATGGATGGTCGCGGTATCGCTGCAGCGCCAGCCCATCTTGCTGAGACGCGTGCGGCTGACGCCGGGCGCGGTCATGTCGATGAGGAGCAGCGAGATGCCCGACGCGCCCGGCCCGCCGGTGCGCACCGCGGTCGTCAGCCAGTCGGCACGGCAGCCGGAGGTGATGTAGGTCTTCGTCCCGTTGACGATGTAGCTGTCGCCAGCCCGCTCCGCGCGGGCGCGCAGGTTGGCGACGTCGGATCCGCCCGACGGCTCGGTGATGCCGAGCGCGATGATCCGCTCCCCCGCCAGCACCGGCGCGGCGACGGCGCGCTTCATCGCCGCGCTGCCGCTCGCCAATATGGGCGGCAGGGCGATGCCGTGCGTCATCAGGCTGGCCGACAGGCCGCCCGCGCCGACCGCGGCGAGCTCCTCGGTCTGGACGAGGGTGTGGAAGATGTCGACGCCCTCGGCATGGCCGCCATATTCCTCCGGGTAGCGCAGGCCGAGGATGCCGGCCTGCGCCGCGCGGCGATGGAGCGCGCGCGGCAGCTCGCCCGCCTCCTCCCACCGATCGATATGCGGCGCGATCTCGCGGGCGACGAAGCGGCGCACGCTCTGCGCCAGCGCCTCGTGCGTTTCGCCGTAGAAGGGGGACCGCGCCCGCCAGTCGTCGAAATGGGTCATGCCGTGGCTCCTCAACCGCGCGCGAGCATGGCAGCGGGCGCGGCGTGCGACAACGGCTCGTCGCGGCTCAGGGCGCGTTCATCGCATCGCCCCTAGAGCGGGGGCGGCGTTGCGCGCCACAACCGCGGGCAGCGGGGAGTGATTTCAGACAGATGCGAAGCCTGGCGAAGGAGAAGCTGATCGCGGCGGCGGGCGTGCTGCTGGCGCTCAATGCGTGCGCGGGCACGGTGCCCACGCCCCGTTCCGTCGAGGGTCCGGGCGAGCGGCCCTGGCGTCCCTCGCCGCTGCCGCCCGGCGCGATCGCGCAGCCCGTGGTGCAGCCGCTGCCCGGCGTGCGGCAGACGCAGGCCCCGGCGGGGCTGGAGGCGGCGATCCACGAGCTGTGGCGCACCTTTCCCGGGCGCACGGGCATCGCGGTGCGGCGGGTGGATGCCGATTGGAGCGTGGCGCGGCGCGGCGACGAGTATTTCCCGCAGCAGAGCGTGTCGAAACTGTGGGTGACGCTGGCGCTGCTCGACCGGGTGGATCGGGGCGAGGTGAGCCTTTCGGACCGGATCGCCATCACGCCCGACGACCTGACGCTGTTCAACCAGCCGTTGGCGGCGCGGGTGCGGCGCGAGGGGCGGGTGGAGGAGACCGCGCGGTCGCTGGTCGAACTGGCGATCACCGGCAGCGACAATACGGCGAACGACAGCCTGCTGCGCCATGCCGGCGGGCCGGACGCGGTGCGCGGCTTCATCGCGCGGCACAATCTGGGGCGCATCCGCTTCGGGCCCGGCGAGCGGCTGTTGCAGAGCCGGATCGCGGGCCTCGACTGGCAGCAGCGCTATTCGGTCGGCTCGAGTTTCCAGGTCGCGCGCGACGCGGTGCCGCTGGAGATGCGGCGGCAGGCGCTGCAACGCTATCTCGCCGACCCGGAGGATGGCGCGAGCCCGGAGGCCATCGTGGCGGCGCTGGCGCGGCTGGCGCGCGGCGAGCTGCTGTCGCCCGCTTCGACCGCCTATGTGCTGGGGGTGATGGCGCGCACGCGCAGCGGGCCGCAGCGGCTGAAGGCGGGCGTGCCGGCGGGCTGGCAGGTCGCGCACAAGACGGGCACGGGCCAGGTGCTGGGCGCGCAGGCGACCGGATACAATGATATCGGCATCCTGACCGCGCCCGACGGCACGCGCTACGCCGTCGCGGTGATGATGGCCGATACGACCGCGCCGATCCCCGAACGGATGCGGCTGATGCAGGGGGTCAGCCGCGCGGTCGCGACCTATCACGGCATGTAGGCTCGACCGGACCTGATGCCTGAACGACGAATGAACCGCTTCGGTTCGTCGCGCCGCCGCCACCGTCCATCCTCGAAACATGCGGTGAACCGAGGCCGATCGCCGCCCGGGGGCGTTCGGCACCCCATGACCAACAGGACCCTCTCCCTCCGCCCCGCCAGCGCCGCGATTGCCGCCGCGCTCGCATTCTCGTCCACCAGCCTGATCGCGCAGGATATCGTCGCGCCGCCGACGCTTCCGCCGCCGGCTCCGGCACCGTCGCTGGTGATAACGCCGACGACCCCGTCCGCCCCGGCCCCGGTGATCGTGCTGCCGCCGGCCCAGGATATCGCCGCGCCCGCGACGACGCCTGCGCCGCGCGCTGCAGCCGCTCCGGTTCGTGCCGAGCGGCGCGATGCGGCCGCGCGCCAGCCGCAGCCGGCGCCCGCCCCCCGTGCCGCGGCAGCGCCGCTTGCGCCGGCGCCCGCTGGCGATCCGGTGCGCGAGGCCGAGGCCCCCGCGTCCATCGAGCTCGCGCCGGTGCAGACCGACGCCGCGCCCGACGCCCCGGCACCCGCGGCCGTCGCCGCGACGAGCGATGGCGAGACCAATATCGGTGCGCTGGGTCTGATCGGCGGAGCGTTGGCGGTCGGTGGCATCGCAGCCGCAGCCTTGCTGGCGCGCCGCCGTCGCCGCGATCCCGATGCCGGGCCGTTCGAGATGCCGGTGAGCCAGAGCGCGCCGCCGGTGCCGATCGCGCCGCGTGCACACACAGCCGAGGAACCGGCGATCCGTTACGAGACGCAGCCGACGCCGCTGGCCCCGCGTCGCTCCAGCATGACCGACACCGCCGTCGGACGGCATGTGCGCGCCGCACAAATGGGACCGAGCGCGGACAACCCGTTCCTGACCCGTGCCAACCGCATGCGCCGCGCCCGTTTCCTCGACGCGCAGGAGGCGAGCGCCGCCGCCGCGCAGGGCGAGTGGACCCAGCGCCAGAGCCGCGCTGCGGGCCGGTAGAGGTTTCGTCCCCGGACGGTAGAACGCCGGGCAAGGAAAAGGGCGCTGTCTTCGATGAGACAGCGCCCTTTTGCTATCATGCGACCATCGTTCGAGGCCGAAGCCTCGGGTGATGGACCCCGGCCTTCGCCGGGGTGACGCACCGGGCCAGGCGGCAAAGCCGCCAAGCGCGTGCCTTACTTGAGCTCGACCGTGCCGCCGGCGCCTTCGATGCGCTTCTTGAGCTCCTCGGCCTCGGCCTTGGCGATGCCTTCCTTGACGGGCTTCGGCGCGCCTTCGACGAGCGCCTTGGCTTCGCCCAGGCCCAGGCCGGTGATGGCGCGGACTTCCTTGATGACGTTGATCTTGTTGCCGCCGTCGCCGGTCAGGATCACGTCGAACTCGGTCTGCTCTTCAGCAGCCGGCGCAGCGGCACCGCCGCCGGCGGCGGGGGCAGCGGCAACGGCAGCGGCGGCGGAAACGCCCCACTTCTCCTCGAGCATCTTCGACAGCTCGGCGGCTTCGAGGACGGTCAGAACCGACAGGTCTTCTACGATTTTGGCGAGATCGGCCATGATATTACTCCAGTACAGATAGGTTGGGTTGAGAGTTTAAGCGTCCGTCTTGGCGGCGTAGGCGCCGAACACGCGGGCCAGCTGGCCAGCGGGTGCCGCGGCGATCTGCGCGAGCTTGGTCGCCGGGGCCTGGACCAGGCCGACGATCTTCGCACGCAGCTCGTCGAGGCTCGGCAGTTCGGCCAGGGCCTTCACGCCGTTCACGTCGAGCACGGTATCGCCCATCGCGCCGCCGACGATCTCGAACTTGTCGGTCGTCTTGGCGAACTCGACCGCGATCTTGGCGGCGGTGACGGGATCGTCACTGGTCGCCAGCCCGGTCGGACCGGTCAGCATATCGCCGATGCCGGTATAGGCGGTGCCGTCGAGCGCGATCTTGGCAAGACGGTTCTTCGTGACCTTGTAGCTGGCGCCGGCTTCGCGCATCCGTGTGCGAAGCGCGGAGGACTGCGCGACGGTCATGCCCAGGTTGCGGGCGACCACGACAGCTCCGGCTCCGGTCAGGGTCTCGCGAAGGCTGGCGACAACGTCGGCCTTTTGGTTGCGGTCCATGCCATTCCTTTCACGCCCCGCCGCTGTTGCGGCAAAGGGCATTTCGATGCTCCCGGCCAAGGACCGAAAGCGGCTAAACAAGCGACGACGCGCCCGACGAGCCGGCGCGGCACCGCTATCCTGTCATCCGTGGGGAATGGTCGCGCCGGCATGGTGCCGGCGTACGCCGCCGCCGCGAAAGCGGGCGGAGAAAGACATGTCCCCGTCTAGGCTGGCGATTTAAGCTCCGGACGGGATCCGGGGCGCCAGCTGTCTCGGACGGTGACGGCGGGCGGGGCGCAGCGGCGGACTGCTCGGTGCGCTGTTCGACCGGCACCTG
>CBDUBN010000132.1:0-4853 GCA_965365395.1 uncultured Sphingomonas sp.
GGCGGGACAGCGATGTCCCGCCTTTTCCTTGCCTTCAGCTTCGGGGCACCGGGCGGGCCGGGGCATTGGGCCGGGTGAACAGCCGTCCGCGTTCGCCCCACAGGATACACGCCAAGGCCACCAGACCGCACAGCACATAGCCGAGCGCGAGCGGCTCGGTCGTGCCGTCATAGGACTGCCCGATCACGCCGCCGATCAGCGCGGAAAGAAGCGTTCGCGCCGAGTTCTGGAAAGAGGAGGCGGTGCCCGCGATATGGCCGAAAGGCTGCATCGCGATGCTGCTGAAATTGGCGCCGATGAAACCGATCATGCTCATGTTGAGCCCGACGACGATGAGGAACATGACCAGCGTCTCGCCCGTCAGCGCCAGCACCCACTGTACGGCGGACAGCAGGATGAACGCGAGAAGCGCGGTCTGCGAGACGCGCCGCGCGCCGAAGCGCAGCACCAGGCGGCTGTTTGAGTAGTTGGCGGCCGCCATGCCCGCCGCGACGCAGGCGAAGACGAGCGTGAAGATATCGGCACGGCCGAAGGTGCCGGCGATGATCTGCTGGCTGGAATTCAGGAAACCGAAGTTCGCGCCCATCGCGATGGCGCTGCCCAGCATATAGGCCATCGCGCCGCGATGCGTGGCGACCGTCCACCAGTTGCGTGCGAGCACGCCCGGCACGATCGGCGCCACGTCCTCGGGCGCCAGCGTTTCGGGCAGCCGTGCCCAAATCCATAATGCCATGAGCGTCCCCATGGCCGCGAGCAGCAGGAACACCCATCGCCAGCTCGCCACCCACAGGACCGCCTGCCCCACGCTCGGCGCGACGATGGGTACGACCATGAAGATGAGGAAGATCATGCTCATGAGCTTCGCCATCTCGTCGCCCGACGTGCGATCGCGCACGACCGCGGTGGCGACTACGCCGGTCGCCGCCCCGAACAGACCGTGCAGGACGCGAAGGCCGAGCAATTGCGCCCAATCGGTCGCGAGCCCGCAGACGAGCGCGCAGGCCACATATCCCGCCAGGCTCCACAGGATTACCGGACGTCGCCCGAACCGGTCCGCGAGCGGTCCATGCAGCAACGAGCCTGCGCCCAGTCCGACGAAATAGAGGGTGATGATTAGCTGCTGCGCGTTGGCGTCGGGCGCGCCCAGCGCGGCCGCGATCTGCGGCAATCCAGGAAGCATGACGTCGATGGCCAGCGCGTTGAGCGCCATCATCAGCGCCATCATGGCGACGAATTCGCGGTTGCCGAGAGGAGCGCGAACGCGCGGCGACGGGGGAACGGAGGCGGCCATGGCCAAGCCCTGCCATAGCGCCACCGATGGGGGAACCCGCTTGGCGGCGGGCGGTCGGCTGCTATGGCGGGGAATGCGCTGCATGATTTCCCTCTCGATCCTGTGTATCGCGGTTCCGACGCAGGCGCAGGAGGGCGCGCCTGGGACCTTGGTCAGCCAGGCCGACGCAGAGGAACCGGCCGGGTCCGACATCGTCGTCACCGCCCTGCCCCCGCCCCCTGCCGCGGCGGCCTATGGCCCGGTGACGATCAGCGGCGCGCGGCTGGACGCGACCGCGTCGGGCCGGATCGAGGAGGCGCTGGCGCGCGTGCCGGGTTTCCAGCAGTTCCGCCGTTCAGACAGCCGATCCGCCAACCCCAGTGCGCAGGGGATCACGCTGCGCAGCCTGGGCGGCAATGCGTCCAGCCGCACCCTCCTGCTGCTCGATGGCGTGCCGCAGGCCGATGCCTTCTTCGGCTTCATCCCCTTCAGCGCGCTACCCGCGCAAGGCATCGATTCGGCGCGCATCACCCGCGGATCGGGGGTCGGTCCGTTCGGATCGGGCGCGGTGGCGGGTACGATCGAACTGTTCAGCCGCGCGCTGTCCGAGCGCCGCGCCGTCGTGGCCAGCGCAGCGCTGGGCGGCGATGCGGCGCGTGAAGTGAGCGCCGGGCTGGTCGCCCCACTCGGCGCCGGCCATATCGCGCTCGACGCGCGGCATGATCGCGGCGACGGCTTCTTCACGACCCCGCGCAGCCAGCGCGTCGCCGCCAGCGTGCCCGCCCGCTATCGCGCCAGCCATGCCGCGCTGTCCGCAGCGGTTCCGGTCGGCGGCGTGGCCGAGCTGTCCGCCCGGGTCGCTGGGTTCCGCGATGATCGCACGCTGCGTTTCGCCGGAGCGGACAGCGCGGCCGAGGGGATCGATGCGTCCTTGCGCCTGGTCGCGCGCGGCGACTGGCAGCTGGACGCGCTGACGTGGGTGCAGGCGCGTGACTTTTCCACCGTGGTCGTCAGCGCGACCAGCTTTCGCCCCACGCTCGACCAGCGCGCGACCCCTACGACCGGCTGGGGCGGCAAGATCGAGCTGCGCGCGCCGGAGAGCGCCACCCGCCTGCTGCGCGGCGGCATCGACGTGCGCGGCGCGCAGGGCGTGGCGATTGAGGATGTCCTGGCGGCATCGGGGGCACGCACGCTGACGCGCCGCGCCGGGGGGTCGACGCGCACGCTGGGCGGGTTCGTCGAGGGCGACCTGATCCTGGGCGCGCTGTCGCTGACCGCGGGCGCGCGGGTGGACCATTGGCGGCTGGCGGACGGACTGACGCAGGAAGTGCGCGGCGACGGCAGCCTGCAATCGCGCAACGCCGTCGCACCGCGTGACGGGACGACGCCCTCCTTCCGGGCGGCCGGCGCCGTCGCGATAGCACCCAAGCTCACGTTGCGCGCATCGGCCTATACCGGTTTTCGCCTGCCGACGCTGAACGAGCTGTATCGTGGTTTCACCGTCTTTCCGGTGACGACGCGCGCCAATCCGGCACTCGATCCCGAGCGGGTGCGCGGGGTCGAGATCGGGGCGGAGCTGCGGCCTGCTCGCGCCGTCACTTTGTCCGTCACGGCCTTTGATAACCGCCTGGCCGACGCCATCGCCAATGTGACGATCGGCCCCAATCTGCGCGAGCGGCGCAACATCGCCGCGATCCGCGCGCGCGGGCTGGAGGCAACGGCCAGCGTCGCGCGCGGACCGTGGCGGCTGGATGCAGGCTGGAGCTACAGCGACGCCGCCGTGCGCGCGCCGGGCACCGCGCTCGACGGCCTGCGCCCGGCGCAGAGCGCGCGGCACGCGGGGTCGCTGACGGTCGCATGGGAGCGCGGGTCCTGGCTGGCACAGGCGGGGGTGCGCCACGTCGGCGTGCAGTTCGAGGACGATCGCAACATCGACAGGCTACCTGCCGCGACGACCATCGACGCGATCGTCCGCGCGCCGCTGACCGGGCGGCTGGCGCTGGTGCTGCGCGGCGAGAACCTGGCGGACGAAAGGGCCGTGACGCGCAACGTCGCCGGCTCCACCGACCTCGGCGCGCCCCGCACCTTGTGGATCGGGCTACGCCTCGGCGGTTAGCGCGCTACGCTACACGTCCAGATTGGCGACGTTGAGCGCGTTGTTCTGGATGAAGTCGCGGCGCGGCTCGACTTCCTCGCCCATCAACCGGGTGAAGATGTCGTCGGTGACGTCCGCTGTCTCCAGCTCGACCTGAAGCAGCGAGCGGTTGGCGGGATCGAGCGTGGTTTCCCACAGTTGCTCGGCGTTCATCTCGCCCAGCCCCTTGTAGCGCGCGACGCTGAGCCCCTTGCGCCCGAAAGCAAGAATGGCGTCGAGGAGCTCGGTCGGGCGGGTGACCGGGTCCGCGAGCGTGCGCTTTGCCGAAGCGGTCGCGCCCGGCGTGTCGGCATCGCCCTCCTCTGCGGCCGCGTCTTCCGCCTCGACCGGCGCGGCTGCGGCGACGCTGCCGATCAGCGTGCCCGGCGTCGCATAGTCGGCCGCCACCTCGGCGAGCAGCGCACTGAGCTTGCGCGCCTCCGCCGACGCGGCGAACCCCGGTTCGATGACATGATGATCGGTCACCCCGCGCCAGCGCCGCTGGACGTGATAGCCGCCCTCGACGCTGACCTCGACGGTCCAGCCGCCGTCATGGCCCAGCGCGCGCTCCGCCGCATCGAGCCAGCGCGCGGTGCGCTGTGCCGCCGCGGCGCGGCCGGGCGCGTCGAGATCGGGCGCGAAGCCGCCGTTCAGCGCCAGCGCCTCGACCAGCGCCGGGTCGTAACGGCGCGGCACATAGGTCATCAGGCTGCGCAGGCGGCGGGCATGGTCGACCAGACCGCGCAGGTCCTCGCCGGTGCGCGGCCCCTGCGCACTGTCGAAACGCAGGCTGCCGATGCCCGCGTCGACCAGATATTGGTCGAGCGCGGCATTGTCCTTGAGATAGACCTCCGACCGGTTCCTGGTCACCTTGTAGAGCGGCGGCTGCGCGATGTAGAGATAGCCGCCCTCGATGATCTGCGGCATCTGGCGGTAGAAGAAGGTCAGCAGCAGCGTGCGGATATGCGCGCCATCCACGTCGGCGTCGGTCATGATGACGATCTTGTGGTAGCGCAGCTTCTCGATGTTGAACTCGTCGCGGATGCCCGCGCCCAGCGCCTGGATGAGCGTGCCGACCTCCTTCGAGCCGATGATGCGGTCGAACCGCGCGCGCTCGACGTTGAGAATCTTGCCTTTCAGCGGCAGGATCGCCTGATAATGGCTGTCGCGCCCCTGCTTGGCACTGCCGCCGGCGCTGTCACCTTCGACCAGGAACAGCTCGGACTTGGCGGGATCGCGCTCCGCGCAATCGTGCAGCTTGCCGGGCAGCGAGGCGATGTCCATCGCACCCTTGCGCCGGGTAAGCTCGCGCGCCTTCTTTGCGGCTTCGCGCGCGGCGGCGGCGTCGATCACCTTCTGCACGATCTGCTTGGCCAGCGCCGGGTTCTCCTCCAGCCACTGGTCGAGCTTGTCCGACATCAGGCTTTCGAGCGGCTGGCGCACCTCGGA
>CBDUBN010000133.1:0-4802 GCA_965365395.1 uncultured Sphingomonas sp.
TCACGCTGTCGTTGACGTTGATCGCCGGGAACGGCAGCTCGCCCTTCTTGGCGATGGCGTACAGGCGGTGGACGCCGGTGGTCGTCTCTTCAGACACGCCCTTGATGTTCTTCACCGTCTCGGTGAGATAGCCCGGCCGCGCGGCGACGAACGCCTTCAGCGCGCGCTGCATCTCGACCTCTTCCTCATTCTCGGGCTCGGGCATGGTCTGCCCGGCTTCCAGCTTCGCGCCCCACAGCGCGAACATGGTCGCATCGCCGCCGTCGTCGAGGATCAGGTTGCACGTCTGCCCGTCCCCGTCCTTCTCCCAGTCGAAGATGCGACCGACATAGTCCCAGTAATCGGCCAGGCTCTCGCCCTTCACCGCGAACACCGGCACGCCCGTCGCGGCGATCGCGGCGGCGGCATGGTCCTGCGTGGAAAAGATGTTGCACGTCGCCCAGCGCACCTCGGCGCCCAGCGCGGTCAGCGTCTCGATCAGCACCGCCGTCTGGATGGTCATGTGCAGGGACCCGGTGATACGCGCGCCCTTCAGCGGCTGCGACGCGCCGAACTCCTCGCGCAGCGCCATCAGCCCCGGCATCTCGGTCTCGGCGATGTCGATCTCCTTGCGCCCGTAATCGGCGAGCGCGAGGTCGGCGACGACATGGTCGCGCGCGGGGGCGATGGCTTCGGCGGTGGTGGCCACGGGTCTGGGTCTCCGGCAGTTGGGATTTGCGCTGCCCTCTAGTCGCGCCGGCGCCCGAGGGCAAGGCGGACATAAAGATAGCTTTATATCGCGCCCTATGCCTGCCCGCCGCGCACCGCGATGCGCGCGGGGTCGATGCCGTCGCGCGCCATCGTCGCGCGCCAGCGCGCCTCGGGGGCCAGCTCGAACAATATGTCGCTGCTGAGCTCGGTTACGTGCCAGGCGTCGCTGGCGATTTCCGCCTCCAGCTGCCCCGCGCCCCAGCCGGCATAGCCCATCGCCAGGCTCCAGCGTTTCGGCCCCTTGCCGGTCGCGATCGCGCGCAGCACGTCGAGCGAGGCGGTGACCGCGAACAGCCCGGCGACATCGACCGTCCCCTGCCCGCCCCAGTCCAGGCTGTGCACCACGAAACCGCGTCCCGGCTCGACCGGCCCGCCGATCAGCACCGCGGGGTCGGGCGATATCGTGCCCGGCAATTGCGCCTGGTCGAGCACCTCGGACACGCTGAAGTCGCCGGGCGATCCGATCGCGATCGCCATCGCGCCCTCCGCATCGTGGCTGACCACCGCCAGAATGGCGTGGTCGAAGCGCGGGTCGCCTATCGCAGGCAAAGCGAGCAGCAGCTTGCCGGTGAAATAGGGTAAATCGGATGGCACCCGCCGCGTCCGCGCTATAACGCGCGCAAGACCGGCGCCGCTGCCGGCCCGGATGCGCAGATGCCCCATTCTACCCCGACCGTCAGCGTCATCGTCCCCGCCTATAATGTCGCGCCCTATATCGCCGAGGCACTGGCATCGCTGCAAGCGCAGACGCTGGACGCTTTCGAAGCGATCATCATCGACGATGGTTCCACCGACGCGACCGCCGCCGCCATCGCCCCCTTCCTCGCCGATCCGCGTTTCCGCCTCGTGCGCACCGCGAATTGCGGCCTCTCCGCCGCACGCAACCGGGGCATCGCGGAGGCGCGCGGCCCCCTCGTGGCGCTGCTCGACGGCGACGATCGCTACCGCCCCGACTATCTCGCGCGCATGGTCGCGGCGTTGGGCGACCGCCCCGACGCCGCTTTCGTCACCTGCGACGCGGTCTCCTTCGCGGATGCCGATCCGCGGCGCGAGCGTTTCTCCGCCCGCTACGCGCAGGACGAGCCGATCACCCTTGCCCGCCTGCTGGGGGGCGAGGTCGCCATCTTCGGGCTGTGCACCATCCGCGCCGCCACGCTGCGCGATCTCGGCGGCTATGACGAGGGCCTGCGCGCCGCGGAGGATCTCGACCTGTGGCTGCGCCTCCTCGCCGCGGGGCACGGCGGCGGGCTCGTGCGCGACGTCCTCGTCGAATACCGCCGGCGCGCCGGCTCGCTCAGCGACGATTCGGCCAGGCTCGCCCGCGCCCGCGCCCGCGCGTTCGACAAGGCGGCGAGCGCGCTGGACGGCCGCCCCGAAGCGCGCCTCGCCGCCCGCGCGCGCGACGCCGCGCTCGCGGTGTGCGAATTCGAGGCGGGCGTCGACCGCGTCCTCGCCGGCGACGTCGGCGGCGGCCTGTTCGCCATGCGCGCCAGCGGGCTCAAGGATGGCAACCGCAAATGGGCGGCGGCGATGCGGCTCTTTTCCTGGGTGCCCCTGCTGGCCTCGCCCGCGCTCGCCCACTATAGGCGCGGCAACCAGTTCGCCTAACCCTTGGAAGGAGCTTGCCATGACCATCGCCGTCGGAGACCGCATCCCGCCCGCCATCCTCATCAAGGTGACCGATTCCGGCCCCGAATCCGTCTACACCAACGATTATTTCGCCGGCCGCCGCGTCGCCCTCTTCTCGGTCCCCGGCGCCTTCACCCCTACCTGCTCCGCGCGCCACCTCCCCAGCTTCGTCGACCGGCTGGACGAGCTGAAGGGCAAGGGCATCGACGAGGTCGCGGCCACCGCGGTCAACGACTCGTTCGTCATGAGCGCCTGGGCCAGCGGTGCCGGCGCCGGCGGCATCACCATGCTCGCCGACGGCAACGCCGAATTCGTCACCGCGCTCGGCCTGACCATGGACGGCAGCCAGTTCGGCATGGGCACTCGTGGCCAGCGTTTCTCGATGATCGTCAACGACGGCGTCGTCGAACAGCTCAACGTCGAGGCGCCCGGCGAATATAAGGTCAGCTCCGCCGAACATATGCTCGGCCAGCTCTAAGCCCTTTCGCCATGCCCGCACCCGCCGCCGAAGCCGCCGTCGAAAGCGCGCTGGACCAGATCGCGCGCCGCTACGACGCGTCGGTGGCGCGGCTGCGCGAGGCGGTGGCCGCCTATGTCGCGAAAGGCACGCTGCCCGACGCGCACATGCGCGCGAACGGCGGCTTCGCCTACCCGGAGCTGCGCATCCGCTACGGCGGGCGCGAACGGCCGAGCGATCGCTCGGTCGCCTTCGGGCGGCTGGCGGAGGCGGGCGACTACGCCACCACCATCACCCGCCCCGATCTGTTCGAACCCTATCTGCGCGAGCAGCTAGGCCTGATCGCGGGTCATTACGACGTGCGCTTCGAAGTCACCGGCAGCCGCCAGGAAATCCCCTTCCCCTATGTGCTCGACGGGATGACCGGCGGCGCGCTGGGCGGCGTGTCCCCCCAGGATCTCGGCCGGCATTTTCCCGCGACCGAGCTCGCCGACATCGGCGACGAGCTGGCCGACGGCCTGTTCATCGACGAACCCGGCGCACCGCGTCCGCTCGCGCTGTTCGACGCGCTGCGCACCGATTTCAGCCTCGCGCGCCTGAAACACTATACCGGCACGCCGGCGGAGCATTTCCAGAAATACATCCTCTTCACCAACTATCACCGCTATGTCGACGAATTCGTCTCCTGGGCGGCGGGACAGGTTGGCTCGGGGACCTATAGCGCGCTCTCGGGCGCGGGCGGCCTATACACCGAATCACCGGGCGCCGACCCGACGCAGCTCGTCGCCGACAGCGCATGGCGCCGGCACCAGATGCCCGCCTACCACCTCATCGCGCCCGGCGGCCTCGGCATCAGCCTCGTCAACATCGGCGTCGGCCCGTCGAACGCAAAGACGGTCACCGACCATCTCGCCGTGCTGCGGCCCGAGGCGTGGCTGATGATCGGCCATTGCGGGGGCTTGCGCCCCACCCAGCGCATCGGCGACTATTGCCTCGCCCACGCCTATCTGCGTGACGACCATGTGCTCGACGCCGTGCTGCCGCGCGAGATTCCCATACCCGCCATCGCCGAGGTTCAGGTCAGCCTCGCGCAGGCGGCCGAGCGTGTATCGGGGACACGCGGCGCCGACCTCAAACGCCGCATGCGCACCGGCACCGTGGTCACCACCGACGATCGCAACTGGGAATTGCGCTTCTCCGAATCGGCTCTGCGCTTCAGCCAGTCGCGCGCCATCGGCATCGACATGGAAACCGCGACCATTGCCGCCCAGGGCTATCGCTTCCGCGTCCCCTACGGCACGCTGCTGTGCGTCTCCGACAAGCCCCTGCACGGCGAACTCAAGCTGCCCGGCCAGGCCAACCGCTTCTACGAAGAAGCCATCGCCGCCCACCTCCAGATCGGCATCACCGCCTGCGACCTCCTGCGCGAGGAGGGCGGCAAGCTGCACAGCCGCAAACTCCGCGCCTTCAACGAACCGCCGTTCCGGTAATGAATAGGGCCGTAGCCCTGAGCCTGTCGAAGGGCGTTTCTCCGCTAAGGTGAAGGATGCCATTCTACACATACATGCTCCTTTGTTCAGACGGTCATTTCTACGTCGGACAGACGGAGGATTTGGATCAGCGGGTTGCGCAGCATCAATCGGGTGCGACCGGCGGCTATACGTACAAGCGGCGCCCGGTAAGCTTGGTCTGGTCTGAAGCTTTCCAAACGCGCGACGAGGCAAAAGCCGCCGAGGCCATGATCAAAGGGTGGAGCCGCGCGAAGAAGCGAGCCCTGATCGACGCAGATTGGGCGTTGCTATCGTCCCTCGCTCGAAACCGACAATGATCGAATATCGGAGTTTGAAGACACCGCAGCCCTGAGCCTGTCGAAGGGCGCCTTGCCGTTAAACGCCCTTCGACAGGCTCAGGGCTACGGGCCTTATCGGTCGGTATTGATACCGAAAGGCCCCCCATGAACAGGTAG
>CBDUBN010000134.1:0-4754 GCA_965365395.1 uncultured Sphingomonas sp.
GACGCTCTACCAACTGAGCTAATCGCCCCCGTTGCGGGCCGAGCGCCAATGCCACCGTGCCGGAGCGAAGGCAAGCGCGGCTAGACCGCCCGCTCCGCGCCATCACGCCGCGCGCGCCACACGCTCCACAGCGTGAACAGCCCCATCCCCGCCCACACGACGTTCAGCCCCGCCGACGGCAGCGCGCCATTATAGCCCGAATTGACCACGAACCCCGCCGCGCCGACGACGTTCATCGACTGATACACCACCCCCCGCGCCTCGAGCCGACCCAGCGACAGCAACACATAGCTCGCCAGGATCAAGCCCGCCGCGACCCAGCCGATGATTTCGATGAGAAGCGACAGGGACACGGCCGTGGTCCTTTCAGGCGGTAGTTCGAGCTGTCAAATGGCGCTAGAGGGCCGCCTGCGGCGGCAAGCCGCGAAGAACGCGAAGACGCTAAAGACGATGATCGTTAACGATTCGACGTATGCCCTCGCGAAACGTAGCGCCTCCGAAATTCAATAGCAGCCCAAGGGGCTGACGCATTAGTCGCAGGTAGGTCAGCAGCTGCTTGGCATGCACAGGCATTAGCCGTTCGACGGACTTTATCTCGATCGGAAGGCAGCCCTCGATAAGAAGATCGATCCGGAAGGCATTGGGAACGGTAACTCCATCATATGTCGCGCCCAGCGTGGCTTGCTTTTCCACTCGCAAGCCGCGCCGTCTCAGCTGATCCGCGAGGAAAGTTTCGTAAACCGATTCCAGCAAACCAGGTCCGAGGTCGGAATGCAGCCGCAAGCCGCAATCGATGGCGGCACTCGCTAGATGCTCGACGCTGCGTCCTTCAACCATGGCCTTTGCGGTTCTTCGCGTCTTCGCGTGAACCCTGTCTGCTCCTACGCCGCCAGCTTCCGCAGCACATAATGCAATATCCCGCCGCTCTTGAAATATTCGAGCTCGTTGGCGGTATCGATGCGGCACAGCGTGTCGAAGGTGGTCACGCTGCCGTCCGGCTTCGTCACCACCACCGTCACCGTCTGGCGCGGCTGCAGCCCCGCGACGCCGACGATGGTGAAGCTGTCGTCGCCGGTCAGGCCCAGGCTGGTGCGCGTCACGCCGTCCTGGAACTGCAGCGGCAGCACGCCCATGCCGACCAGGTTCGACCGGTGGATGCGCTCGAAGCTCTCGACGATCACCGCGCGCACGCCGAGGAGGTTGGTGCCCTTCGCCGCCCAGTCCCGCGAGCTGCCGGTGCCATATTCCTTGCCCGCGATCACGACCAGCGGCGTGCCGTCCGCCTTGTGCGCCATCGCCGCGTCATAGATCGGCATGACCGTGCCGTTGTAGCGGCTCATGCCGCCCTCGACGCCGGGTACCATCTCGTTGCGGATGCGGATGTTGGCGAAGGTGCCGCGCATCATCACCTCATGATGCCCGCGCCGCGCGCCATAGCTGTTGAAATCGGCGCGGGAGACCTGCCGTTCCATCAGCCACGTGCCCGCCGGGCTGTCCGCCTTGATCGATCCTGCAGGAGAGATGTGGTCGGTGGTGATCGAATCGCCCAGGATGGCGAGCGGCTTCGCCGCGACGATGTCCGCCACCGGCTCGGGCGTCATCGTCATCCCCTCGAAATAGGGCGGGTTGGCGACATAGGTGGAACCCGCGCGCCAGGGGTAGGTGTCCGACCCCTCGACCTCGATGGCGCGCCAGTGCGCGTCGCCTTCGTACACGCTTGCGTAGCGGCGCTCGAACATGCTCCGGTCGATATTGGCGGCCATGGTGCCCGCGACCTCGTCGTTGCTCGGCCAGATGTCCTTGAGATAGACGTCGCCGCCGTCACGTCCCTGTCCGATCGGGGTCTGCGTAAAATCCTCGGTCACCGTGCCCTTCAGCGCATAGGCGACGACCAGCGGCGGGCTGGCAAGGAAGTTCGCGCGCACGTCGGGCGACACGCGGCCCTCGAAATTGCGGTTGCCCGAAATGACCGAGGCGGCCACGATGTCGTTGGCATTGATCGCCTTCGAGATCGGCTCGGCCAGCGGCCCGGAATTGCCGATGCAGGTCGTGCAGCCATAGCCGACGAGGTTGAATCCGATCGCATCCAGATCGGCGGTCAGGCCGGCGCGGTCGAGATAGTCGGTCACTACCTGCGAACCCGGCGCCAGGCTGGTCTTGACCCACGGCTTGGGTTTCAGGCCCAGCGCATTGGCCTTGCGCGCGACCAGCCCCGCCGCGACCATGACGCCGGGGTTCGATGTGTTGGTGCAGCTGGTGATCGCCGCGATCACCACGTCGCCGTCGCCGATGTCGTGGCTCGCGCCCTCGACCGCGACGCGGTGGATGCCGTCATGCTTGTACACCTCGGCCAGGTCGTGGTTGAACACGTCGTCGACATGGGTCAGCACCACCTTGTCCTGCGGCCGCTTGGGCCCCGCGAGGCTCGGCACGACCGTGGACATGTCGAGCTCCAGCGTGTCGGTGAACACGGGGTCGGGCATGTCGGCGGTCAGCCACAGCCCCTGGGCCTTGGCATAGGCCTCCGTCAGCGCGACCGTCTCCTCGGCCCGTCCGGTCAGCCGCATGTAATCCAGCGTCTTGTCGTCGATGCCGAAAAAGCCGCAGGTCGCGCCATATTCGGGCGCCATGTTGGCGAGCGTCGCGCGGTCGGCCAGCGTCAGCCCGGCAAGGCCGGGACCGTAATATTCGACGAAGCGGCCCACCACGCCCTTGGCGCGCAGCATCTGGGTCGCGGTCAGCACCAGGTCGGTGGCGGTCACGCCTTCGCGCAAGGCCCCGGTCAGCTTGAAGCCGATGACCTCGGGGATCAGCATCGACACCGGCTGGCCCAGCATCGCGGCCTCCGCCTCGATGCCGCCCACGCCCCAGCCCAGCACGCCCAGCCCGTTGATCATCGTCGTGTGGCTGTCGGTCCCGACACAGGTATCGGGATAGGCGATGATGCTGCCGTCGGGGCCCTCGCTGGTCCACACCGCCTGCGCGATATGTTCCAGGTTCACCTGGTGGCAGATGCCCGTGCCCGGCGGCACCGCCTTGAAATTGTCGAGGCTCTTCGACCCCCATTTCAGGAAATCGTACCGCTCGCCATTGCGGTAATATTCGATTTCGACATTCTGCTCCGCCGCCTTGGGATGGCCGAACTCGTCGACCATCACGCTGTGGTCGATGACGAGGTGCACCGGCACCTGCGGATTGATCTTGGACGTGTCGCCGCCCAGACTGGCGATCGCGTCGCGCATCGCGGCCAGATCGACCACGCAGGGCACGCCCGTGAAATCCTGCAGCAGGACGCGCGCCGGGCGATACTGGATCTCGCGCCGGTCGGTCGTCGCGGGATCCTTCTGCCAATCGACCATCGCCTGGATGTCGTCTTGCGAAACGGTGAAGCCGCCGTCCTCGAAGCGCAGCAGGTTTTCCAGCAGCACCTTCATCGAGAAGGGCAGGCGGGACACGTCGCCGAACCGCTCCGCCGCCTTGGCGATGCTGAAATAGGTGTAGCTCCTGCCGCCCACGTCGATCGTGCTGCGGGTGCCCAGGCTGTCTTGTCCGATGGCGGTCATGCCACTGTCCCTTGCTGTGCTGGCCATGGCCGGACGGACAGGGAGCGAAAGCGGCAGGGCCGGAGTGCGGCCCGCATGCGCATCAGCCAGCCGGGATGGCAGTTGTACGGATGCAGGCGCGCTTAGCGCAGGCAGGCAGGCGGCGAAAGCGCCGAATTGCGGCCTAGCTGGTGGCTGCGCCGGTGACCCAGATGGCCGTCATCGCGATGGCCGCGAGCAGGATCGATATGCCCAGCACCCAGCGCACGACGCCACTGGTCTCGCCGGCGCGCGCCTCGGTGGCCGTTTCGTTCACTTCGTCGCCGCGGCGTTCCATCATCGTCTCCTGTGGGGTCGGCAATGGAACGCGGCGGTAACGAGAAGGTTCATTCCGGCCGTGCGGGGTCGATCAGGCGTCGATCGATGTGCCCAGCGCCGCGTGGACCAGGCCGCCGTCGACGGTGATCGTCTCGCCGATCACATAATCGCCCGCGCGGGAACACAGATAGATGGCGCAGGCCGCCATGTCCTCGGGCGTGCCGATGCGCCTTGCGGGAATACCCTTCGCGACCTCGCTGCCATGGTCGCGCGCGGCGCGGTTCATGTCGCTTTCGAACGCGCCCGGCGCGATCGCGGTGACGATGATGTTGTCGCGCACCAGCCGCGCCGCCATGCGCTTGGTCAGATAGAGGATCGACGATTTGGACGCGTGGTAGCTCCAGGTGTCCCACGGGTTCAACCGCTGCCCGTCGATCGAGCCGACGTTGACGACCTTGGCCGGCCGCTCCGGGCTGCCCGCGGCTTTCAGCAACGGATAGAGCGCCTGCGTGAGGAAAAAGGGCGCCTTCACGTTGACGTCCATCACCTTGTCCCAGCCGCTCTCGGGAAACTCCTCGAACGGCGCGCCCCAGGCGGCCCCGGCGTTGTTGATCAGGATGTCGAGCCTGGTCTCGCGCTCCGCGATCTCCGCCGCGATGGCGCGGCAGCCCTCCACCGTGGACACGTCGCCGGGAATGCCGACGACCCGGTCGCCGAAGCGCTCGACCGCGGCCGCGACCTGCGGCCCCTTGCGCGCACTGATGTAGATGCGTTCGCATCCCGCGGCGAGGAAGCCTTCGACGAACATGGCCCCGATCCCGCGCGATCCGCCGGTGATCAGCGCGACCTTGCCGGAAAGGCCGAAGAGGGAATTGAGGTCCATGGTCGTTCCTT
>CBDUBN010000135.1:0-4729 GCA_965365395.1 uncultured Sphingomonas sp.
GCGACGTCGAGCCAGAAATGCGTGCGCGCGGGCGGCAAGCACAATGATCTCGACAACGTCGGCTATACGGCGCGGCATCATACCTTCTTCGAGATGCTCGGCAATTTCAGCTTCGGCGACTATTTCAAGCCGCAGGCGATCGAGCTGGCCTGGGGCCTGCTGACGCGCGAATGGGGGCTGGATCCCGCGCGTCTGACGGTCACCGTCTATCATACCGACGACGAGGCGCATGGGCTGTGGCGGCGGATCGCGGGGCTGCCCGACGAACGCATCATCCGCATCGCCACCAAGGACAATTTCTGGGCGATGGGTGCCGACGGGCCGTGCGGGCCCTGCTCCGAAATCTTCTACGATCATGGCGACCATATCGCCGGCGGCCCGCCGGGTTCGCCGGACGAGGATGGGGATCGTTTCGTCGAGGTGTGGAACCTCGTCTTCATGCAGCATGTGCAGGAGGCGGACGTCATCGTCGGCGACCTGCCGCGCCCGTCTATCGACACCGGCATGGGGCTGGAGCGGATCGCGGCCGTCGCGCAAGGGGTGCACGACAATTACGACACCGACACTTTCCGCGCGCTGATCGCCGCGTCGGAGGAGCTGACCGGAACGATGGCTCAGGGCGAGCGGCGCGCGAGCCACCGCGTCATCGCCGACCATCTGCGCAGCTGCTCCTTCCTGATGGCCGACGGCGTGCTGCCCGCCAACGAAGGACGTGGCTATGTGCTGCGCCGGATCATGCGGCGCGCGATGCGCCATGCGCATCTCCTCGGCAGCGCCGAGCCGCTGATGCACCGGCTGGTACCTAGTCTCGTTGCCGAGATGGGCGCCGCCTACCCCGAGCTCATCCGCGCGCAGCCTCTCCTGGTCGAAACGTTCGAGCGGGAGGAGACGCGGTTCCGGCAGACGTTGGACAAGGGGCTGCGGCTGCTCGACGAGGCTACGGGCGGCCTGACACAGGGCGATACGCTGCCGGGCGAAACGGCGTTCAAACTCTACGACACCTATGGCTTTCCCTATGATCTGACCGAGGACGCACTGCGCCCGGCGGGCATCGCGGTCGACCGCGCCGGGTTCGACGCGGCGATGGCGCAGCAGAAGGCGGCGGCGCGCGCGGCATGGAAGGGATCGGGCGCGAAGGCGAGCGACGAGATCTGGTTCGACATCGCCGAGCGCAGCGGAGCGACCGATTTCACCGGCTATGCCGGGCATGAAGGCGAAGGCGAAGTGGTCGCCATCGTGCGCGATGGCGTGGAGGTCGGCGAAGCACGGGCGGGCGAAACGGTGACCATCGTCACCAACCAGACGCCATTCTACGGCGAGAGCGGCGGACAGATGGGCGATTCCGGCACGATGGTCGGCGCAGGCGGTTTCGCGGGCCGGGTGGACGACACCGCCAAACCGCTGGGCAAGCTGCATGCGCATGTGACCGTGATCGAAGCGGGGAGCGTCAAGGTCGGCGATGCGGTCAGGCTGCAGGTCGATGCCGAGCGGCGCGGACGGCTGCGCGCCAATCATTCGGCGACGCACCTGCTGCACGCCGCGCTGCGCCACCGACTTGGCGGGCATGTGACGCAGAAGGGCAGCCTGGTCGCCGAGGATCGGTTGCGCTTCGACTTTTCGCAGCCCGTACCGCTGAGCGCCGCGGATATCGCCGCGGTGGAGGCCGAGGTGAACGCGCAGATCCGCGGCAACGCCGAGGTGACAACGCGGCTGATGACGCCCGACGATGCCATCGCGGCCGGGGCGCTGGCACTGTTCGGCGAAAAATATGGCGAGGAGGTGCGCGTGCTGAGCATGGGCGCGCGCGAGGATGCGCATTATTCGACCGAGCTGTGTGGCGGCACGCATGTCGCGGCGCTGGGCGACATCGCGCTGTTCGTGGTGACCGCGGAGAGCGCGGTATCGAGCGGCGTGCGGCGGATCGAGGCGCTGACAGGCGAGGCGGCGCGGCTGTATCTGAGGCAGCGCGACGAGGCGCTGAAGGCAACGGCGGCAACGTTGCGCGCGACGCCCGACGAGGTGCCGGCGCGGGTCGCGGCGCTGAGCGATGCGCTGCGCAAGGCGGAGCGCGAGCTCGCGGAGGCGAAGCGGGCGCTGGCCATGGGCGGTGGGGGTGGTGCCGGGGCGGCCGAAGTCGAGCAGGTCGGCGGGACGGGTTTTCTGGCACAGGTGGTCGAGGGGCTCGACCCCAAGACGCTGCGCTCGACCGTGGACGAGTTGAAGACGAGGGTGGGGAGCGGCGTCGCGGTGCTGGTCGCGGTCAACGACGGCCGCGCGTCGATCGCAGTCGGCGTCACGGCCGATGCGGCGGACAAGGCCGATGCGGTTGCGCTGCTGCGCGCCGGGGTCGCCGCGCTCGGCGGGCAGGGCGGCGGCGGCCGGCGCGACATGGCGCAGGGCGGCGGGCCGGACGGCGCGAAGGCCGCGGAGGCGATTGCGGCGGTGAAGGCGGCACTGGCCGGGGTTCCCGCGTGAACGGTCGCGTGGTGGTCACGGCCGGGCGATGAGACGGAAGTTTACAAGGTGGACGGTGGCCGGGGGGTTGGCCCTGATGCTGGCCGGGTGCGGAGATGTCACGGGTCGCCGTGCGGAGCCTCCCCCGCCACCGACAATCGCGCCTGGGACCTATGTAGCCAATCCGAGCGGGGATCCGGGCGTCTCCTGGGTGATGGACCTCGCGAAGGGCGGGGAAAGCCGGGTTGCACTGGTACGCAGGTGTACGACGGTCTGCGTTCCCTATGAGGTGCCCGTCCGGCGCGCGCTGAACGGGCTCGCTATCACCGTTCCGGGATCCGAGCAGAACGCGCCCGTGGATCTGGCGATCAGCGTTACCCCTCAGGGTTTGCGTCTGTCCTACGTCAGGTCCGGCGCGTTTCTGGATGCGCCGTTGCGCGATGGCGGACCTTTCACCGGCTGACCAAGATGATATGGCCGGGTTTAAGGGCGGTCACCCCTCCACCCCCCTGATCTTTCCCCAGGTGCGCGCGGCGGTGTAGCCGAGGTAGCCGGTGCCGAAGAGCGCGTAGAGCGGTTCGGGGATGCCGGCGAGATAGGCGTTCATGCCGGTGGCGATGCCGGCGGCCATATCCGGCCGCGCCGCGGCGATCAGTCCCATGGGTATGGCCCACAGCAGCAGCGCGTACATCACGTAGAGGAAGCTCGGCCGCGCGCGGCTGGTCCAGGGATCGCTCGATTGCGCTTCGGCGACGATGGCCGACAGCTGCGTGCGCAGCGTTTCCATCTCCTGGCTGCCCTCCAGACGCAGCAGCTCGAGCTTGGCGCGGTCGCGCGCTTCAGGATCGGGGATGATCTTGTCGATCAGTTTTGCGACGGGACCGATGATGCCTTCGATGATCGACATGGATTTTCCCTTGCGGTGCGCGGATGGGTGCCAGGGCGGGGCGACGGCCGTACGAGGGGGGGAGACGACCGAGGTCGACAACCGCCCTGACGACTCGGATATAACCTTTTCGGTTCGGTGTAGGACAGAGGTAAATTCATGATTGGTTCGATTGCTTGCGGGGACGCGTGATGAACGGCAAGCTGAGCGGCATCCGGGTGATCGATTGCACGCTGTTCCTGCCCGGGCCGATGATGACCCAGATGATGGCCGATCAGGGCGCCGAGGTGATCAAGATCGAACCGCCCGGCGGCGATCCCGCGCGCGAGCAGGGGCCGTTCGAGGCTGGATCGAGCACCTGGTTTCGCGGGCTGAACCGGGGCAAGCGCTGCGAGGCGATCGACCTGAAAAGCGCGGCGGGAAAGGCCCGGCTGACCGGCCTCCTGCGCGACGCGGACGTATTCGTAGAAGGATTCCGCCCCGGCGCGATGGCGCGGCTGGGGTTCGATTATGCAGCTGCGCGCGCGATCAATCCTGCCATCATCTACTGCTCGATCTCCGCGTTCGGGCAGGGGGGCGCGATGGCGGATCATCCGGCGCACGACCTCGTCGTGCAGGCACTGTCGGGATTCCTTTCGGTCAACGACGGCGCGGATGGCATGCCCGTGGTGCCCGGGGTCGCCGCATCGGACATGGCCGCCGGGCTGACCGCGCTGTCGGCGGTGCTGATGGCGCTGCTGGCGCGGGCGCGCACCGGCGAGGGCGATTATATCGACATCGCGATGTTCGACGCGCTGCTGCCATGGTGCACGCACACCGCGGGCAGTGCTATCGCCGGCGGGCCGGCGCCGCGGTCGGCGGAGCAGCGCAGCCTCGGCGGCGCCGCCTTCTACCAGGTCTATGCCTGCCGCGACGGCCGGCACATCGTGCTGGGCGGACGCGAGGCGGCGTTCGCGCGGACGCTGCTGGAGGCGCTGGGTCGGCCCGATCTGCTGCCCTTGGCGAGCATGGGAGCGGGCGACGGCCAGGCACCGTTGATCGCGTTCCTGCGCGAAACGTTCGCGACGCGCGGCCGCGACGAATGGGTCGAATGGTTCGCCGGCCGCAACGTGGCGTTCGCGCCGGTGCTCGATTTCCGCGAGGCGCTGCATTCGCCGCACGTGCGCGAACGGGCGCTGTGGGTCGAGGCGGACGGCGCGCACCATATCGCGCCGGCGATCCGGTTCGGACCAGCCTGACGCGACGCCGCCCGTCGCCACCACGCTTGCATCCCGCCCGTCCGCCCTATAGGGGCGCGCACTCGGTCGGGACGTAGCGCAGCCTGGTAGCGCATCACACTGGGGGTGTGGGGGTCGCAGGTTCGAATCCTGTCGTCCCGACCAATCGACG
>CBDUBN010000136.1:0-4507 GCA_965365395.1 uncultured Sphingomonas sp.
CGGTGCCGTTGATGACGAAGGTGCCGTTCTCGGTCATGAGCGGCATGTCGCCCATGTACACTTCCTGCGCCTTGATATCGATCAGGCTGCGGGTCTCGGTCTCGCTGTCGACCTCCCAGGTGGCGAGCGTCAGCGTCACCTTCATCGGCGCGGCATAGGTGATCCCGCGCTGGCGGCACTCCTCGATGTCGAACTTGGGGTCCTCGAGGACGTAGCCGTCCACCTTCTCGATATCGAGTTCGGCGGTGCCGGCGAAATCGCGGATCGGAAAGACGCTGCGCAGCGTCTTCTCCAGGCCGGAGACATAGCCCGTCGACGCGTCCGAGCGCAGGAACTGCTCATAGCTCTCGCGCTGCACCTCGATGAGGTTGGGCATGTGGATGGCTTCGTGAATGTTGCCGAACAGCTTGCGGATGCGCCGCGAAGCCGCCCCGGTCGCAGTCGCCACGGGGATGGCCGTCTCGGCCTCGGGAACCTTGGTCGCCATATCGGTGTTTCGCCTTCATCATCGCCCGCGCGGATGAAGCGCGCGGTCATCGGGATCGCCAGACGCACGAAAAGCAGCACGCGAATCACCCGGCAACCCCGCCCCATGGCCGGTCGTCGAACATTCGAGAGCCGCTGAAATCCGCTGATTCCTGCCCAATGCGAGAGGATGCCGCGCGAAAGCACCCCGGTCCCGGGCGGGACGGACGGTTAGGCATGTAGGGAATCGCACCCGTCAGCGCAAGCGCGAAGCCGAGCCCCATTTGCCGGCTCGTTCTGCCGGCAAGGGGGGCGGGCTGCGTCCGCCTCGCCCCGCCGAACCGGACTTCAGCCCTTGCTGTCGCCCGCTTCCATGGCCTTGCGCTTCATTGCCGCGCGTTCCTCGTCGCTGAGTTCGGCCGATGGGGTCTTGCCGCCATCGGCCATTCCCGCGCCTCCCTTGCCACCGTCCTTGCCGGCCACGCCGGGCGTGTCGGTGAAGCTCTTGCCGGCATTCTGTGCCATCTTGTCGTCGCTCATCGTCGTTCTCCCTCCTAGATATTGCCGCTGAACGTGTCGCACTGCGCGGGGTCGCCGCTTTCCAGACCGCGGCGCAGCCAGGCCTGCCGCTGCGCGCTGGTGCCGTGGGTGAAGCTTTCGGGCACGGGCCGCTGGCCGGCGTTGCGCATCAGCGTGTCGTCGCCGATCGCCTGCGCCGCGCGCATCGCTTCCTCGAAATCGCCCGGTTCGATCGCGCGGCCGCCGTCGCTGGTGCGCGCGTTGGCGGCCCACACCCCGGCGTAGCAGTCCGCCTGCAGTTCCATGCGCACCTGCAGCGCGTTCCCCTCGGCCTCGCTCGCGCGCGCCTGCGCCTGCCGGACCTGGTTCGACACGCCCGTCACGGTCTGGATATGGTGCCCCGCCTCGTGCGCGATGACATAGGCCTGCGCCGCGTCCCCGCCCGCGCCGAGCTGGCTTTCCATCTCGCGGAAGAAGGTCGTGTCGAGGTAGATGCCGTTGTCGGCCGGGCAGTAGAACGGCCCCATCGCCGATTGCGCCGCGCCGCAGCCCGACTGGTTCTGCTGGTCGAAGAAGTTCAGCGACGGTTCCTGATAGGTCTGCCCCCGCGCCTGGAACAGCCGGCCCCACACGCGATTGGTGTCGCTGAACACGGCGCAGGCGAAGCGTTCCTCCTGCGTGTCGCACGCGACATTCCGGCCGGCGCTCTGGCCCGCGCCCTGTCCGGGCAGGCTGCCCCCGACGTTGCTCGCGGTGAACATGCCCGAATTCATCAGGAAGAAGCCCGCGACCGCGATGATCAGAAGGGTGCCGCAACCCAGCTTGCGCCCCAGCAGCATGGGCAGCAGGCCGATCAGCAGACCGCCCATGCCGCCACCGCCGCCGCCGCCGAAGCCGAACCCGCCGCCGCCGCGACCAAGATCGCGGATGTTGTCGGATGGATCATAATCGTCGAGCCGCATCGCCTGCTGTTCCTTCGCGCAACCTGGGGGCCCGGGGCCCGACTGCCGGCACAACGCATCATTCAAGCGAAACGACCCGCACGCCAGCCTTTTTTGCGCCCGCTCGCGCATCTGCGCCATTGACGCCGCCCGCCCCGGCGCGCGATGCGCATGCAGCGAACGGAAAGGACAGCGGAATGAGCGACGGTCTGGCCGGTAAAGCCGCGCTGATAACGGGGTCGACCAGCGGCATCGGCCTCGCCATCGCGCGGGCGTTGGCGGGCGCGGGCGCGCAGGTCGTGCTCAACGGCTTCGGCGATCCGAGCGAGATCGAGACGATGCGCGCCGGCCTCGCTTCGGCCAGCGGCGCGGACGCCCATTATCTTGATGCCGACCTCACCCGCGCCGATGCGATCGAGGCGATGATGGCCGAGGCAGAGGCGCGCACCGGCGGCATCGACATCCTCGTCAACAACGCCGGAATGCAGCATGTCGCCCCCGTCGATGCCTTCCCGCCCGGGCAATGGGACCGTATCATCGCCCTGAACCTGACCGCGGCCTTCCACACCATCCGCCTGGCTCTGCCGGGGATGAAGGCGCGCCGCTGGGGCCGTATCATCAGCACCGCATCGGCGCACAGCCTGGTCGCCAGCCCCAACAAAAGCGCCTATGTCGCCGCCAAGCACGGGATCGCCGGCCTGACCAAGACGGTCGCGCTCGAGGTCGCGACGCACGGCATCACCGTAAACGCGATCAGCCCGGGCTATGTCTGGACCCCGCTGGTCGAGAATCAGATTCCCGACACGATGCGGACGCGCGGCCTCACCCGCCAGCAGGTGATCGACGACGTCCTCCTCGCCGCGCTCCCCGGCAAGCAGTTCGTCATGCCCGACCAGGTCGCCAGCCTCGCGCTCTACCTCTGCTCGGACGGCGCCGCGCAGATCACGGGCGCCAACCTCAGCATGGACGGCGGCTGGACCGCGCAGTGATGGGATGGGGCGAGGAGTGAGGCCCGCAGCCTCGAACCTGTCGGAACGCAGTGCCCGGAGGACAAAGGCCTTTATCGATTCTGCGAGACGCCCTTCGACAAGCTCAGGGCTACGGATTAGAATGCCGTCATGATCCGAAACGCTTTCCTTGCCCTCCCCGCCGCCCTCCTCCTCCCCGGCTGCGCGATGATGGACGCGCCGACCGGCAGCGTCAGCCGCGAGGCCGCGATTGCCGGCGGCAGTTGGCGCAGCGTCGCCACCCCCGCCGACCGCGCGCGCCTGCGCGACTGGTGGGGGGCGTGGCAGGACGGCCTGCGCAGCGCGCGCGAAACCGGCCACGGCGCCGAGGTCGCGGCGGCCGGCGCCCTGCTCCAGCCGATGGCGGCGCTGCCCGGTCCGACGCTGCCGCCGGGCGACTACCGCTGCCGTATCCTCAAGGTGGGAACGCCGGGCGGCGGCACGCTCGGCTTCGTCGACTATCCCTTCTTCCGTTGCCGCGTGGACGGGTCGGGGGCGGTGGCGAGCTTCACGAAACTCACCGGATCGCAGCGCCAGGTCGGGCTGATCTTTCCCGACAGCGGCAACCGGGCCATCTTCCTTGGCACGCTCAGCCTGGGCGACGAAACCCGCGCGATGGACTATGGCACCGATCCCAGCCGCGATGTCGCCGGCGTGGTCGAACGCATCGGCGACAACCGCTGGCGCATCGTCTTCCCTCGCCCCGCGTTCGAGAGCATCGTCGACGTGATGGAACTGGTGCCGGAGGGCTAGGCGAAGGTCTCGGGGTCGATCTGGTCGCCTCGGAACCAGCCGACGGCATCCCGACGGAACAGCATCGCGACAGCCGCCAGATTGAGAAGCGTCGCGATGATCGGAAACGCGAGGCTGCCCGATGCCGGGTCCGGTACCATAGCGACCAACGCCATGGAGAGCGCACCGACGACGGCGAATACGACGAGAATCCATTTGGCTGCGCGGCTGGCACGGTTGACGATCAGATGCCACAGGAGCAGCGACAGGGCGAACGAAGCCGCGGTCACGATGCCCATTACCCCGCCGAGGAATGCGGTGCCGGACAGCGGGTCGCCCGCCACGGGCTCACCCATCAGTTCGTTCCAGTTGAACGCAAGGTCCAGCAAGCCAATCGCCAGGCCGGCGAGATACAGACGGCTGAACAGCAGGATCGATAGAGGGGTCATGCTGCCGGTCCTTCATAGGCTGGTCGAACGATCGATGTTCGCCGCTACGCTAGAGGAAAGACGTTAACGCGGCTTTGTCAGGCAGGACGGGTTTGGCTCCGCCACCACCACACGCCGTCCACGGTCTCGCGCCGCACCCGGCCCGTCACCTCCAGATGGCGCAAATGCGCCAGCGCCTCGCCGGTCGCCATGCCGAGTTGCTTCGGCCCGATCGGTCGGCGGAACAGCAGCGAAAAACAATCCACGGCGCGTTTCGGTTCGGCAATCGCCGCTTCCAACGCATCGAGCCGACCTTGATGCTCGTCGCGGAGCGCGATCAGCCGTTCGTGCAGCCCGCGGAACGGCTCGCCATGCGCTGGACAGACGAGCAGGTCGGCGGGCAGCATCAAGAGCT
>CBDUBN010000137.1:0-4422 GCA_965365395.1 uncultured Sphingomonas sp.
CGACCGGTCGGCCCGGCGGTTGCCACGCTCGCGTCGGCCGCGCGGGGCCGGCGTCTCGGCGCGCGCAGGCGCTGCGGCGGCGATGCGCGTGGCGGCGGCGCGCGAAGGCTGGCTGCGCAGCGCGTCATAGGTGGGGAAGCGACCGAAATGCGATGCGGCAGCGAGCTGATCGGGGGTCAGCCGGTCCATGAGGGCGAAATAGGGGTCGAGCGCGGTGGCCAGCTCGCCCGGCATGGTGGTGCGCGCGATCTGCCGTGCCTCGTCCGCGCGGCCGTTCATCGCGACGATCATCGCGCGGCTGCGCCAGGCGGCGCGATCCTGGTTGCGCAGCAGCGGCGCCAGCAGCTGCACGGCCTGATCGGGTTGACCCGAGATACCAAGGGATATCGCATAGCGACGGGTAAGTTCGGCCGACGGCGCGTCGCGCATCGCGACCGCATAGTCCGCCTGCGCGCGCCGCTGGTCGCCGAGCAGGTCGAAAGCGAGGCCACGGTCGCCGAGATAGGCCCGCTCGATCCCGCCAGCCGCGACCGCGGCGTCGAAATAGCGCATCGCGGCCCCCGGATCCTCCAGCTGGACCATCGTCGCGCCCAGCGCCGCCTTGATCGTCGCATCGCGCGGCGCCAGCGCTTCGGCGCGGCTGAGGAAGCCCAGGGCGGCGCGCGCGTCCCCGAGGCCGAGCGCCGCACGGCCGGCCTGGCTCAACGCGAACCAGTTGGTGCCATCGGCGGCGATGTTGCCGAGCGCCTCGGTCAGCTGCCGCTGCAATTCGGCGCGCGCCAGCGCTTCGGGGTCGGCGGACCCGACGCCCGGTTGCACGACGGGCTGCGACACCATCGTCTGCGCAGGGAGCGGGCTGGTGACGGGGAGCAGCGCGGGAACGGCGAGCCATGCGAGGCGGCGGACGGGAAGCAGCATGGTGCTAGCCTAGCATGACGTCAGCGCGCGGTCAGCACCATCCGGCGCTGCGCTGCGCCGGATGGTCGCGTGCGGCGTCCGCCACCGGCCTATTGGTTGGTCTGGCGACCCAGGAAACGCGGGATCGAGGGAAAAGCGCTGTCGTCGCCATCCTCCTCCGCCGCCTCTTCCGAACGCGCCTCCATGCGCGACAGGTGCTTCATCCGCTCGAACAGCGTCGCGCCGGCAGGCGGACGGGTCGGCTCCTCGACATCCGGCGCGGCGACCGCCGGCGACATGGACGCCGACGGCGCGGGTGGCGCAAGGTCGTCGTAGCGCGCGGCCGGAGCACTCGGCTCCTGGGGTGCCGCCTGCGGCTCCGCGGGCGCTTCGAGCACCAGCTCTTCCTCGCCGTCCTGTGCGTCCGCGATCTGCTCGGTGCCGAGGTCGAGCGGCTCGTCCTCGTCCGCGCCGCCGCCGGCTTCGATAGGTGTCGAGAAACCGGGCGCCGGGACCGCGGGCTCCGCGATGGGCTCGGGCGCGGCCATCGGCGGCAGCGGCGATGCGCCCATCGCCGGCGCGGCGCCGAAACCCGCGCCGCCGAGCGATACGCCGAGCGACGGCGCGAGCGAGGGTGCCAGAGAGGGCTGACCCGAACGCCCCTGGAACAGGTTCGGCCGCTGCACCGGCACCGCGCTTTGCGAACCCATGTCGAGACCGGTGGCGACGACCGAGACGCGGATCTTGCCGTTGAGCTGCGGATTGAACGCCGAACCCCAGATGATGTTGGCGTCGGGATCGACGAGATCGCGGATATGGTCGCCGGCCTCCTGCAGCTCGAACAGCCCCAGGTCCTCGCCGCCCGAGATCGAGACGATCACGCCCTTGGCGCCCGCCATGCTGACGCCGTCGAGCAGCGGGTTGGCGATCGCCATCTGCGCCGCCAGCAGTGCGCGGCCCTCACCCTCGGCCTCGCCGGTGCCCATCATCGCCTTGCCCGCATCGCGCATCACCGATTTCACGTCGGCGAAGTCGAGGTTGACGAGGCCGGGCATCACCATGAGGTCGGTGATGCCGCGCACGCCCTGCTGCAGCACCTCGTCGGCCATGCGGAACGCCTCGATGAAGGTGGTCTTGGCCTCCGCGATCATGAACAGATTCTGGTTGGGGATGACGATCAGCGTATCGACGTGGTTCTCCAGCTCCTCGATCCCCGCGTCGGCGGCGCGCATGCGGCGCGACCCTTCGAAGCTGAACGGCTTGGTCACGACGCCGACCGTGAGGATCCCCTTCTCGCGCGCCGCCTTGGCGATCACGGGCGCCGCGCCGGTACCGGTGCCGCCGCCCATGCCGGCGGCGAGGAAGACCATGTGCATGCCCTCGAGCGCGGCTTCGAGATCGACAATCGATTCCTCGGCGGCGGCGCGGCCGACCTCGGGCCGCGAGCCCGCGCCGAGCCCCTGCGTGATCTGCGTGCCCAGCTGGATGCGGTTCTCGGCGCGGCTGGCGTTCAGCGCCTGCGCGTCGGTGTTCGCGACCAGGAATTCCACGCCCTGCACATCGGCGGCGATCATGTTGGCGATCGCATTGCCGCCCGCCCCGCCGACGCCGATGACGGCGATCTTGGGTTTCAGGCCATCGAGCTGCGGCAGTCCGATGTTGATGCTCATATCTTCACTCCCCGAACCGACGATTGCCGGTGCCCCCGTTGTGCCGTCGGAACGCGCATTGCGCCGCCGATGGCGTCAGCCTTGCACATTTCCACAGCCGATTGAATCCCAATATTAACCATCGTGACCATTTTTGTCATTTCGGCCGTCCGAACATCGCGGCCAGCCGCCGCCACCATGGCGCGGACGGGTCGATCCGTCCCTGTGCGCGCCCCATCGGCCGCAGGTCGTCGGGCGGGTTGGCGGCGTGCAGCACCAGGCCGACGGCGGTGGAGAAAGCCGGACTGTTGTGCGCGGACGGCAGGCCGGCGATCCCGCTGAGCTTCGCCGTGCGCGCGGTACCGCCCAGCACGCCCTGGACATAGTCGGCCATGCCTTTCAACTCCGCGCCGCCGCCGGTCAGCACCACCTGGCGCGCGCCCGGCCCGCCGTCGCCCATCTCCTTGAGCGCGACGCCGATCTGCGGCACGAAATGGTCGAGCCGCGCGCGGATGACGGCGTTGAGCTGCGCGCGCGTGCGCTTGGGCCGTTCCCCGCCGTCCTCGCCCTGGCCGACGTCGATCTGGTCCTGGTGGTCGCGCGGGCTGGATATGGCCGAGCCGTAGCGGCATTTCAGCTTTTCCGCCTCGCTGCGCCGGATGCCGAATTCCGATGCTATATCGTCGGTGATGTCGCCCCCGCCCGCACTCAGCGTCGCGACGCCGATCAATGCGCCGCCCACGAACAGCCCGACGTTGGTCAGCGCGGCACCGACATCGACCAGCGCGGTGCCGATGTCGCGCTGCTCCTCGCTCAGGCTGGCGAGCCCCGCCGCCATGATCGTCGCCACCACCTCCTTGATATCGACGTGCGCCGCGCTGACGGCGGTAACGAGATTGCTCACCGGGCCGCGGTCCGCCTCGACCAGCTGCACCGCGACGCCGAGGTGATCGGCGTAAAGCCCTACGGGATTGCGGATCCAGTGATTGCGATCGAGGATATAGTGGCTGAGCTTGGCATGCAGCACCGCACGGTCGTCGCGCAACAGGTGCTGGCGCGCGCGTTCGTGCAGCTCGTCGACGTCGCCGTCCTCGATCTGGCCGCGCGTGAACGGGTCGGCATGCGTCGCTATGCGGCTGGTCAGCGAACCGCCGCCGAAGCCTACCCAGGCCTGGCTCACCTCGATCCCCGCCATGCGTTCGGCCATCTCCAGCGCCTCGCGCACCGACCGGTCGACCGCGGCGACGTCGGTGACATAGCCGCGCTTCACCCCCAGGCTCTCGCGCACGCCGGTGCCCAGCGCGTGCAGGCTGCCGTCGCCTGTCTGTCCCGCGATCAGCACGGCGATCTTGGACGAGCCGACGTCGATCGCGGTCAGCAACCGTTCGACGCGGGGCGGCGCAGCGCTCATCCGGCGGGCGGCGGGGCGGACGCGCGCTGCGCGGGCTCGATCGCGCGGTCGCTGCCCGAGATCAGGCCCAGGTCGCCCAGGTCGCCGTCCCGACCGGGGCGGAACACGAGCCGTCCGTCGAAGCGCATGTCGAAGCGGGTGACACCGCGCCCGAGCAGGCGGTTGACCCCGTCCATGCGCGCGAATTCGGCCAGCGCGTCGCGCGCGCGGGCATCCTCCTCGGGCAGCAGCAATTGCTCTCCCGACTTGAAGCTCAGGTTCCAGCGCCGGCTGCCGACCCAGCTTCCGCCCACGATCTGCGGACGGAGCGCGGGCGCAGCCTCGATCAGCGCCAGGAATGCCGGCATCTGCGCGCGCGGATCGGTGCCGACCAGGACCGGCAGGCCGGGGACGGTGGCAGCATCGACACCCGCGGTGTTCTCCGTTTCCAGCCGCCTGCGCCCGTGGACGCTGGGCGCCGCGATC
>CBDUBN010000138.1:0-4356 GCA_965365395.1 uncultured Sphingomonas sp.
GATCCTGCTGCTCGACCAGGTGACCGATCCGCACAATGTCGGCGCGATCCTGCGCAGCGCCGCGGCGTTCGACGCGGTGGCGATCGTGACGCAGGACCGGCACAGCCCGCCCGAAAGCGGCACCATCGCCAAGGCCGCGTCGGGCGCGCTGGAGACGGTGCCGTGGGTGCGGGTGGTCAACCTCGCCCGCGCGCTCGACGAGCTCGCCGAGTCGGGTTTCTGGCGCATCGGCCTGTCGGGCGACGCCAGTGAGACGCTGGCGTCCAGCCTAGGCGGGGTGCGCCCCGCCCTGGTGCTGGGCGCGGAGGGGCCCGGAATGCGGCCCAATACCGCCGACCATTGCGACCAGCTCGCCCGCCTGCCGATCGCGGCGCGGATGGAGAGCCTGAACGTGTCGAACGCCGCCGCGATCGCGCTCTATGCGGCAGCGGAGGCGAGGAACGTGGCCTAATCTTCCTGCGCGATGGTGACGCGCAGGCCGTCGAGGCTGTCGCTGAACTGCAGCTGGCAGGACAGGCGCGAGGTCGCGTCGCGGTGCGCGCTGGAATCGAGGAGGTCGTTCTCGTCCTCGCCCATAGGGCCGACCGCGGCGGCGAAGGCCGGATCAACATGGACGTGGCAGGTGGCGCAGGAACAGCAGCCGCCGCACAGCGCCAGCAGCTCGTCGAAGCCCGCGTCGCGGATGATCTCCATCACCGTCAGCTTGGGATCGCCGGGAACCACATGTTCGGTGCCGTCGCGCGTCACCACCGTCAGATTCGCCATGCCGCTTCCCTTAGCTTCCGATTGACCGCAATAGACGGGACGACCGCCCGTTGCGCGCTGCCTATGCGAGGGCCGCGCGGCCGAATCAAGCGGGCATAGGGGGAGCGTGATGGGACTGAGCGCGCAGAGGCTGCACCAGGCGCTGGACGCGCTGGCACGCACGGACGCGGATATCGCGCGCAGCCTGGCCGCGGTCGGCTACCCCGAGCCCCGCATCCGCGAGCGCGGCTATGCGACCATGCTGCGCACCATCGTCGGGCAGCAGGTGAGCGTCGCCTCCGCCGCGTCGGTGTGGCGCAAGCTGGAGGCGGAACTGGGCGAAGGCTGCGCGCCCGATGCGCTGACCCGCGCGAGCGAGGAGGCGTTGCGCGCCTGTGGCCTGTCGCGGCAGAAACAGGGCTATGCGCGCAGCCTGGCCACGCTGGTGCAATCGGGCGAGGTCACGCTCGACGCGCTGCCCGCCGATGACGAGGAAGCCATCCAGGCGCTAACGCGCATCAAGGGGATCGGGCGCTGGTCGGCCGAGATCTATCTGCTGTTCGCGGAAGGGCGGCCCGACATCTGGCCGGCGGGGGACCTCGCCGTGCAGGAGGCGGTGGGGCGGCTGAAACGGCTGGACGCGCGGCCCGACGAGAAGGCGACCCGGGCATTGGGCGAGGCGTGGCGGCCGCATCGCGGGGCGGCGGCGATCTTCGCCTGGCATGCCTACGACAATCCGGCGCTGTAGCTAGCGCGCCACCGCCGCGAGCGCGGGGTTGAGGCGCATTACCTCGCCCAGGAAGGCGCGGGGCTCCCGGAAATGCGCGCTGCGGCGATTGACCGCGAGCCCGAGGCCCGCGGCCATGTCCATAATGAAATGCACGCAGTTGCGGCGGTTCAAATGGTAGCTTGGCTGGCGATGGGCCGCCCAGGCGGCGATGCGCTGCTGCAGCCGCGCGTAGCCTGCATCGTCGAGGCGCACCGCGAAATGCGGGCGCGAGGTGGGACGGGCCATATATTCGGGCGTCACCGCCTCCATCATCCCCTGCACCGAGCCCAGGAGGATGCCGGGCGTGATGCGCCGCGCCGTGAAGCCGACGCTGGTATCCACCCGCTCCCCGGTCGCGTCGATGGACCCGCGCATGACGATGAAGGCATGTTCGTAGTTGCGGTCGCGATCGTGGCTCCAGAAGGTGACGGTCACTTCCGCGCGCGCGGGCGCGGACACAGCGAGAAGGAGCAGCGACAGAAGAGCGAGGAGGCGGGTCATCGCCGCAGCATAGAGCGTGGCGACCCTGCCAGCCACGCTGATCTGCCATCACGCCACAAGGGCTTGAGTTTACGCACCCCTGCCGCGACAGTGGCCGGGGGAGACGAGGCAAATGACCGACGGGCGCAGAGCGATTTTCATCACCGGTGGAGCCTCGGGCATCGGCCGGGCGACGGCGCAACTGTTCGCCGGGCGCGGCTGGCTGGTCGGGCTCGCCGATGTGGACGAGGCGGGGATGCGCGTGACCGCGGGCATGCTGCCTGCCGGCCTGTCCTCCATCCACCGGCTCGACGTGCGCGACCGCGATCAGTGGGCGGCGGCACTGGACGCGTTCGCAGGGGTCAGCGGCGGGCGGCTCGACTGCCTGTTCAACAATGCCGGCATCGGTTCGGGCGGACGCTGGGACACGCTCGATCCCGACGAGGCGGACCGGGTGATCGACATCAATTTCCGCGGCGTCGTCAACGGCATCTACGCCGCATTGCCCCACCTGCGCGCGACGCCGGGCAGCGCCATCGTCAACACCGGGTCAGCCTCCGGCTTCTACGGGTCGGCGGGACTCGCGGTCTATTCGGCGACCAAGTTCGCGGTGCGCGCGCTCACCGAGGCGCTGGACATCGAACTGGCGAGCGAGGGCATCACCGTGCGCTCGATCATGCCGGGTTTCATCGATACGCCGCTGCTCAACCGCGCGGTGCCGGGCAGCAACGAGACCAGCCGCGACCGGGTGATCGCATCCGGCCTGGAGTTCACGCCGGTCGAACAGGTGGCAGAGGCGGTGTGGGACGCGATCCACGGAAAGCGGGTACATATCCCCGTCGGCAAGACCGCGCGCCAGCTGGCCTTCGCCATGCGCTGGATGCCCGGCCGCCTGCGCAAGCGGCTGCGCGCGGCCACTGGCGAGCGCGGGCTGCTAGGCAGCCAATAACGCGTCTATCGCCCCCGCCATCGCCACGTCGCGCGCCGACAGCCCTTCGGCGTCGTGCGTCGTCAGTGCAATGGTGACGCGATTGTAGACGTTCGACCATTCGGGATGATGGTCCTGCACCTCCGCCAGCATGGCGACGCGGGTCATGAAGGCGAAGGCCGCGCTGAAATCGGCGAAGCGGAATGTGCGCACGATCGCATCGCGCGCGGGATCGAGCGCCCAGTCGGGATGGTCGGCGAGCAGCTGGTCGCGGGCGGCCTCACTGAGCTTGGCGATCATCGGGCGATGCTACGCTCGCAATGACGGCGGGTAAAGCATAAGGGGGCACAATGACGCTCGCTCCGACCGCCGCCGACATCGAGGGCATCGCGCGCGCGGCGTGGGCGGCGCTGCCGCCCGAATTCCGCGCGCCGCTGGGCGATGTTGTGCTGCGGGTCGAGGACTATGCCGAGGAAGACGTCCTCGACGAGCTCGGCATCGACAGCCCCTATGCGCTGACCGGCCTCTACAGCGGGCGGCCGCTGGGCGAGAAGGAGAGCGCCATGAGCGGCGATCTCCCCGACATGATCCGCCTCTACCGCGTGCCGATCCTGCTGGAATGGGTGGAGAGCGGCGAGGATCTCGCGCATCTGGTGCGGCATGTGCTGATCCACGAGGTCGGCCATCATTTCGGCCTGTCCGACGCGGACATGCACGCCATCGAGGATGGCGCTTGAGCGAGCCGGCGCTGGCCATCGCCGCGCTCGCCTGCCGCCGCGGAGACCGCCTGCTGTGGCGCGGGCTGAGCGTGGAGGTGGAGGCGGGCGGGGCGCTGCACGTCGTCGGCGCCAACGGGGTCGGCAAGTCGAGCCTGCTGCGCATCCTCGCCGGGCTGCTGCCGGCGGCGTCGGGCAGTGTGCGGTGCGCGGTGCGGCGGGGGCTGGTGGACGAGGCGCATGCGCTGGAACCCACCCTGCCGCTGCGCGACGCGCTGGCATTCTGGGCGCGGATCGACGGCGGCGACGCGGGGGCCGTGCACGCGGCGCTCGATCGGATGGAGATGGCTGCGCTGGCGCCCGTGCCGGTGCGCATCCTGTCCACCGGGCAGCGCAAGCGCGCGGCGCTGGCGCGGCTGCTGGCGGGCGGGGCGCGGCTGTGGCTGCTGGACGAGCCGGCCAATGGCCTCGACCGCGCAGGCGTGGCCCTGCTCGAGACGCTGGTCGCGGAGCATCGCGCGGGCGGCGGGCTGGTGGTCGCGGCGTCGCATCAGCCGCTCGCCCTTCCCGCGGCGGCGACGCTCGACTTCGCGCAATACGCGCTGTGAAAGCGCTGGCTGCCCTCGTCCGGCGCGATCTGGCGCGTGAATGGCGGAGCGGCGCCTGGTGGCTGCCGGTCGCCTTCTTCCTCCTTGTCGCGACGCTCTACCCCTTTGCGG
>CBDUBN010000139.1:0-4329 GCA_965365395.1 uncultured Sphingomonas sp.
CCCGCCGCTGCGGCTTGCCGTCGCTCGCCGCGACGAGGCCGACACCGCACGCATCGCCCTCGTAATCCGGACGGTACATGCCGTCGGCTGCCATCCGGGCATGCTCGGCGGTCGGCAGGATCGCCTCGCTCATGAACCCGCTTTCGTGGCCAGGCGCACCGACTCCGCCATGAACCGGTCCAGGATCGGCCTGGTGCGCGCCTCCATCCGGGCGGCGACATCGCTCTGCCACGCCGCCAGCCGCTCGTCGCCCATCATCTCGAACGCATCGCGCGCATAGCGGCGACCCGTGGGCGTGCTGAGGAACGCCTCGACCTCGCCAAGCTCGGCCACCGAATAGCGCGCGGCATAGATTTCGGCGACGGCGGCAAGCAGCGATGGCGTCGCGTCGCCCATGATCTCCTCGGCCATGCTCCGCATATCCGCCATCAGCGTCTCATATGGCCGTCGCATCGCCGGGATTTCGCGCAGCGTCTGCTTGAGCGCCGGGTCGTCGTCCATCGCCGCCAGCTGCTGGTCGAACGCGGTGCCGACCAGGGACGTGATCATCTCGCGCGCCTCCGCCGGCGGAAAGGCCAGGTCGATCACGCGCTGCGCCGCCGCCAGACGCGCGGGGTCAGCGTCCGCGGTTCCCTCCGTCGCGGGCGGGGCCGCTTCCTGCCCGAACGCGGCCCCCGGCAGGATGCTGCCCAACGACAGGGCCAGGGCTGCAAAAACGCGCTTCATGCGGCCTTCCTTTCTTCATTGACCTGCGCGCGCAGCCAGGCGTCCATATGCCCCGCCACGTCGCGCCCGTCGCGCACGCCCCATACCACCAGGCTCGCACCGCGCACGATGTCGCCCGCCGCGAACACGCCGTCGATACCGGTCATCATGGTCCCGTCGACGCGCACCGTGCCCCAGCGGGTGACGCCAAGCTCGGGCGCGTCGAACAGCGCGGGTACATCCTCCGCGTCGAAGCCCAGCGCCTTGACGATCATCGTCGCCGCCAGCGTGCGCGCGTCGGCGGGGTCGGGCTCTGGCGCGCGGCGCCCCGCGGCGTCGGGCGGCCCCAGCCGCATGCCGCGCACCGTGACCCCGGCCACCCGCCCGTCCTCGACGACAAAGTTCTCGGGCGCGGACAGCCATTCGAACACCACGCCCTCTTCTTCCGCGTTGCGCACCTCGCGCTGGCTGCCGGGCATGTTGGCGCGGTCGCGGCGGTACAGGCAGCGCACCGACGCGGCGCCTTGGCGGACCGCGGTGCGCACGCAGTCCATAGCGGTGTCGCCGCCGCCAATCACCACCACATGCCGGCCCGCGGCATTCAGCGTCCCGTCGGCGAAGGCCGGCACCTTGTCGCCGAATCCCGTGCGGTTCGACGCGATGAGATAGTCGAGCGCCTCGACGACGCCCGCCGGCGCACCGCCGCCGAGCCCCAGGCCCCGCGCCTTGTACACGCCGGTTGCGATCAGCACCGCGTTATGGGCGGCGCGCAAGGTGGCGAGGCTCGCGTCGCGCCCCACCTCAAAGTCTGTCCGGAACGAAATGCCGCCCGCCTCCAGCCGCGCGATGCGGCGCATGACCACCGGCTTTTCGAGCTTGAACCCCGGAATGCCATAGGTCAGCAGCCCGCCCGCGCGGTCGTGCCGGTCGTAGATGGTCACCTGATGCCCCGCGACGCGCAGATATTCCGCGGCCGTCAGCCCCGCCGGCCCTGCGCCGACTATACCGATCGACTGCCCCGTCGCCGCGCCCGGCACCAGCGGCTCGACCCAGCCTTCCTCCCATGCGCGGTCGGTGATGTAGCGTTCGACGGAGCCGATGGTCACCGCGCCATGGCCCGACGCCTCGATCACGCAATTGCCCTCGCACAACCGGTCCTGCGGGCAGATGCGCCCGCAGATCTCGGGCATGGTCGATGTCAGGTTCGACAGGCGATAGGCTTCCTGGATGCGCCCCTCCGCCGCCAGCTGCAGCCAGTCGGGGATGTGGTTGTGCAGCGGGCAATGTACCTGGCAGTATGGCACGCCGCATTGCGAACAGCGCGCCGACTGCTCGGCCGCCTCGTCGGGGGCATAGCGTCGGGCGATCTCCGCGAAATGCCTTGCGCGCTCGTCCGGCGCTTCCTTGGGCGGGAAGGCCTGCGCCTCGTCGACGAACCGCAACATTCCCTTGCCCGCCATGACGCGCCTCCTCACCGCGGCACGGCTTATGCGGTCCGCGCGCTCACTGCCAGCGTCACTGCGCAGCTATACCAACAACATTGACTATCAACGGGACAGGCGGGTCTCGGCACCTGTCGGACCATCAGGCGCCGCCACCCATTAGTCACCGACATGGACTATCGCAGCGATAGCCACAGCAGTGCCGCGCTGCCCACCACGATCCGGTACCAGGCGAAGGGCGCGAAACCGTGCCGCGCCACGATCGCGACGAAAGCCTTCACCACCAGCAGCGCCACGACGAACGCCATACCGAATCCCACCGCGATCATGCCAAGATCGTCGGCATTCAGAATGGCGCGGTCGCGCCACAACGAATAGGCGGTCGCCCCGGCCATCGTCGGCACCGCCAGGAAAAAGCTGAATTCGGCCGCCGTTCGGCGTTCGACGCCCATCGACAGCGCGCCCAGGATCGTCGCGCCCGACCGGCTGACGCCGGGGATCATGGCGATGCACTGCACCGCGCCGATCGCGATCGCGGTGCGCAGCGGCATCGCCTCGACGCTGCGGACGGTCACGGTCCGCACCATGCGCTCCAGCGCCAGGATCGCGATGCCGCCCACGATCAGCGCGACCGCAACGATCTCGGGCGTCTGCAACACGGCCCGGATCGCCTCATAGGCGAGTGCGCCGACCACCATCGCCGGGAAAAAGCCGATCAGGATGTTGCGCGTGAACGCCACCGCGTCCCGCTCCCACCGCATCAGCCCGGTGCCCACCAGCCAGAACCGCCGCCAATAGGCGACCAGCACCGCCAGGATCGCGCCCAGCTGGATGGCGATCTTGAACGTGACCGACCCTTCGTCGGTGAAGCCCAGCAGCTCGCCGCCTAGGATCAGGTGGCCGGTGGACGATACCGGCAGAAATTCCGTCAGCCCCTCGACGATGCCGAGGAGGATGGCGGTCAGCAGCGGCGATGTCACGCCACGGTGGCCTTGCCCGCGAAACGGCCGTGGCGGCGATAGATGTCGAGCCACCCTTCCGCCACCGACGCCAGCGCCGTCGGCACGATGCCCAGCTGCGCCAGCCCGGGCATGCCCGCGCCCACCACATTGTCCCGCTGCAGCATCGCCCACTGGTCCGCCGTGATCGGTGCACCGGGCAGCCAGCCCAGCCCCTTGGCCAGCGCGCCCGACGCGGCGTCGGGCAGATCGACCAGGATCGGCGATCGGCCGATGCTTCGCGCAATCCACTCCAGCAGCGCGCGCATCGACAGCGTCTCGGGCCCGCCCAGCTCGTACAGCTTTCCGCCGTGCGCCACCGGGTCGGCCAGCGCGGCGACCACCGCGTCGGCCACGTCGCCGACGAACACCGGCTGGAACCGCGTCGCCGGCGCGACCACTGGCATGGCCGGCGCGATCCTGAGCAGCTTCGCGAACCGGTTGATGAAATCATCCTCGCGCCCGAAGACGATCGACGGCCGCAGGATCGTGGCGTGGGGCAGGGCGGCGCGCACCGCGGCTTCGCCGCCCGCCTTGCTGCGGCCATAGGCGGAACCGCTGGCGGCATCGGCACCGATCGCGGAAATCTGCACCATCGCCGCGCCGTGTGCCGCCGCGCCCGCTGCGATATTGGCGGCGGTCGTCACATGCGCGGTCTCGAAATCGCCCTTCAATATGCCGATGAAATTGACCACCGCGTCGCTGCCCGCGCACGCGCGCATGGCCGCGTCCGCGCGGCTCGCGTCCACCGCGGCGAATGCCACCTGGCCCAGATTGCCCAGCGACCGCACGGCATGGGCCTGGGCGGGGTTGCGCTGCGCGATGCGCACCCGCGCGCCCGCGCGCATCAGCGCCTGCGCGGCGTGTCGGCCCAGGAACCCGCCGCCGCCGAACAGCGTGACGAGCTTTCCGGCGAGCGGCTGATGCTGGGCAGGCATGGCAGAACCTTTGCTAGGGGCGCGACGGGGCGAAGGGCCGCGGGAAGGACGGTCGACCGCGCCTAGCCGCGCGCGAGCGCGGTTGACAAGCACCGCGCGCAAGCGCGGCCAGCAAGCGGCGCGCGCGTGGTTGACAAGCCGCGCGCCCCGCCGCTAAGCGCGCCGCCTACCTGAAGACGACGACCACTGGGGCCCAGATGGCGGAATTGGTAGACGCACCAGCTTCAGGTGCTGGCGCTCGCAAGG
>CBDUBN010000140.1:0-4232 GCA_965365395.1 uncultured Sphingomonas sp.
ATGATCGGCAACGACAATGAAGCCACCCTCAACAGCCTGATCGCAACGACGCTCGACAGCGCCGACGGCTATCGCAAGGCGGCGGAGAAAGCGGACAGCGAACGCTATCGCAGCCTGTTCCTCGAATTCGCGGGCGAGCGTGAGCGGATCGTGCGCGACCTGCAGGCCGAGGTGCGCAGCATCGGCGGCAACCCCGAGGACGACGGCACCGTGCTGGCCGCGGCGCACCGCGCCTTCCTGTCGCTGCGCGATGCGGTCACCGGACAGGATGACACCGCGATCATCAACGAGGTCGAGCGCGGCGAGGATCATATCAAGAGCAAATATGAGAGCGCGCTCGAGGGCGGCAAGCTGACCGGTTCGTGCGACGCGGCCGTGCGCCGCGCCTATCAATCGGTGCGCGAGGGCCATGATCGCATGAGCCAGCTCAAGCACAGCCTGGAGGGCGTCGACGCTGCGACCTCGACCAGCGGGCGCAGCGACTACCAGTCGGGCACGAACACCGGCATGGCGGCGGGCACCGGCGCCGGCGCCGCCTTCGGTTCCGGCGGCAGCAGTGGCGGCACGGGCGCCGGCACGGGCTTCGTCGACACGACCGACGAGAATGCGACCGGCTACACCGGCGAGGCGCGGCGCGGCACGACCGGGTTCGACGACCCGCAGACCGGCTACGGCAGCCAGCCGGGCATCGCCACCGGCGGCGGCGCCTTTACCGGCGGCAGCGGCACCAACTGATCGGCGTCCGCCGACGGGTGATCGGGGCGCGGCGCGAGCCGCGCCCTTTTCATATCTTGAGCGCGGAGGCCCCATGTTCCGCGACGAAGGCGGCGATGCGGTTTTCGACCAGCTCGACCGCCAGCACGCGGCTGGTATCGCGGGGCAGGCCGAGCGCGGCGGCCATCGGTTCGCCCAGCATGGCATCGCCCAGCGCCATCAGCACGAGCGCCAGCGTATCCTCGTGCAGCAGCCGCTTCTCGTGCGCGTCGGGCGCCATGTGATCGATCAGCTCGTGGATCGATTCGACCAGAGGATCGAGCGCGTCCTCGTTGCCGGTCATCAGCATCCAGCTGGTCAACGCCGCAGCGCCGTCCCGCCCGAACGCATCGAACGTCAGGTCGACGATCGCGCGCACGTCGCGGCTGCCGGCTTCCGCCTCCTCCATCTTGGCCGCGATCTTCTCGCACACCGCGTCTGTCAGAAAGCCCGCCAGCGCCTTTTGCAGGCCGGCCGCGCTGCCGAAATGGTGCAGCAGATTGGCGTGCGTGCGGTCTATGCGCGCGGCGACCGCCTTCAGCGTGACCGCCTGCGGCCCCGCTTCGACCAGCAGGTCGCGCGCCGCCTCCAACGCAATCTCGCGCGAGGCCGCGTGCGTCAGCCGCTTGCGTCCTATTGACATTGGTGTCAGTGTGTCCTTTCTAAGCCTTGATCGCTTTGACGCCGGAGCCGCCGCCATGTCCAGCCCCACGCGCACCCCCACCCCCGCCGACCTCGCCATCACGCCGCGCGACAGGCGCTTCGGCCGCGCGAGCGCCCAGCGGCGCTGGTGGATGGGCGGCGATCCCATCGCCACCGCCTTCTACAATGCGCTGTCGGTCACCTTTCCGCGCGGCGAGGCGATGTTCATCGAGGCGGTGAAGGCGCACCGCGACGGCGTGCCGCCCAAGCTCGCCGACGACATCCGTGCGTTCACGCAGCAGGAGGTGATGCACAGCCGCGAGCATGTCGCCTTCAACCGCAAGGTCGAGGAGGCGGGGTACGACCTCACCGAACTCAACGCCGACGTCGATCACATCATGGACCTGATCCGCAAGCGGCCGGCGATGGTCAACCTGCTCGCGACCATCGCGCTCGAACATTATACCGCCATCATGGCGGCCGATTTTCTCGGGCGGCCGGAGATGCTGGCGGGCGCCGATCCCGAATGGGCCGATCTGTGGCGCTGGCACGCGATCGAGGAGATCGAGCACAAGGGCGTGGCCTACGACACCTACCTCCACGCGACGCGGGGCTGGTCGCGGTTCAGGCGCTGGCGCGCGAAGACGATCATGATGCTGCTCGTCACCAGCCGTTTCTGGCCCAAGCGGATCAAGGGGATGAAGGCGCTGCTGCGGCAGGACGGGCTGACCGGTTGGCGCGTCAGCTCTCGCATCTGGTGGTATCTGTTGGGCAAACCCGGCGTGCTGCGGCGACTGATCCCGGCCTGGACGAGCTATTTCCTGCCGCGCTTCCACCCGTGGAATCATGACGACCGCGCGCTGATCGGCCGGTACGAGAGCGATTTCGCCGAAGCGCGGATGCCGGTGGCGGCGTAAGCGCTTCGTGCCCCTGCGCAGGCAGGGGCCCATCACCTGCTGTCGCCAAACGCGGACGTCGCCTTGTCATGAGGGCTCGGGCGATGGACCCCTGCCTGCGCAGGGGGACGATTGAAACCGCCCTGGACAGTGACGCCCCGCCGGCTACGCTGACGCCCATGACCCCCATCCCAACCCTCGAAACCGGCCGCTTCCGGCTACGCGCTGCCGAGCGGCGCGATTTCGCCGCGCACGCCGCGATGTGGGCGGACGAGCGGGTGACGCGCTACATCAGCGGGCCGGCGCGCGACCGGGCGACGAGCTGGCGCGCCTTCCTGGCGATACCCGGCCTGTGGGCGCTGATGGGCTATGGCTATTGGGTGTTCGCGGAGCGGGAGACCGACGCCTACATCGGCGCGGGCGGCCTCAGCTACTTCGAGCGCGGCATCCCCGCCCTCGAGGGCGTGCCCGAAGCCGGCTGGGCGATCGCGCCCGACTGGTGGGAGAAGGGCGTGGCGACGGAGGTTATGGGCGCGGCGCTGGGGTGGGCGGACCGGACATTGCGCACGGAAATCCGCTGCATCATCAACCCCGGCCATGGCGCTTCGGAGCGGGTGGCGGCGAAGCTGGGTTTCGCCGCGATCGGGCACCATGCGATGGAGCCCGATCCGGTGAACATCTATGCCCGTCCCGCCCCGATCACGCGGCCATCAGCCTGAGGTCGCTGCGAAAATCCTCATCCGGCGACACACGCCCGCGCTTGCCGGTCATGGCGGGTATGGCATCGTCCGCCTGTTCATGCTCGACCAACAGCACGTCCTGACCGCGCGCGACGCAGCGGCGCGGGACGATCCGCCCGGTGGGGCGAAAGCCGAGCTTGCGCAGCACCGCGCCCGAGGCGGGGTTGTCGTCGAAATGACCGGCGGACAGCCGCGGCAGGCGCAAGGTGCGCGCCATGCGCAGGACCGCATGCCCCGCCTCGGTCGCGAAGCCTAGACCCCAATAGGGCCGGGCGATCCAGTAGCCGAGTTCGTGCCGGCTGGCGCCCGCGTCGATGCCGATGCCGCCGATGATCCGGGGGTTGCCGCCGGTGCGCTTCAATATGAGAAAGTCCGGCAGGGTGGCGTGCGGCTCGCGCGCCAGGAAATCCCGCGCCTGCGCCTCGCCATAGGGCCAGGGCGCGCGGGCGAGATTGCGCACGACGGCCTCGTCGCCGATGGCGCGCGCAAGTTCGGGCGCATCCTCGATGAAGCCGGGCCTCAGCAGCAATCTGTCGGTTCTGGCGAACATGGTCGTCTCTCCTGCGTCGCGCCCATGCCCCATGTCGGTGACAGGATCGCGTAATCGGGTCAGGGAGACGATCGACCGGCCGTTTTTGCCGCCGGTCCGTGACCGGCAAACAAAAAGGGAGCCGGGGATGACCCGTCTCCCTGTCTTCCCGGGCGGTGGAGGCCTCTCGGCGTCCGGTGCCCGGCGGGGGGTCATCCTCGTGCGGACGACCCCGAAGGCGCGTCCGACTATTCGGCGGCTTCCATCATAATGGCATCAACGGAGACGAACTTTCGCCCCTGCTTGCCGTCATGGAAGCGCACCTGGCCGTCCGCGGTCGCGAACAGCGTGTGGTCGCGGCCGAGGCCGACGTTGGTGCCCGGATAGAATTTGGTGCCGCGCTGGCGGACCAGAATGTTGCCGCCGACGACGGCTTCGCCGCCGAACTTCTTCACGCCCAGGCGCTTGGAATGCGAGTCGCGGCCGTTGCGCGACGATCCGCCTGCTTTTTTATGTGCCATGGCTAATCTCCTCTATGTCGCGCCGGAACCTAAGCCTCGGCAGCGGCGGGCGCCGCTTCCGAAGCGGGCGTGGCAGCCGCCTTCGCCGGCGCCGCGTCCGCGCGGTGATCGCCGATCGAGACGATGCGCAGCAGCGTGTGATACTGGCGAT
>CBDUBN010000141.1:0-4157 GCA_965365395.1 uncultured Sphingomonas sp.
CCGAGCAGGCGGGCGAGGGCAGGGACCATGCCCGCCGCTCTTGCCGCGCGGGCCTTGCCACGCCGCCAACAGGCGCGGTGTGCCCGGCGTTAACGCTCGCTTCGGCCCTCGAACAATTCGGCCAGCTGGTCGAGCATCGCACCCCAACCCGCCTCGAAACCCATGTCGCGATGGCCGATCATCGCCGCCTCGTTCCAGTGCCGCGCGCTCGCGGTCACGCGCGTTCCGCCGCCTTCGGCAGCGACCGCCCAGGTGCCGACCATCATCGGCGCGCCCGCCGGCATCCACCCGGGTTTGAACGCATCGGTCACAATGAAATGCGATCCCTCGACCACCTCGAGGAATACCCCGTCATTCTCGTGCCGCTCGCCGTCCGGCCCATGCATCACGCCGTACGATCGCCCGCCCGCGCGCCAATCCTGCTCGACGGGTTCGAACCGCCATGGCCGCGGACAGAAATATTCCGCCTGCCGGTTCTTCATCGCGTCCCACACCGTTGCCGGGTCCGCGTCGATGGTGCGCGATACGCTGAGTTCCCAGCCATTGCCCGCCGTGCCCGTCATCCCATGTCTCCTTGCCTTCCGAGCAGCCGTGCCATGCGCGACACGCTGTTGATGCTCCGGCTCGTCACATCGCCCGCGACCGGAATCTTGAGCCGCGTGTCGCGGATGCCCGCGCCATAATCGACGTGCAGCTCGCGCGTGCCGATCGCCAGCCGTTCGCCCGCGATGTCGCGGCAGCGCGCGATCAGATCGGCGGGCGGAGCGGCATCGTAGAAGAACACCAGATGCCGGCTGGGATGCGCGTCGGGAAAGGGATTGGCGTCGACGATCGCGCTCATCTCCGCTGCGCTGCGCACGAGCACCGGCACGCGCTTGCCCGCATGGGCGACAAGCCGCGTCTCGAGCGCCCCCTTCACCCCGGCCTCGCCGTCGCCGCTGGCGAACAACAGATTGCCGCTGGCGATGAAGGTCGCCACGCGGGCGAAGCCGCAGGCCTCGCCCATCGCGCGCAGGTCGGCCATCGCCAGCTTGCCGGTCCCGCCCACATTCACCCCGCGCAGCAGCGCGACATATGCCGTCATCCGTCGTCCCGCACCGACGCCTCAATGGCGGCGACGTCGATCTTCCCCATGGTCATCATCGCCGCGAACGCCCGTGCCGCTACGCCCGGATCGTCGCTCGTCGTCGCGTCTAGCAGGACGCGCGGGGTGATTTGCCAGGAAAAGCCCCAGCGGTCCTTGCACCAGCCGCACTCGCTGGGCGTGCCGCCGTTCTCGATGATCGCGTTCCAGTAACGGTCGGTCTCCGCCTGGTCCTCGGTCACCACCATCAGGCTGACCGACTCGTTCGGCTTGAACACCGGCCCGCCGTTCAGCCCGACGAAGGCGCGGCCCATCACGGTGAACTCGACGGTCAGCTCCGCGCCCGCCTTGCCGCCCGGAAAATCGGTCGGCGCGCGATTGGTTCGCCCGACCACGCTGTCGGGAAAGGTGGCAGCGTAGAACGCCGCGGCCTCGCCCGCCTGGCCATGGTCGAACCATAGGCAGGTGATCAGCTTGTCCGCGCTCATGCCCCCCTCCCGCCGACCAGGCCAAACGTCGCGCCATGTGGGTCGATCGCTACCAGCGAATAGTCGCCGCCGGGTATCTCGACCGGATCCTGGAGTATCCTGCCTCCCGCCGCGCCGATCGCGGTGGCGGCGACGTCGATCTCGGGCACGCGGAAATAGGTGGTCCAGGCCGAAACAGGCATTTCGGGCATCTTGGGCATGATCGCGCCGATACCGACGTCGGACTTGATGAATTCATAGGCGCCGAGCGGCCCCATATCCATCTCGCCGTCCTTCACCCAGCCGAACAGCTCGCCGTAGAAGGTCCAGGCATTGCCGGGTTCGGCGGTCGCCAGTTCGTTCCACGCGGCGTGGCCATCGCGCGGTGCATATTTGGCGAAGGCGTTGCTGGATGCATCGGACGCGCCGCGCATGACATAGAAAGCCGCGCCGGCCGGGTCGGTCAGCATGGCGATGCGCCCGACACCGTCCATGTCCGTCGCCGGCATCACCACATGTCCGCCGCCGGCCTCTGCCTTGCTGCACGCCGCGTCGACGTCCTCGACGGCGACGTAGGCGAGCCATGCCGGACGCGCGCCTTGCGCGCGCATCTGCGGCGTCAGCGGCAGCAGCCCGGCCACATTGCCGTCGATTGCGGTGATCATGCGATAGTCGATCGGACCTGACGGTGCCGCTTCGATGCGCCAGCCGACGACAGCCTCGTAGAATGCGCGCGCGGCATCCGCATCGGGCGTCATCAGCTCGTACCAGACGAAATCGCCATGCGCGTTGCCCATCGTCATGCTCCCAGGCTCAAGACGGGCGTGAACCCGCCGAAGATCATGCGCTTGCCGTCGAACGGCATCGGGTTGATCGCCGGATCCATGCGCGGGTCGCTCGTGTCGTTGTCCATCAGTCTTGCCATCGCGGCATCGCGCGTCGCCTTGTCGGGCCAGGTGATCCAGCTGAATGCGACCGCCTCGTCGGCGCCCGCCTTCACCGCCATGCGAAAGTCGGTGGTCGTGCCGTCCTTCACATCGTCCTCCCAGCACTCGACCACGCTCAGCGCGCCCATCTCCAGGAATATGGGATCGATGGTGGCGGCATGCTCGATGAACGCCTGCCTGTTGGCGCGCGGCACGGCGATCACGAATCCGTCGACGTAGTTCATCCCTCTTCTCCTCTCGTCCTTTGTCCGAACAGCATCGTCACATAGTTCTTCAGGTGCATGACGCTTTCCCGCGCCACGCCCGCGTCGTTCGCGGCCTTTGCCAGGATGAAAGCCCCCTGCAGCACCGCCTGGACGTGCCGGGCGAGGCCGAGCGCGTCGACGCCGATCACGCCGCGCGCATCGATCGCGGCCTGCACATCCTCGGCCAGGCGACCGGCATAGGCGTCGATGCTCGCCGCGCTCGCCTCGCGGATCGCGGTGCTGTTCGCGAAACTTTCGCCGACCATCGTGCCCACGAAGCAGGTGAAGCCTTCGACCGGACCGTCGAGCATGCGCAGCCTTAGGTCGATATGCGCCAGCACGCGCGCCAGCGGGTCGGCGATATCTGCCACCTGCGGCGCGTCGAACAGCGGGCGCGCACGCGCGGTCCATGCCTCGGCCGCCGCGACACCCAGCGCCTCCTTTGACGCGAAATGGTGGAAAAACGCGCCCTTGGTCACCCCGGCCGCCGCGCACAACTGGTCGACCGACGTGCCTGCGAAACCCTGACGCCGAACCATTGCATGCGCGGCCTCGATCAGCCGCGTGCGCGCAACGGGTCGCTCCCGGGGCCGCGCGGTACCGTCGTCGGAGGTTCGAAGCGATGCCATAACGCTAACATACCGACCGGTCGGTATGCGTCAAGGGTTTTGGACGACCGCGTCAATTTCGTCCATTTCCCGCCCTCGACAGCCGCGCCGCGTCATGCCACGACGCTGTCGGGAACAAAGGCGGCACGGTCGTCAAACGGGGGATGTTCGATGGTCGCTATCGCCGCGACGGTGGCCTATCTCGGGCTCGACGCCGTCGCTGTCGAAACCCAGTGTCAGGTCGCGCCCGGCGTCCCCGCCTTCGTCATCGTCGGCCTGCCGGACAAGGCGGTGGCCGAGAGCCGCGAACGCGTCCGCGCTGCCATCTCCGCCATCGGCCTCTCGCTTCCACCCAAACGGATCACGGTCAACCTGTCCCCCGCCGACCTGCCAAAGGAAGGATCGCATTTCGACCTGCCGATCGCGCTCGCACTCCTTGGCGCGATGGGCGTCATCGATGCCGAGACGCTGGCCAGCTACGTGGCGGTCGGCGAGCTCGGCCTCGACGGACGCATCGCCGGCTCGCCCGGCGTTCTCCTCGCGGCACTGCACGCCAGCGAACGCGCGCTTGGACTTATCTGTCCCGCGCCGCAGGGGCCGGAAGCCGCCTGGGCCGGCGACGTCGAGGTGATCGCCGCGCCCGACCTGCTCGGCTTGCTCAACCATCTCAACCGCACCGGCCATATCCCCCCGCCTCAGCTCGCCGAGGCCGAGCCGCCGGTGCGCATGGCCGATCTCGCGCAGGTGAAGGGTCAGGAGGTCGCCCGCCGCGCGCTCGAGATCGCCGCGGCCGGCGGCCATAATCT
>CBDUBN010000142.1:0-4144 GCA_965365395.1 uncultured Sphingomonas sp.
TTCTTGGGCACGCAGCCGCGGATGACGCAGGTGCCGCCGACGCGGAACTCCTCGGCGATCGCGACCTTGGCGCCATGGCCCGAAGCGATGCGCGAGGCGCGTACGCCGCCCGACCCTGCACCGATGACGAACAGGTCATAATCGTAGCTCATGCATCATTCCCGAATGCGGCGTCCAAGAGCGCGCGGGTCGCGGGGTCGAAGGCGTCCGCGCCGTCGCCGTCGATGGCCCTGGCCAGTTCCTTGCCGAGCTCGACCCCGAACTGGTCGAACGGATTGATGCCCAGCAGGCCTGCGTTCACGAACGTGCGGTGTTCGTAGAAGGCGATCAGCGCGCCGAGCGTGCGCGGCGTCACGGCGTCCAGCAGGATCGTGACGGATGGACGGTTGCCGGGATAATCGCGCGCGGGATCTTGCCGATTGGCGCGCCCCTGCATCAGCGCCGCCCCTTGCGCGATCATGTTGCCGAGCAGCGTGCGGTGATGTTCGGGATCGAGCGCATGGTCCGGCTCCACCGCGGCGACGAATTCGACGGGCACGAGATGCGTGCCCTGGTGCAGGAGCTGGAACACCGCATGCTGCGCGTCGGTGCCGACGCCCCCCCAGGTGATCGGCGCGGAGGGGCGATCGAGCGGCGTGCCGTCGGCGCGCACCCGCTTGCCGTTCGATTCCATCTCCAGCTGCTGCAGATAGGGCGGAAGCAGGCGCAGGCGCTCGTCATAGGCGAAGACGGCGCGGGTCGGCGCGGCGAACTGCTGGCTGTAGAGGAGGTCGGCGAAGGCGGCGATGGCGGGCGCGTTCTCGTGCCAGGGGGCTTCGATGAAATGCCGGTCCATCTCAGCGGCGCCGGCGAGCAATTCTTCGAAGCCCTCCCAGCCCAGCGCCAACGCGGCGGGGAAGCCGATCGACGACCATAGGGAATAGCGACCGCCGACGCTGTCGGCGAAGGGCAGGATGCGTGTCTCGTCGACGCCCCAGTCCACCGCCCTGTCGGGAGCGGCGGTGAGCGCGATGACGCGGCCGAGCGGATCGTCCACCCCGCCTTCCTCCAGCCAGGCGAGCGCGGAGCGGGTGTTGAGCAGCGTTTCGGCGGTGGTGAAGGTCTTGGAAGCGACCGCGACGAGCGTGGCATGGGGATCGAAACCGCGCAGCGCCGCCGAGAGCGCGGCGCCATCGACGTTGGAAACGACCGCCACGTCGAAGCGCCCGGCGTCGCGACCGAGCGCGTCGATCAGGAGGTCGGGGCCGAGCGCCGAGCCGCCGATGCCGATGTGGACGATGTGCGCGATCGGGCCGAACGCGCCGGCGTCGATCGCGTCGATCAGCGCGCGCATGCGGGTGTGCAGGCGGCGCGCGGCGGCGACCGCAGCCTCGCTGCCCTGCCCGCGTTCCGCCATATGTTGCGCCGCGCGGCCTTCGCTGCTGTTGACGGGGGCACCCGCGAGCAGCGCGGCGCGCGCGCTGGCCAGGCCGCAACTTTCGGCGAGCGCCGCGAAGGCGCCGAGCAGGCGCTCGTCCAGATGGGTCTTGGTCCAGTCGAAGCGGATGCCGGCCTGGCGCCGCACCAGCGCGCCGATGCGCGCCTGACCACCGGCCTCGATCGCCTGCGCGATGGTCGCCGTGGGGCGCAGCGCCTCGATTGCCTGCCACGCCGTGCCGCTGTCCTGCATCGTCCCGCTCCGTATCGCTTGCGATTGCCCTAGCGGGCCGGGCCGAGGCGGCGCAAGCTTGACCCTGCGCGCCGCCGGGCTCAAAGCGCCGTGCCTATGGTCGACACGCCGCCCGCCGCAATCGAACCCGGTGCACCCGGCAGCGACGAAAGCGGGCCCGAACGGATCGACGTGGGGCGCGAGCTGATCGATTTCGGCAAATTCCTGCTCAAATTCGCGCTGATCGTGCTGATCATCCGCAGCTTCTTCGTATCGAGTTTCAACATACCATCGGAATCGATGCAGCCGCGGCTGCTGATCGGCGACTATCTGATCGTGAACAAGGCCGCCTATGGCTGGACGCGGCATAGCCTGCCGTTCAGCTGGCCGCTGATCCCGGGGCGTATCCTAGGGCGTACGCCCGCCCGCGGCGACGTGGTCGTCTTCAAGCATCCGATCGACGGCGTCGACTATATCAAGCGGGTGATCGGCCTGCCGGGAGATCGGGTGCAGGTGGTCGACGGGGTGGTGCGGATCAACGACCGGCCAGTGCCTCGGCGACGGATCGCGGACCTGGTCATCCCCGCCACGCCGAACATGGTGGCGGCGAGTTTCGGCAATCCCTGCTTCCGGCCCGTGTTCGAGGAAATGCGTGGTGGCACCCTTCATTGCCGCTATCCGCGGTACGCCGAGACGCTGCCCGGCGGCGCGCGCTATCCCGTGCTCGACCTGACGGTAAGCGACGCCGACACGACGGGCGTGTACGAGGTGCCGGCGGGATCGCTGTTCCTGATGGGCGACAACCGCGACCGCAGTTTCGACAGCCGCTTTCCCGCAAGCGTCGGAGGCGGCATCGGCATCGTGCCCGAGCGGCTGCTGGTGGGGGAAGCGCTGGTCACCATCTTTTCGACCGATGGCAGCGCGCGCTGGTACAACCCGCTGAGCTGGTTCACCGCCACGCGTTGGAGCCGTATCGGCGAAGGGTTTTGAGCGGCGCTGACGATCTGGCGGCGCTGACCGCACTGCTCGGCCATGCGCCGCGCGACACCGCGCTGTTCATCGAGGCGCTGACGCATGGCAGCCATGGCGCGGGGTCGGCGCGGGGGCCGGCGAAACAGTATCAAAGGCTGGAGTTCCTGGGCGACCGCGTGCTGGGGCTGGTGATGGCCGAGGCGCTGTACCGGCGGTTCGGGGCCGAGAACGAGGGGCAGCTGGCAGCGCGGCTGAACGGGCTGGTCTCGGGCGAGACCTGCGCCGAGGTCGCGCGCGCCATCGGGCTCGGCGTGCACATCCGGCTGGGCAAGCAGGCGCGCGACGATGGGGCGCGCGACAGCGACAATGTGCTGGGCGACGTCGTCGAGGCGCTGATCGGGGCGCTCTACCTCGATGCCGGGCTGGAGGCGGCGCGAACGTTCATCCTGACGCGCTGGGCGGCGCGGATCGACGCGGTTCGCGAGGCGCCCAAACATCCCAAGGCGGCGCTGATGGAATGGGCCGCAGCCAACCGGCGGCGCGCGCCCGACTATCGCGTAGTGTCGCGCGAGGGGCCGGACCATGCGCCGCGCTTCACCGTCGCGGTCGGCATCCACGGGGTGGGCGACGCGACCGGCACGGGGCCGAGCAAGCAGGAGGCGGAGCGCATGGCTGCGGCGGCGCTGATGGACCGGGTGAAAGCATCATGACCCACGACACGATGCCCAGGCGCTGCGGCTTCATCGCGGTGGTCGGCGCGCCCAATGCGGGCAAATCGACGCTGGTCAACGCGCTGGTCGGGCAGAAGGTCGCGATCACCAGCGCCAAGGCGCAGACCACGCGCACGCGGCTGATGGGCATCGCGATCGAGGGCGCGGCGCAGATCGTGCTGATCGACACGCCGGGCATCTTCACGCCCGCGCGCCGGCTCGACCGGGCGATGGTGGCGGCGGCGTGGAGCGGGGCGGAAGGGGCGGACGCGATCCTGCTGACGATGGATGCCAAGCGCGGCATCGACACGCGGCTGGAGGCGATCCTGGCCGCGCTGAAGGACCGGCGCGAGCCGCTGATCCTTGCGATCAACAAGGTCGATCTGGTGGCGAAGGAGCCGCTGCTCACCCTGGCGACGATGCTGGGGGAACGCGCGCCGTTCGTGGAGACGCATTTCATCTCGGCGAGCACCGGCGACGGGGTGCCGGAATTGAAGGCGCGGCTGGCGGCGATGCTGCCGGCGGGCGACTGGCATTTCCCGGAGGACGAGGTCAGCGACGCGAGCGAGCGCATCCTGGCGGCGGAGATCACGCGCGAGCAGATCTATCGCCGGCTGCACGCCGAGCTGCCCTATGCAAGCACGGTCGAGACCGAGAAGTTCACCAACCGGCGCGACGGTTCGGTCGAGATCCACCAGCAGATACTGGTGGCGCGCGACACGCAAAAAGCCATCGTCCTGGGCAAGGGCGGCGCGATGATCCGCGAGCTCGGCAGCGCGGCGCGCGCGGAGATCGCGGCGCAGCTCGGGCGTCC
>CBDUBN010000143.1:0-4049 GCA_965365395.1 uncultured Sphingomonas sp.
GCGCGCGCTTCGTCGAGGTGGGGGAGGAGGACCGCGGCGGCGGCTTCGACCTGCTGCTCGGGGAACGGGTGATCCTCTCCCATCGCGTCGAGGCTCCGGCGTTTCGGATTGCCAAGGGCAACCCGACGGTGACCATGGTGCGCGGGAATTTCCGCCACGAGGACGCGCCGACGGACGAGCGGGTTCTGCGCTATGCGGTTAGGCGAAGTGGCTGCGGATCGCAGTTTGGGTTGTCGGACGCGCCGCATGGGCAGCCGTTTCTCTCGGTCTGGCTCGACACGTTTTTCGACGATCCGAGGCTCGAGTTGCACAGCTTCAGCCCGCTGCACGACCGAATATGGTGGCGCCTGCAGGCGGAAGCGAACGAGGTCTTTTGGGGAGCGGGCGAGCAGATGAGCCATCTCGCGCTCAACGGGCGCCGGTTTCCGATCTGGACGAGCGAGCCGGGCGTCGGGCGCGAACCCGGAACGCCGCTGACCGACAGGATGAGCGCCGATGGCTCGTTCGCGGGCGGGGACTATTGGACGACCAACTACCCTGAACCCACCTTGATATCGTCGCGCGGATACCGAATGGAGATGGCCTGCCCTTCCTATGGCGAGCTCGACCTCAGCCGGCCGGGCGAAATCGGGATCGCGGCGTGGCGCAGCTATGTCGAGGTGACCTTCAGTGAGACGGCATGGCCGCGCGCCCTGCTGTCGACGCCTTCCTCTGCTCGTCACCCTGAACTTGTTTCAGGGTCTGTAGCGCGAGGCACGGACACCAAGCCGGAGACGCCGAAACGTGTTCGGCATGACGAAGGCGGGGCGCAAGGTGCGCTGCCGGATTGGGCAATTGGCGGTGCTATCGTCGGGCTGAAGGACGGCGCGAACAGCTTCGCGCGTCTGGAGCGGATCATCGAGGCGGGCGCCGCCGTGTCGGGGCTGTGGTGCGAGGATTGGGTCGGTATTCGGCAGACGGGCTTCGGGCGGCGGTTGTTCTGGGACTGGCAGTGGAACGCGGAGCGCTATCCCGATCTGCCGGGGCGCATGGCGGCGTTGAGGGCGCGGGGCATTCGTTTCCTCGGCTATGTGAACCCGTATCTGGCGGTCGATGGGCAGCAATATGCCGAGGCGGCGCGGCTGGGGTATCTGGCGCTGCGGCTCGTTGGCGACACGCCCTATGCCGTCGATTTCGGCGAGTTCGAGGCGGGGGTGGTCGATTTCACCAATCCGGCTGCCGCGGCATGGTTCTCCGAAGAGATCATCGGCAAGCGGATGCTCGATTTCGGGCTCGACGGGTGGATGGCCGATTTCGGAGAGTATCTTCCGGTCGATCTCCGGCTGCACGCTGGTGACCCCATGGAACAGCATAACCGGTGGCCGGTGCACTGGGCCAAGGTCAATCACGACGCGGTCGCCTCGCGCGGGCGCACTGGCGATGTGCTGTGGTTCATGCGCGCAGGGTTCACCGGGGTGCAGCAATATTGCCCGCTCCTTTGGGCGGGGGACCAGTGTGTCGATTTTTCGCGGCATGACGGGATCGGGACGGTGATCACCGCGGCGCTCTCTGCAGGGCTGGTAGGCAATGCCTATTCGCACTCGGACGTGGGCGGCTACACCAGCATCCACGGCCTCGTGCGGACCGAGGAGCTGCTATATCGCTGGTACGAGCTGGGGGCGTTCGCGCCGGTGATGCGCACGCATGAGGGCAACCGGCCCGAGGACAATCTGCAGATCGATTCGACGCCGGAGCTGCTGCGCGGCTTTGCGCGCTGGTCCCGCGTGCATGCGGCGCTGGCGCCGTGGGTGCGGCGGCTGTGCGAGGAGGCGAGCGCAAGTGGCTTGCCGGCGCAGCGCGCGCTGTTCCTCCACTATCCCGACGATCGCGAGACCTTCACCATCCAGGACCAGTATCTCTACGGCGCGGACCTGATGGTCGCGCCGGTGATCGAGGAGGGGGCGGTGCGCCGCCGGGTCTATCTGCCGGGCGACGCTGGGACCGTGTGGCGGCATGTCTGGTCGGGGGCGGACTGGGCGCCCGGCTGGCACGACGTCGCGGCGCCGATCGGCGAGCCGCCGGTGTTCTATCGACCGGAAAGCAATTTCGCCGAGCTGTTCGCTTCGCTGCCGTCCGTCAGGGACTCGCTATGAGTGAGCGCGCCAACATCCGCGACGTCGCGGCACGCGCGGGCGTGGCGGTGAAGACCGTCAGCCGGGTGCTCAACGCGCACCCCTATGTCCGGGCGGAAACGCGCACCCGCGTCGAGGAGGCGATGCGCGATCTCGGCTTCAAACCCAGCATCGCGGCGCGCATCCTGGCGGGCACGAGATCCAATCAGATCGCGCTGATCTACGACAACCACAGCCCCTATTACATGCACGCGATCCAGTCGGGCTGCTGGACGCGGTGCCAGGAGGAGGGCGTGCGGCTGCTCGCCCAGCCGGTGGATGTCGACGACCCGCATGTGGGCGAGCAGGTGCGCGGGCTGATCACCGAAACCCATGTCGAGGGCGTGATCCTTTCCTCCCCCGTCACCGATTGCGATGCGGTGCTGCGCGCGCTGGAGGGGATGGGCGTGCCGTTCGTGCGCATATCGCCGGGCACCAACCATGCGCTGACATCGAGCGTGTTCATGGACGATGCGGGGGCCGCGGACGACATGACCACGCTGCTGCTCAATGCCGGGCATCGCCGCATCGGCTTCGTGCGCGGGCATCCCAACCATATGGCGTCGGACGACCGGCTGCGCGGCTATGCCCGGGCGTTGGAGCGCGTCGGGATCGCGCTCGACCCCGCGCTGATCGCGGACGGGCTGTTCGATTTCGACAGCGGGGTCGCCGCGGCGGCGACGCTGCTCGCCCTGCCCGCTCCGCCGAGCGCGATCTTCGCCGCCAACGACGATATGGCGGCGGGCGTCCTGGCGCAGGCGCACGGGGCGGGCATCGACGTTCCGGGCGCATTGTCGGTCACCGGGTTCGACGACACGGTGCTGGCGCGCAGCGTCTGGCCGCCGCTGACCACGGTGCGCCAGCCGATGAGCGAACTCGCCTATGCCGCCGCCGAGCTGCTGCTCGCCGGCGGCACCACCATCACCCACCGTCGCCTGCCGCATGCGCTGATCGAGCGCGGATCGGTGGCCCCTCCCGTCAAGGAAATTGCGTCATGAGCCTGTTGCCCCCTCCCCCCGCCACCCGCACGCTGGGGGCCAGCGGCATCACGGTGTCGGGCCTCGCCTGGGGCATGTGGCGTTTCGCCGGCGACGCGCGCGCGGCGGACGCGCTCGTACGGGCGGTGCTGGATGCCGGTATCACCCTGTTCGATACCGCCGACATCTACGGCTTCAACGGGACGAGCGGGTTCGGGGACGCCGAGCGCCTGCTGGGCGAGGTGCTGCGCGCCGACCCGTCGATCCGCAGCCGCATCGTGCTGGCGACCAAGGGCGGGATCCTGCCGCCGCTGCCCTATGATTCGAGCTTCGACTATCTGACCGCCGCGCTCGACGCGTCGCTGGCGCGGCTGGGGGTCGATCATGTCGACCTCTACCAGATCCACCGGCCCGATGTGCTGACGCATCCCGCCGAGCTGGTGCGCTTTGCCGAGGCGGCGCACGGCGCGGGCAAGATCCGCGCCTTCGGCATCTCCAATTTCCATCCCGCGCAGACCCGCGCGCTCGTGCGGCTGATGGAGGGCGCGGCTGTGCCGCTGTCCACCATCCAGCCGGAAATCTCGCCGCTGGTCATCGACGCCATCGAGGATCGGTTGCTCCCCATCGCGATGGAGCATGGGCTGACCCCGCTGGCCTGGTCGCCGCTGGCGGGCGGGCGCATCGCCGACCCGGTGTCGGGCCGCGACCAGGCGGTGGCGGCGGCGCTCGATGCGGTGGCGAAGGAGGCGGGAGTGAGCCGCACCGCCGCGGCCTATGGCTGGCTGATGGCGCATCCCGCGGGGATCATCCCCATCGTCGGCACGCAGAATCAGAGCCGCGTGGCGGAGGCGATGGACGCCTATGCCGTGCGGTGGACGCGGGAGAGCTGGTATTCGGTACTGGTCGCGGCGCGGGGGGTGCC
>CBDUBN010000144.1:0-4044 GCA_965365395.1 uncultured Sphingomonas sp.
TGGTGGAGCCGCCGGGTACCGCCCCCGGGTCCGCTGTGCCTATTGGACGCCACGATTTATCGTCATAGCCGGTTGCCCGGCAAAACCAGACATAGGCACGGCCGACGCGGCTGTGAAGGGCGTTACGGCCGCCGACGCAATTCGTCGCGGATTTCGGCGAGCAATTCCGCCTCCGTCGGGCCTACGGCGGGTGGCGCCGGGCGGATGATGCGGTTCGCCGCCTTGACGATGAGGAAGATTATCCAGGCGAGAATGAGGAAGTTGATCACCGCGGTCACGAACGAGCCATAGGCGAAGACCGGCACGCCGGCCGCCCGCACCCCAGCCAGGGTATCCGCGGTGCCCGCGGGTATCGCGCCGAGCGGCAGATAGAAATCGGAGAAATCGGCCCCGCCGAACAGCGCGCCGACGACCGGCATGATGAGATCGTCGGTCATTGATTTGACGATGGTGCCGAATGCGCCGCCGATGATCACACCGACCGCGAGATCGAGCACATTACCGCGCGCGATGAAGGTTTTGAATTCGGCCAGCATATCTATCCCCCTATCATTCGGGCATCGTTACGCGGCAGGCATAGCCCGATTGGCGAAACGGGTGAAGGGCGATTGAAGGGACAACCGGGGTGCACTAGATGGACGATGCGCCGCGACCCTTTTCTGGCCGGGTCGCCCAACGGGGAGTTGCACCATGATCGATCGCCGCCTTGCCCTCCTGTTGCTGACGCCAGTGGCCATGGCGTCGCTGTCAGGCTGCGGCATCAACAGCGTACCGACCGCGGAGGAGAATGCGAAGGCGAAGTGGGCCGATGTGCAGTCGAATTTCCAGCGCCGGTCGAACCTGATCCCCAATCTGGTCCAGACCGTGCAGGGGGCGGCGGCGAGCGAGCGCGGCATTCTGACCGAGGTGACCAACGCGCGCGCCGGCGCGAGCCAAGTGACGCTGACGCCAGAGCAGCTTTCGGATCCGGCGGCGGTTGCGCGCTACCAGCAGGCGCAGGGGCAGGTGACGGTCGCGCTTGGCCGGCTGGTCGCTCTGCAGGAACAATATCCGACGCTGCGCAGCCAGGAAGGGTTCCTGAACCTGCAGTCGCAGCTGGAGTCGACCGAGAACCGCATCCAGATCTCGATCCGCGACTATAACGAGGCGGTGCGCGCCTATAACACCACCATCCGCACCTTTCCGGATTCGATCGGCGCGAACATCATTCACGGCGCCGAGCCGATGACCCCCTATCAGGCGGTGACGCCCGGCGCGGAGGTTGCGCCGACCGTCAGTTTCGAGACGAAGTAGCACCAGCCCGGAAACGCGGCGTGACCGCTTTTCTCAGTTTGACGCAGCGGGCGATTCTCGCATTGCTTGCGGCCGGGCTGTACGCCCTGCCCGCGGCCGCGCAGGATTTCCCCCGCCTGTCTGGCCGCGTCGTCGATGCCGCCAACATCCTGTCGCCCGCGACCGAGGCGCAGCTCTCCGAACGGCTGGCGGCACTGGAAACCGGGAGCCGGCGCCAGCTGGTTGTGGCAACGGTGCCCGACCTCGCCGGTTACGACGTCGCGGACTATGGCTACAGGCTCGGCCGTGCCTGGGGCATCGGCGGGCGAGAACGCAACGATGGCGTGATCCTGCTCATCGCGCCAAACGAGCGCCGGATGCATATCGCGGTTGGCTATGGGCTGGAACCGGTGCTGACCGACGCCCTGTCCGCGACCATCATCCGCAACCAGATCACGCCACGGTTCCGCGCCGGCGATTTCGACGGCGGGGTGATCGCCGGCGTCGATGCCATCGCGCGGCAATTGACGCTGCCACCGGAGGAAGCGCGGCAGGTCGCGGCAGAGGCCGCGCAGCGGCGACAGTCGAGCGATGCCGGTTCGGCGCTACCCCTGGCGCCGATACTGTTCTTCCTCTTCCTATTCTTCGTCCTCTCGATGCGGCGCGGCGGCAAACGCTATCGCAGCCGTCGGCGCCGCGGCGCGGACATCGGCGACCTCGTCGTGTGGGGATCCGTGCTGTCGGACATCGCCAGCGCGGGCACGCGCGGCAGCAGCATGGGCGGCGGGTTCGGCGGTTTCGGCGGGGGCGGTGGCGGCTTCGGCGGCTTCAGCGGCGGGGGCGGCAGCTTCGGCGGCGGCGGCGCCAGCGGGGGGTGGTGATGGCGCGCGCGACCCTTCTCTCCGCCGATGATCATGCGCGCATCAGCGCCGCGGTATCGGCGGCCGAGGCGTCGAGCGACGGCGAGATATCGACGATGGTCGCGCGGCGTTCCGACGACTATGCCGACTGGGCGGTGCTGTTGTCCGTGCTGGCCGGCCTCATCGCGCCGGCGCTGATCGCTGCCAATGCCGCGGCGGTCGATGCCTGGCTGGTCGCGGCCAGCGGAGGTTGGCACGGCGGGTATACGGTGGGTGAACTGATCGCCATCGCCATAGCGGCGCAACTGGTCACCTCGCTGCTCGCTTGGGCGGTGCTGCGCTGGATGCCGCTGCGGCTGGCGCTCGTGCCGCCGGGGCTCAGGCGGTCGCGCGTGCGCGGCGCGGCGATCCGGGCGTTCCGCATCGGAATCGAGGCTCGGACGCGGGCGGCAACGGGCGTGCTCATCTACCTCAGTCTCGCCGAACACCGCGCCGAGATATTGGGCGACGCCGCGATCACCGCGCGCGTCGCGCCGGAGGACTGGGTCGAGACGCTCGCCGCGCTGATCGAGGGGGTGAAGGACGGTCGCACGGCGGACGGGATCATCGAGGCGGTGGGCCTGACCGGCGCGCTTTTGGCGACGCATTTCCCGCGCAGCCATGACGACCAGAACGAGATGCCCGATCGCCTGATCGAGCTTTGACGCCGGCCCGGGCCGCCCGGGAAGGTCAGCGGAAATTGTCGGCGTAGGCCTGAAGCTTGAGCGTGCGCGCGGGCGTCGGGACCACATGCGCGTCGATACCGTGCTTGCTGGCATAGGCCCGCGCGGCGTCGAGCGTGTCGAAGCGCAGCACGACCTGTGCCTGGGTATCGCCGCTCCCGGCCCAACCCATCAGCGGATCGGCACGGCGGGCCTCGGCGCGCGCGAATTCCAGCACCCAGCGCGTGGTGCGGGCGCGGCCGGACTGCATGGCGTTTTTCGGTTCCTGGAAGATGCGCGCGTTCATGGCTGGGCCTTCGTGTTCATCGAGTCGCCCTAACCGAGCGGTGGTGCGCCTTCAACGGTCTCGCGACCGCGCGTCTGCGGCCTTGGTGCGCAGCGTCGCCGCGGCCTCCCACGGACGATCGGGCCAGGGATGTTTGGGATAGCGTCCACGCATGTCGCGCGCGACATCGGCCCAGCTGCCGCGCCAGAAACCAGGAAGGTCGCGCGTGGTCTGGATGGGCCGGCCGGCGGGCGAGGTCAAGCTGAGGAGGAGCGGCACGGGCGGATGGCCGATCGCGGGGTGGCTATCGAGCCCGAACAGGGCCTGGACGCGCAGGGTGACGGCTGGGCCGCCGGGGGCGGCATAGTCGATGGCATGGGTCGAACCCGCCTGGCTGGTGAAATGGCACGGCGCGCGGCGGTCGAGCGCCTGCCGCTGGCCCCAGTCGAGCAGGTCGAGCAGCGCATCATGCAGGGCTGTCGGGGCTATGTCGCCCAACCGGCGTTTCCCCGCGAGCAAGGGATGGAGCCATTCGTCGAGGCGCTCGATCAGCGATCCATCCGCCAGCGCGTCCACCCCGGCGAAGGCGGCGCGCGCGCGCAAGGCGGCGGCGCTGTCGGACCAGCGGAGAAGCGACAGACCGCCGTCGCGAACCGCCGCCAACAGCAGCGCCGCGTGGTCCTGGCGCGCCGGATCGGGGGTACGGCTCAGCAGGATCGCGCCCAGGCGGTGTTCGCGCATCGCCTCGACGCGGTCGATGGCGGCGTCATAGTGCGCGACGTCGCGCTGTTCACCGTGCTTCGCGATCCATTCCTCCGCCAATGGGGCGTCCATCGGCGCAGCGGAAAGGATGCGCGCGCCGCCGGCCGCGCCCGCCACATCGGCGACCGCGAGCCATTCGCTGGACGCGAGCGGCGAGGCGGGG
>CBDUBN010000145.1:0-4009 GCA_965365395.1 uncultured Sphingomonas sp.
GCGCTCGCCCGGCGGATCGCCGACGCCGCGTTGCGCGCGCCGGGGCGGCCCGTGTCGCTGCGCAGATATGGCGCCGCCAGCGCACCGATCGACCTCAGGCAGCATCGGCCATCCTGGCAGGTCGCCTACCGGGACGGCCTGCGCGTCTATGTCGACGCGGCGACGGGGGAGGTGCTGGCGGTGCGCTCGGCGCAGTGGCGCGCGTTCGATTTCATGTGGGGGCTGCACATCATGGACCTGCGCGGGCGCGAGGACAGCAGCCACCCGATCCTCATCATCGCGGCGGCGCTATCGCTCGCTGGCGTCCTCTTCGGAATCGCGCTCCTGTTTCGCCGTCGCCGCCCGCAAATACGGCCATAACAACGCGGCGGCGACCAGCGTGAGGGCCAGCCCGAGCGCGTAGAGCGTCGCCAGCCCGATGCGCCAGTAAAGGCCGACCGCGAGCAGCGCGCCGCCCAGGAACGCGCCCCACAGCAGCGCCGGATCGCGGAGCGCGCGCCAACCCCCCGTGCCGAGCAGGCGGTCGCCGAGGCCGCGGCCCAGGTCCAGCAACAGTGGCGTCACCGCCAGCCCGGGTCCGTCGGGCCGCGCGCAATGCAGCGCGCCCGCGGCGATGGCGACGAGCAGGAACGGCCAGGGCTGGTAGGGTTTGACGACCAGCGCGGCGGTCAGCACCAGCGCGGCGGCGAGCGCCACCACCCGGCCCGTCCGCTGCGGGCCGGCGTCATGCCCGAACACCGTCGCCGCGGCCGCGCCGCCGACGAACGCCAGGACCAGGCCCAGCGCCACCGATATTCCGTACCAGCCGTGCGGCGCGCCGGCCGCCAGGAGGATGCTGTTGGCGCCGCCCTGGCCGGCGAACAGATCGCCCAGCGCCAGCAGCGTGACGGCATCCGCCGCACCGATCAGCGCGGCCAGAAGCAGGGCGAGGGGAAGTCGGTCGGGTATCTCGGCCATGGGTCACGCATATGCGGTCGATTTCGGTTCCCGGCAACGGCATGATGGCCCCCATGACCATAGCCGCCCTCGCGCCTTCCGGCGCCGCGCCCGCCCTTGCGCCGGACACCGTCGATGCGCTGACCCGCGCCGCCGGTCTCGCCATCGACACGCTGCCGCTGTTCGACGTGCTGGGCATCGCGGTCTTCGCGCTGTCCGGCGCGCTCGCCGCGGCGCAGGCGCGACAGACCCTGGTCACCTTCGCCTTCTTCGCGCTGATGACCGGGGTCGGCGGCGGCACGATCCGCGATCTCCTCATCGGCGCGCCGATCTTCTGGGTGCACGCCGACTGGGTGCCGCTGACCTGCCTCGGCTGCGCTGCGCTGGTATGGGCGACGCCGCGCACCCTGTGGTCGCCGCGCGCGCTCGACTGGTTCGATGCCGTCGGCCTCGCCGCCTATGCGGTGTTCGGATCGGCGAAGGCGCTGTCCTTCGGCATCGGGCCCGTGCCCGCGGCGATGATGGGCGTGGTCACCGCCTGCTTCGGCGGCATCCTGCGCGACGTGCTGGCGGGCCAGCCCTCGATCATCCTGCGCCCCGAAATCTACGTGACCGCCGCGGCGCTGAGCGCCGGGCTGTTCGTGGGCCTGCTGTGGCTGGGCCTGTGGTGGCCGGTCGCGGCGATCTTCGCCGCCGTCGCGGGCTTCACGCTGCGCGCCGCCGCCATCGTGCGCGGCCTCGCCCTGCCGGGCTACAAGGGCTAGGTGGCGCGCTCCGGCGCGGGCCGGAGCACAGGCGCCTACAGCCCCATCAGCCGCCAGATCATCCCGCGCTCCGCCTCGGTCGGCCCGCGCGGCGCCATCCAGTCGCGGCATTCAAGGCAGGCCGCCTGCACGCCGCCGGAGCCCAGCAGGCGGCGCACGTCGGCAATCGCCTGCGCCAGCCGCGCCTCGCGCGCCCACGCGTTCTGCGCCAGCCAGCCCGCCGGCGCGCCGATGCTCTCCTCTTCCTCCTGCTCCGCCATCCCAGCGAACAGCGCGGCGAAGGCGTCGGGCTCGTCCTCGAACCAGTGGCCGTGCACCGCCTCGGGATCGAGCCTGGCGAGCCGCGCCGCCGCCGCGATCGCCTCGTCGAGCCCGCCGAATGCATCGACCAGACCCAGCTGGTGCGCGGTGCCGCCCGCCCATACGCGCCCCTCGGCGATCTCGCGCACCCGCGCGATGGGCAGCTTGCGCGACCGCGCGACCAGCCCGGTGAAGCGGCCGTAGATCTGCTCGACGCTCGCCTGCGCGATGCCGTCGAACGCCTCGTTCACGCCGCCGAGCAGGTCCGGCTGCCCCGACAGCGGCGTGGTGGCGATGCCGTCCGCGCCGACACCGATGTTGGCCAGCGCATTCTCGAAACTGGGCAGGATGCCAAAGACGCCGATCGACCCGGTGATGGTGTCGGGCTCGGCCAGGATGCGATCGGCCGGGGTCGCGATCCAATATCCGCCCGACGCCGCGACATTGGCCATCGACACGACGATCGGCAGCCTTCGCTGGCTCTTGGCCTGGAGCAGCGCGGAACGGATGCGCTCCGACGCCAGCACCGATCCGCCCGGCGAATCGACGCGCAGCACGATGGCTTTCACACTCGGATCGTCGATCGCGTCGAAGATATGCCGGGCGATGCTTTCCCCGCCCGCCGCGCCGTTGCCGGTCACCCCGTCGACGATCTCGCCGACCACCGGCACGACCGCGATGCGGCTGCCCTCCTCCTCGACCGGGTTGGCGGCGACCCAATCGTCGTAGCGGATGCGGTGATATTTCCATGGACGCCCGCTGTCCGCGGTGCCGGTGATCCCGGCGACGCGCGTCTCGAACGCCAGCCGGGTCCCGACACGGTCGATCAGCCCCGCCGCACGGCCCGCGGCGGCAATGTCGCCGCCCGCGCCGGCGATCGCCGCCGCCGGATCCGCGACGAAGCCGCCGAGCCGCGCGCGCGGGCGGGCCCTCGCGACCTGCGCCTGCCACTGTTCCCACAGGACGGTCGCATAGGCGATGTTGGCGGCCTCCGCCTCGGGCGACTGGTCGGTCCGCGTGAACGGCTCGATCGCGCTCTTGAACGTGCCGACGCGATAGACGTTGGCGGTCACCCCCAGCCGGTCCATCAGCCCCTTGTAATAGAGGCGCGACCCGCCCGGCCCGGCGATGATCACGCCGCCGCCACTTTCGGTCCAGATCTCGGACGCGTTGGCCGCCAGCTGATAGGCGTCGTCGCTGTAGGCGGTGGCATAGGCGAGGACGGGCTTGCCCGCGGCGCGCACCTTGCCGATCGCGGCGCCGACGTCGCCCAGCACGACCTGCCCGCCGCCCAGGAAGCGGTCGAGGTCGAGCACCACCGCCTTCACCCGCGCGTCGGTCGCCGCGACCTCCAGCGCGTGGACGAGGTCGCGGGCGCGGAACTCGCGCACCGGCACCCCGCCCGACAGCGCGGCGAACGGATCGACCGGCGCCGGCTGCTCGCTGATCGTGCCATCGAGCTTCAGGAGCAGCGCGCCGCCCGTGTAGACGCCCGCGGCATTGGGCCGCCCCTGCAGCGCGGCGAAGATGAGGACGAAGAACAGCAGCAGGAAGAACAGCGCCAGCATGTCCTTGATGCCGACCAGGATGCGCCAGATGCCGCGCACGACCTGGCGCGTGGTATAGCGTTTGACGGGCGCGCGCGCCGGCGCGGCGTCTGGCTGGAGCGGGCTGGCGGGCGCGTCGGCGGTGGTGTCGGGCATGGCCTGGTCTGCTATGCGATAGCGCGGGTGCTGTAAATGCGCGCGCCGCCATCGCCGCCAGGCCCGGCTCTGCCGCCCGCGTAACGAAAATCATGCGTTCGGCCCTTGACCTTTGCGCCGCGTTCGCCAAATGGGCGGCTGTTGGCACTCGGTACGCATGAGTGCCAAAACCATCATCGAAAAGGGAAACGCGCATGAACTTTCGCCCCCTGCACGATCGCGTGCTGGTCCGCCGAGTGGAAGCCGAGGAAAAGACGGCCGGCGGCATCATCATCCCCGACACCGCCAAGGAAAAGCCGCAGGAAG
>CBDUBN010000146.1:0-3978 GCA_965365395.1 uncultured Sphingomonas sp.
GCGCATCGACAGCGCCGCGCCGCCGCGCGCATCGCCGTCCATGCGGGTGAGGACGACGCCCGACAGCGCGATGTCGTCGGAGAAACGCTGCGCCACCTGCACCGCGTCCTGCCCGGTCAGCGCATCGACCACGAGCAGCGTTTCGGCGGGTTTCGCTTCCGCCTCGACGGCGCGCATCTCACTCATCAACGCATCGTCGACGTGCAGCCGGCCGGCGGTGTCCAGCATCAGCACGTCGAAGCCCTGCAGCCGCGCGGCGGATAGCGCGCGGCGGGCGATGTCGACCGGCTGCTGGCCCGCGACGATCGGCAGCGTTGCCACATCGATCTGCGTGCCCAGCGTCGCCAGCTGTTCCTGCGCGGCGGGGCGATTGACGTCGAGCGACGCCATCAGCACCTTCTTGCGCTCCCTGTCCTTCAACCGCCTGGCGAGCTTGGCCGTCGTGGTCGTCTTGCCCGACCCCTGCAGGCCGACCATCATGATCACCGCGGGCGGGACGACGTCGAGCAGGAGGTCGCTGGTCTCGGATCCCAGCATCTCCGTCAACGCGTCGGACACGATCTTGACGACCTGTTGCCCCGGCGTGATCGATTTCAGCACATTCTGCCCGATCGCGAGCTCGGTCACCTGATCGATGAAGCTGCGCACGACGGGGAGCGCGACGTCGGCCTCGAGCAGCGCGACGCGCACCTCGCGCATCGCCTCGCGCACGTCCGATTCGGTGAGCGCGCCGCGTCCGCGCAGCCGCGTGAAGACATCGCCAAGACGGTCGCTGAGGCTGTCGAACATGGCCCGTTGGTCCCAAGGCGCCGCGCCCATCGCGGCAGAAAACGCGAAAAACGCCGGCGGGCGAACACTCGCCGGCCAGCGTGCCGTGCCGTACCCGGAAGTGTATCCCCCGCGTCCAGCTTCGGGTCGCATAGGCGCAAGCGCGCGATTTCGCAAGGCGCGTGGCGGACGTTCCGAAGGGCCGCCCCAGATTAACTAAAGTTACAGCAGTTGCCGCTAGGGCTCAGCGGCTATGCAACGGGATCGCGCATGACGACGACCGAGCCTCCGCCGGATGGCCAGCCGCACGGGCGGCGTGGCGGCACCGCGTCGGGGCCAGACTTCCTGCTGGCCGGCGTGACGCTGGCCGCGTCGCTGCTGCTGGTGGGGACGGGATCGAGCTGGCTGACGGGGATATTGGCGACCGCTCCAGTGGACGACCCGCAGCAACGCATGCTGGCGACATCGCTCATCCTCAACATCGCGATCATCCTGTTCGGCTGGCGGCGCTTTCGCGACCTGGACCAGGAGGTGCGGCGCCGGCGCGCGGCGGAGGCGCGCGCGCAACTGCTGGCGAGCAACGACCCGCTGACCGGCCTGCTCAACCGCCGGGCCTTCGCGGCGCAGGCCGATACGGCGCTCGCGCAGTGGAGCGCGGCCGGACGCGGCGCGGGCGCGCTCGTGATCGACATCGATGCCTTCAAGAGCATCAACGACCTGTTCGGCCACGCCGGCGGCGACAGCGTGATCGTCGCGACCGCGGCGCGCATGCGCGCGATCGCGCCGCAGGGCGCGGTACTGGCGCGTCTGGGCGGCGACGAGTTCGCCATGCTCTTCGCGCTCGATACCGGCGAGACACTCGACGATGTCGGCGCCGCGCTGGTCGACCGCCTGAGCCAGCCGGTGCTGATCGACGGCGTCGCCGCATCGACCAGCGCGTCTGTCGGTGGCGCGGTTCTGGCCGGCACATACGCCATCAGCGGCGGCGGCGGCAGCGACGCGCTGCTGCGTCATGCCGACATCGCGATGTACCGCGCCAAACGGCTGGGGCGCTGCCGTTTCTGCGGGTTCGACGATGTCATGGAGCGCGACCTCGCGCGGCGCGACATCATCGAGCATGAGCTGAAACGCGCGATCGACGCGGACCAGCTTTTCCCGGTGTACGAACCGCTGATCGACCTGACCACCGGCGACGCCACGGGATATGAGATGCTGGCGCGCTGGATCAGCCCGACGCTGGGCGATGTCGGCCCGGCCGAGTTCATCCCGGTGGCGGAGGACAGCGGCCTGATCGCGCCGCTGTCGGACAGTCTGTTCCGCAAGGCGCTGCACGAGGCACGGGCGTGGCCCGCGCATCTTTCGCTGTCGCTCAACGTTTCGCCGCTGCAGCTGCGCGATCCGTGGTTCGCGCAGAAGATGCTGCGGCTGCTGCAGGAAACGCGTTTTCCCGGTGCGCGGCTGATCATCGAGATCACCGAAAGCGCGATCATCGACAATCTGCCGCTGGCGCAAGGGGTGTTCACCTCGCTGCGCAACCAGGGCATCCGCATGGCGCTGGACGATTTCGGCACCGGCTATTCCTCGATCGCGAGCCTGCGCGCGCTGCCGTTCGACAGCGTCAAGCTCGACCGCGAATATGTGCAGGCGATGAGCGCCGCGGCCGGCAGCGACGGCGTGGCCGAGGCGGTGCTGCAGCTCGGCCGGTCGCTGGGTCTGCCGGTCGTCGCGGAGGGCATCGAGAGCGGGGCCACCGCCCGCCGCCTTTCCGACCTCGATTGCGCCAGCGGCCAGGGATATCTGTTCGGCCGCTCGCTGACGAGCAAGGACGTGCTGGCGTTGCACGCAGGCGCGAGCCCGCGCGACAGACGTTCCCAGGAACGCTGACCGCACCGGGTCGGCAGCAGCGACGGGACGGGCGCGCATGGACAGCGGGGCGCCCTGCCCCTAACTGCCGCCCGGCATGCGCGGCGAATTCATCAAGATGCACGGCCTGGGCAACGACTTCGTCGTGATCGACGCGCGCGAGCGCGGGGTCGCGATGACGGCGGCGGCGGCGCGGAGCATCGCCGACCGGCGCGAGGGGATCGGCTGCGACCAGCTGATCCTGCTCGAGCCGTCCGCGACCGCGGACGTGCGCATGCGCATTTGGAACGCGGACGGCGGCGAGGTCGAGGCGTGCGGCAACGCCGCGCGCTGCGTCGCGCAGCTGCTGGGAGGCCACAGCCGGATAGAGACGGCGGGCGGCACCATCGCCGCGGCGGCGAGCGGCGCCCTCGTGTCGGTCGAGTTTCCCGCCCCGCGCTTCCGCTGGGACGCCGTGCCGATCGCCTACCCCATGGACACCGCCGAAATGCCGGTAGGATGGGAGGAACTGATCGCGCCAATGGCGGTCAACGTCGGCAATCCGCACCTGGTTTTTTTCTCGCCCGACTGCGACGCGGTCGACCTTGCGCGGCTCGGCCCGCTGATCGAGCATGATCCGTTGTTTCCCGAGCGGATCAACGTCAATGTCGCGACCATCATCGGCGACACCGCCCTGCGCCTGCGCGTATGGGAAAGGGGTTCCGGGCTTACGCGCGCGTGCGGCACCGGCGCCGTCGCGAGCGCGGTATCGGCTTTGCGCGCGCGGATGGTCGAAGGGCCGGTAACGGTGAGCCTTCCGGGCGGCGATCTCCTGGTCGACTGGAGCGAAGGCGGGGTCGCGACGCTGCACGGTCCCGCGACCGAAGTGTATCGCGGGGTCGCGGACTGGTCGCGCTTTTCATGAGCGATGCGGCCGTGATCGTGCGCAGTTTCGGCTGCCGGCTGAATATCGCCGAAAGCGAGGCGATCCGTACGCTGCTCCAAGCGCGGGCCGACGCTCGGCCGACGGTGGTGGTCAACGGTTGCGCGGTGACCGGCAACGCGATGCGCGAGGCGCGCGCCGCGGTGCGGCGCGCAAGGGCCCAGCATCCGGACGCGCGCATCGTCGCGACGGGCTGCGCCGCGCAGGTCGATGCCGCCGGCTTCGCCGCGATGCCCGAGGCCGACCTGGTGCTCGGCAACGCCGACAAGCTCGATCGGGGCGCCTACGACCGCGCGGAACGGGTGGTGGTGTCCGACGTCATGGCGCTGACGCGCACCGCGCCGCAGCTGGTGCCCGCGTTCGAGGGGCATGCGCGCGGGTTCCTGGAGGTGCAGAATGGCTGCGACCATCGCTGCACCTTCTGC
>CBDUBN010000147.1:0-3922 GCA_965365395.1 uncultured Sphingomonas sp.
ATCCTGAGCACATTGGCCCATTCCTTCCACAGCCATTGCACCGCCTCGTCGCCCTGCGGGCCCTGGCGCATGTTGGTCTCGGTATGCATGACCGGCAGCTGGTAGCGGTCGTGATACTGGCGCGTGATCTCCGAATAGCCAAAAATCTCGCCTGACGAGGTGGTGTGCCCGTCGGCGAACACGCGATGTTCGTTGGTGTAATAATAATCGTTGCCGAGGATGCAGTGCTGTTTCAGGCGATGCGTCAGGAACCAGGCATATTCCTCGCGCGTCAGCCCGTTGTCGAGCATATACTGGTACATGTCGCTGTCGACGCGGCGGCCGTAGTTGAGGTCGAGCGAGAGGAAGCGCCACTGGTTGCGCGCCTCGGCGAGGCCGATCGCCTCGGGGCTGTCGGCGTGGAAATATTCGGAGCTTTCGCTCTGCACGAAGATCGCGTCCGGGCGGTGCTTCAATATCTCGATCATCGCCATGACATTGGCTTTGACGATGTGCTTGAGCGCGGTGACGAAGCTGCGGTCGGTGGTCAGCTGCTCGTTCCACCAGCCATATTTGGCGGAAAATACCGCGCAGATGAACATCTCGTTGATTGGCGTATAAAGCTGCACCCACGGGAAACGCTCCGCAAAGGCGCCGGCGTAGAGCGCGAACAGTTGCGGGAAATCGGGGTTCTGGAAATCGCCGATCCAGTCGGGAACGCCGAAATGGCAAAGGTCGACGATGGGCGTCAGGCCGCGCCGCTTGAGGTCGGCGAAGGTTACATCGGCGAACTCCCAGTCGTGCCGGCCGGGTCCGCGGTAGCTGGTGTGCAGTGGCGGGCCGTAGCGGAGGTAGCGGATACCCATCTCCTCGACGCAGTCGAAGTCACGCCGCCACTGCTGGTAATGGCCGCAACTGTCGAGCTGGTCGACGCGCGTGCGCCCGTTGTCGATGGTCGGGATGCTGTTTTCGATGCCGGTGGCGAACATGAAGGCGGCGATGACGAGTCTCCCAGATCGAAGAAGCCTATTGCGGTGGAAAATCAGCCGGCGAACGGCGTGTCGGCAACGCCGGCCACGCCGACCGACGCGGCGAACAGGCCACCGGCGTGCGGCTGCGCCGCCAAGGCGGCGGCGTCGAGATCGCGCCGTGCCGAGGTGATGAACAGACGATCGAGGCCCTCGCCGCCGAAGCAGCAGCTGGTCGGTCGCTGGACGGGCACGCGCAGTTCCTCGAGAACCGATCCACCCGGCGACAGGCGGCGCAGGCACCAGCCGTCCCAGAAGGCGACCCAAAGGCAGCCTTCCGCATCCACGGTCATGCCGTCGGGATAGCCCTGGCCTTCGCCGAAACGCGCGAACACGCGTTTGCCGGTCGCGCCGCCTGCTTCGTCGAGATCAAAGGCATAGATCGTCTGGAGCGCGGAATCGCTGTGGTACATCGTGCGGCCGTCGAGGCTGAAGGCGGGGCCGTTGGTGACGCGGTAGCCGTCGTCGACGCGGGTGCAGCGGTGCGCGTCGTCGAGCCGATAGAGCGCGCCGCTCGCCGCCGTTTCCGCGGCGTCCATGGTACCCGCCCAGAAACGGCCCGCGCGATCGAGCTTGCCGTCGTTGCAGCGATTGCCGGGACGGTCGGTTTCCGGGTGCAGCAGGGGCGTCAGGCGCAGCGCGTCGTCGAGCGCGACCAGTCCGTCGACGCTGCCGCCGACATAGCCGCCGGTGGCGCGCGGGGCGATCGAGCAAACGGCGTGGGCCGGCGTCACGATCTCGACCGGCGCGTCCTCGCGCCAGCGAAAGATGCGCGCGCCTACGATGTCGACCCACAGCAGCGCTCCATCGCGCGCATCCCACATGGGGCCTTCGCCCAATATGGCGCCGACGTCCGCGACTAGTTCCATTGCGGCTGCCCTTCGGCCTGGGAGATCAGGATCATCACGTCGGCGATCAACGCGGTCATGGCGGTGTTGGCCGCATCGGCATCGCGCGCCTCGATAGCGGTCAGCACCGCGGCATGCTGCGGCAGGCTGGCGGTGCGACCCTTGAAGCGATTGGTGAAGCGGATCGACGTTTTCAGCGCGGTCGCCACGAGATCGCGGAACTGCATGTAGAAAGGGTTGGCCGAGGCTTCGAGGATGGCGATGTGGAAAGCGATATCCGCTTCCAGCGGATCACCGTCGCCGGCCTCGGCCGCCGCCATGCGCGCAAGACCCGCGGCGACCCGCGCGCGTCCCGCATCGTCGGAGGCGCGCGCCGCAATGGCGGCGGCGGCGGGCTCGATGGCCAGGCGCAGCTCGGTGAACTGGCGCAGCAGCGCGAGCGAGAATTTGCGCTCGAGCATCCAGCGCAGCACGTCGGTGTCGAACAGGTTCCAATGCGACGCCGGCTGCACGCTGGTTCCCTTGCGCGGGCGCGCGGTCAGCAGGCCCTTGGCGCCCAGCATCTTGACCGCTTCGCGCACCACCGACCGGCTGACGCCATGCACGCGCGCGATCTCCGCCTCCGTCGGAAAGCTGCTGCTGTCGTACTGGCCGGTGACGATGGCGCGGCCGATCGCATCGAGCATGCCGAAGGTGAGATTGCGCCCGCCGGCGCCGCCCGCGTCGAAATGCACGGTGCCGCTCACCTGCGCCTGCCTGCCGCCACTACCATGCCGCGCGTTAACATAAATCGGGCGCGCTTCAATCGACCGGGTCGACGATGGTCTGCGTGGCGAGCAGGAACGCATCGGCGACGACGCGCAACGGCTCGTCGTCGAGATCGACGGTGCGTGCGGCGACCAGACCGGCAAAATGGTCATAGATGCCGGGATATTCTCCCGCCGTCCCAACCGCCCGCTCCACCTTGTCGATGACCAGCCGGTGCCCGCCGTCGTGCAGTTCGATGTGCCGGCCCGATGCGGTTTCGACCGCGATGCTCCAGCGGTCGTCGCCCTTCACCCGCCAGTCGAAATCGGCGAACATCTCCGGTGTGTCGAAGGTGATGCGTGCGGCGATGGGCGCGGCTTTTCCGGCGGGCGTGCTGAACTGCGCGGCGCGCACGAGCAGCGGACGGGGCAAGATGCGGGTCGCGATCGACAGGCCGTTGATGCCGGGGTCGAACACGCCGAAACTACCCGCTTCCCAGATCCAGGCCTGTCCCGGATGCCATTTGTCGACATCCTCGTGCCAGGTGATGCGCAGGGCGGACACCGTTTCGGCCGCCAGCGCGGCGCGCGCGGGCTCGACGCCGGGCGCATGCCGCGCGTGCCAGCTGGCGTGAATGGGCACGCCCGCCGCGGCCGCCCGGGCGCGCAAGGCCACGCTTTCGCCGAGCGTCGCGGCCGGCGGCTTTTCGAGGAGCACGGCCAGCCCTGCGTCGATCGCGCGCATCGCGACCGCGTACCGCGGTCCCGGTGGGGTGCAGATGGCGACCGCATCGAGCGCGCCCGGCAAGGCGGCGATCATGGCGTCGATATCGGGGAACCAGGGCACGCCGACGCCGGGATCGCCCCCGCGCGTCGCCACCGCGGCCAGCGTGTAGCGCCGATCGGCAACGATGGCCGGCAGGTGCGAATCGCGCGCGATCTTGCCGAAGCCGACGATGGCGATGCGGATGGTCAAACGCCGTGCTCCTCTTCCAGCGCAGCGATGAACCGCGCGGCGTTGGCCGATACCGTCGCGGGTGTATCGCCCGGCCGGTAGAGCGCTCCGCCGAGCCCGAAACCGGTCGCGCCCGCGGCGAGATAGCCCGCCATGCTGTCGGGCGTGATCGATCCGACGATGAGCAGGGGCGCGTCTTTCGGCAGTACGGCGCGCATCGCCCTGACCACCGCCGCGGGCCGACCGATCGTCGAGGAACAGCCGGAAGCGCCCCACCCCGGCCGACCTTAACATTTCCATGTGATGATAGAGAGATCCGAGGTCGGCCATGATCCACCCCCCCGTGGCGGCGACGGCTGCGCCGGC
>CBDUBN010000148.1:0-3815 GCA_965365395.1 uncultured Sphingomonas sp.
GAGCCGGGCATCGAGGGCCTGGTCCACGTCAGCGAGATGAGCTGGACCAAGAAGAACGTGCATCCCGGCAAGATCGTGTCGACCAGTCAGGAAGTCGACGTCACCATCATCGAGGTGGACAGCGACAAGCGGCGCATTTCGCTGGGCCTGAAGCAGGCGCAGTCGAACCCGTGGGAAGCCTTCGCCGAGGAAAATCCGGTGGGCACGCAGGTCGAGGGCGAGGTCAAGAACGCGACCGAGTTCGGCCTGTTCATCGGCCTGCCCGGCGACGTCGACGGCATGGTGCACATGTCCGATATCGCCTGGGGCATCACCGGCGAGGAGGCGCTGGCGCTGCATCGCAAGGGCGAGACGGTGAAGGCGGTCGTGCTCGACGTCGATGTGGAGAAGGAGCGCATCAGCCTCGGCATGAAGCAGATCGAGAAGGGCGCGCCGAGCGTCGCGTCCGCCGCCGGCGGCGCGGGCGGCGCGGGCTCCCTGCGCAAGAACGAGGTGGTCACCGTGACCGTGCTCGAGGTGCGCGACGGCGGGCTCGAGGTGCAGGTGGGCGAGGACGGCGCGACCGGCTTCATCAAGCGCACCGACCTCGGCCGCGACCGCGACGAGCAGCGCCCCGAGCGCTACCAGTCGGGCCAGAAGTTCGACGCGATGGTCACCGGCTTCGACCGGTCCAAGAAGCCGACCTTCTCGATCAAGGCGATGCAGATCGCCGAGGAGAAGCAGGCGGTCGAGCAATATGGTTCGTCGGATTCGGGTGCGTCGCTGGGCGACATCCTGGGCGAGGCGCTGAAGGCCAAGCGCGACAGCTGAGGCCCGCCATCAGCCAGACAGGAGAAGGGCGTCCGGCGACGGGCGCCCTTCTTTTTGGCGGCACAACTTATGTTAATCCACGTTGGAAAATCGCCGCATTGCCGCTATGGTGGCGGCAGGCGGGAACGGCTCGACAGCAGATGCCGATCGCGCGGGGCATTTGCGCATGATCCGGTCCGAACTGATCGACACTCTGGCGAGCGAGCATCCCGACCTTCGCACCGCCGAGGTCGAGGCCATCGTCGACACCTTCTTCGGCGCGATCACCGAGCAGCTGGCCGGCGGCGGAAGGGTCGAGCTACGCGGATTCGGCAGTTTCTCGGTGCGCGCACGCAACGAGCGCGAGGGCCGCAACCCGCGCACGGGCCAGAATGTCGCGGTGCCCGCCAAGCATGTGCCGCATTTCAAGTCCGGCAAGGAATTGCGCGCGCGCATCAACGCCGACTAGCCGCGCGGCCGCCCCCTGCCCCCCCTGGGTCCGAGGGCCCGATCCACGGGACCGACGCGGCGTCCCGTTCAGTCTTTCCGCCCGGCGACCGCATGCGATCGGCGCGGCTTGGCCGCCCAACTTTGGCATGCAATCGGTGCGGCTCGCCCCTGCCGGCATCGCAGACTTGGGGGAACAGGAAGGTATCCATGGAAGGGGCCGACACGCCTGCCCCGCCCATGATCGCCATGGCCGCCCTGCCCTGGGTTGCGCCGCCCTATGCCTAACCGCCTTTCGCGCGAGGCGCCGGCGGACGCGCCTGCGCCCGCCAGGATGCCATGGGCGCCTTGCCCTGCGCCGGCGATGCTGCGAAACGCGGATGCTCGTGCGGACGTGGCGGAACCGGTAGACGCAGCGGACTTAAAATCCGTTTTCCCATGGAAGTGCGGGTTCGAGTCCCGCCGTCCGCACCAGGGAGCCGCGCCGAGCCGCGTGCCGGCGCGGATTGCGCGTGAGGGGCGCACCGGCGCTTTACTCGGCCGCGATGCGCGCGGCATAGACCGGTCCGTGCCCCGCCGCATCCGCCCCCTGCTCCTTGCCCCGCTGCTGCTTGCGCTTGCCGCCTGCGGCCTGCTGGGCGGCGACGGGCCGGTCAGGGTCGCGGCGATCGGCGCGCTGAACCGCGATCTCGACCGCGCGCCGTCGCCGCTGTCGCTGCCCAACCGCCTGCTGCTCGATGCGACCGCCGGCGGACTGGTCAGCTTTTCCGCGGACGGGCAGGTGCAGGCGGGGCTGGCCGAGCGCTGGACCGTCATCGACGACGGCCGATCCTATATCTTCCGCATCCGCGAGGCGCGCTGGCCCGGCGGGCGGCGCGTGCGCACCGACGAGGTGGCGCGCGTGCTGCGCCGGTTGATCGCAAGCCCGCGCCTGCGCAGCCCGTTGCGCGGCGAATTCAGCGCGGTGCGGGACATCCGCGCGATGACCGGCAGCGTCATCGAGCTCCGCCTGACGCGCGCGCAGCCCGACCTGCTCGACCTTCTGGCGCAGCCCGACATGGCGATCCTGCGCAACGGCCAGGGCTGGGGCCCGTGGCGCGCGCGCTGGAACGGGGGCAGCGCCGCGCTCACCCCCCTGCCCCCGCCCGGAAGCGACGCCGAAGCGAGCGGCGAGGAGGTGCCGCCCGCGGTGATCTTCTGGGGCAGTCCGGCGCTGCATGCGGTGGCGCAGTTCGACGCGGGCGCGGTCGATGCGGTGTTCGGCGGGCGGTTCGAGGACTGGCCGCTGCTCGGTGCGGCCGGGATCGATCGCCCGCGGATATTGCTCGATCCGGTCGACGGCCTGTTCGGGCTGGCGGTGGTCGACGAGGACGGACTGCTGGGAAGCGCGGAAGGGCGCGCGGCGGTCGCCATGCTGATCGGCCGCGCCGCCATCGCCGAGGCGATCGACGTGCCCGGCTGGCAGCCGCGCGTGACCCTGCGCCGCGCCATGCAGCCTGCGGGGCCCGGTGCGCCCGACGCGGTGCCGCCGGCGCTGCCCGGCTGGCTGGAACTCGGCACCGGCGAGCGGCGCGCGCGCGCGGTGGCCGAGGTGCGGCGCTGGGCCGCGGCGGACAATGACGGCAACCTGCCCGTCCTGCGGATCGCGCTGCCCGACGGACCGGGCATGCGCATCCTGTTCGCCCGGCTGCGTACCGACCTGGGCGCGGCGGGCATCCGCACCCGGCGCGTGCCGCTGGCGGAGGATGCAGACCTGCGCCTGGTCGACGATCTGGCGCCGAGCGGCGACCCGGCGTGGTACGCGCGCCGGCTGGCGTGCGGGCGCGGCCTCAGTTGCCCCGACGGGCTGGACGCCGTGATCGCCGCGATCGGCGGCGCGGTCGACGCGGACGCGCGCGCGGCGGCGATCGTCGCCGCGGAACGGCTGCTGACCGATCACGGCGGCTTCATTCCGCTGGGAACGCCGGTGCGCTGGTCGCTGACGCGGGCCAACCTGGCCGGCGTGCGGCCCAATGCGCGCGGGCGGCACAGCTTGATTCGCCTGGCCGACGCCCCAGATTGAGGAGCGGAGGAGCAGGGAGCCGAGCCATGCCCGTAAACCAGGCGCAGATAAGCCAGATGTTCGACCAGTTGGGCGTCGATACGCGCGATCCCGCCGCGATCCGCCGCCGTATCGAGGCGATGGAGACGCTGCTCGAGCGCAGCCTGACCATTCCGGGAACCAGCCGTGGCATCGGCCTCGATTCGATTCTCGGCCTGGTGCCGGTGGTCGGCGACGTGGTGACCGCGGCGATGGGTGCCTATGTCGTGTGGGAGGCGCGCAACCTGGGCATGTCGAAATGGCAGCTGTGGCGCATGGGCGGCAATGTCGCGGTCGATACCGCGATCGGCGCGGTGCCGGTCGTCGGCGACCTGTTCGATTTCCTGTTCCGCTCCAATAGCCGCAACCTGCGCATCATCCGCCGGCACCTGGACAAGCATCATCCGGCGACGCGGGTGATCGAGGGCACGGCGGTGACGCGCGATGGCAGCACGCAATAGGCGGTACCGTCCTGCACTGTCGCTCGGGATTTTTCGCT
>CBDUBN010000149.1:0-3770 GCA_965365395.1 uncultured Sphingomonas sp.
GCGTCAGCAGCACGCGCGGCTCGCGCGGCTCGGTCGCGCTCCTGTACCGGTCGAACCGGTGCTGCGCCATCAGCCAGCCGAACGCCGCCGCGCCCGGCGCGCCCCCGGCCAGCCGGTAACTGCCCGCCGGCACCGTCCCGGCCAGTTTGGCGAGGCACCAGCTGGTCAGCGCGCCGGCATCGCCGACCATCGCCAGCACCGACCAGTCGCCCGCGCCGTCGCCCGGCAGGATCGCCTGCGCGCCCGGCTCCGCCTTCACGCCTGCCGCGGCTACCGCCACCCGCGCCCGCTCGGGCTGGGCGCCCAGCCAGGCATCGAACCCGGCCTTGTCGACGATGTGGATGGTGCGCGCGGGCTGGCCCCGGTCGGGCTGCAACAGGGTGGAAAAATCGGTCATCGCCGCGATGTAGGCACGCGCTGGCGAAAGAGCCAGCGAGCCGGCGGAACCGTGCGCGGGCTGGCGCGATTGTCCCCGCATCGCTCCCTTGTCCGGAACCATGAACATGACCGAAGCCGCCCCCACCACGATCGACCCCGCCGCCGGCAAGATCGGCGAGACCCAGCCCGAGAAGGCGGGCAAGGCCGACGCCGCCGACAAGCTGGAGGAGAGCGGCCGCGACGAGGGGATGCGAAGCGGGCGCGGCGCCGAGACCGAGCTTGCGCGCGCGCCCAAATGGCAGCCGCGCTTTCCCGGCGCCGGCCGGCTCGACGGCAAGGTCGCGCTGGTCACCGGCGGCGACAGCGGCATCGGCCGCGCGGTCGCGGCGCTGTTCGCGCGCGAGGGCGCGGACGTCGCGATCTTCTACAACAGCTCGGACGGCGACGCCGAGGACAGCGTACGCATCGTCGAGGGCGAGGGACGGCGCGGCCTCGCCATCAAGGGCGACGTCGGCGTGAAGGCCAGTTGCGAACGCGCGGTGGCCGAGGTCGTGGAAAAGCTCGGCGGCCTCGACATCCTCGTCAACAACGCCGGCGAACAACATCCCGCCGACGATATCGCCGACATCAGCGAGGAACAGCTGACCCGTACCTTCCAGACCAACATATTCGGCATGTTCTACATGGTGCAGGCGGCGCTGCCGCATCTCAGCGCCGGCTCGGCCATCGTCAACTGCACCAGCATCACCAGCTACCAGGGCGCGGAGTCCCTGCTCGACTATAGTTCGACGAAGGGCGCGATCACCGCCTTCACCCGGTCCTTGAGCGAAAATCTCGTCGGTCGCGGCATCCGCGTCAACGCCGTGGCCCCCGGCCCGATCTGGACCCCGCTCAATCCGCTCGGCGGCGGCGACGCCGACAAGGTCCGCAGCTTCGGCGAATCCACCCCCATGCAGCGCCCCGGCGAACCCAACGAGGTCGCCTCCTGCTTCCTGTTCCTGGCCTGCGACGACGCGAGCTACATGTCCGGCCAGGTGCTCCACCCCAACGGTGGCACCATCGTCAACGGATAGGGAGAGACGCCATGCCAGCCGAATCGAAAGCCCAGCAGCGCGCGGCCGGCGCCGCGCTGTCCGCCAAACGCGGCGACACGCCCAAATCGAAGCTCAAGGGCGCGTCCAAACAGATGGCGGAATCGATGACCGAGAAACAGCTGGAAGAGTTCGCGAGGGGTTCGACCAGGGGCAAACCAGAGAAGAAAAGCTAGCTACTCCGCAGCATCCAGCATCTCGCGCGGCGCCTCGACCCCCGCCTTGCGGAACACCAGCACCCCGTCGTCGATCCGGCCCGTCCGCATGTCGCGCCGGTCGGCCAGATAATCCTGGTTCAACCGCCACGGCAGCCGGTCCGCATTCTTGGGCATGATGGCGAGCGCGCGCTGGATATAGCCCGATGAGAAGTCGAACACATTCTCCTCGGTCAGGCTCGCGGCGTCCTCCAGCACGGGCACCGCGATGTCGCTGCCCGTCGCCGCCATATGGTTGAGCACGCGGCACGCATACTCCGCCACGATGTCCGCGCGCAGCGTCCAGCTGGCGTTGAGATAGCCGAACACCGCGGCATAGTTGGGCACGTTGGAAAACATGCAGCCCTTGTAGTAGAAACGCTCGTTCCACCGCACCGCCTCGCCATCCACGCTGACCGCGATCTTGCCGGCGAGCGCGAGTTTCAGTCCCGTCGCGGTGACGATGATGTCGGCGTCCAGATGCCTGCCCGATTTCAGCTGGATACCGGTCCTGTCGATCCGCTCGATATGGTCGGTGACGATTTCCGCTCTGTCCGCCTTGATCGCCTCGAACAGGTCGTTGTCAGGCACCAGGCACAGCCGCTGGTCCCACGGGTCATAGGGCGGCGTATAATGTTGCGGGTCGTATCGGTCGCCCAGGGCGTCGCGCACCTTGCCGCTCAGCCACTCCTTGACCTTCTCGGGTTTCGACCGCGCGCGCTTGAACGCGTAATTCTGCAGCCGGACGTTCTTGAACCGCGTGATGCGGTAGGCGAGATCCTCGGGCAGCAGGCGGCGCAGGAAATTAGCGAAGGCGTCCTTGGCCGGCCGGATGAAATACCAGGTCGGCGTGCGCTGCAGCATGGTCACGTGCGCCGCCCCGCCGCGGCCGTCGCCGCCGTTCTGCAATCCGGTCATCGACGGAACGATGGTCACCGCGGTCGCGCCCGATCCGATCACCACCACGCGCTTGCCGGCATAGTCCAGATCCTGCGGCCAGAATTGCGGGTGCACGATCTGCCCCGCGAAATCCTCGCGCCCCGGCAGCGCGGCGTCGTGCGGGTCGTCATAGTCGTAATAGCCGGAGCCAAGGTAGAGGAAGCGCGCGCGCATGCTGCTCGTGCTGCCGTCGGCGTGCTCGCAGGTGACCGTCCAGCGGGCCTCTTCGCCGCTCCAGTTCGCCGACACGACCCTGGTGTCGAACCGGATGCGTTCCCGGATGCCCCGCTCGTCGACGATGCGGTTGAGATATTCCAGGATCGCCGGTCCGTCGGCGATCGTCTTCTCGTGCTTCCACGGTTCGAACACGAACCCCAGCGTGTGCATGTCGCTGTCCGACCGCACGCCGGGGTAGCGAAACAGGTCCCATGTCCCGCCGAGTTCGCGGCGCCGCTCGACCAGCGCGAAGCTGCGCTCGGGGCAAAGCTGCTGGAGGTGCACCGCCATGCCGATGCCCGAAATGCCGGCGCCCACGATCAGCACGTCGGTCTCGGCGCCGTCGCGCGGGTCACGTCCGCCGCGTGCGACCTGGCTAAATGCGTTCATGCCTGACCACTCCTGGTTCGATGCGGGCAGGGTAGGGACCGGGTCCCTTTTTGCAACCGGTCTTGTTCGCGCAGCATATGCCGTCCCCGGCGCTGCGCCCGCGTAACGACGGGAACCGCGCCTCGCCGCGCCTCGTTGCTTGCATCGTCGCTATGGTGCGGCCCCAAGACGAGGACATTCTGCATGGCACTTCGATTCGCCGCCACGATCAACGCCGTCAATCGCGGGCTCGAAAACCTCTCTCCGGCCAAGGCCGCCGACCTTATCGAGGATTGGGAGGCCGCGCTGGCCGAAACGGACGTGCCGGGGGCGAAGGGCATCGCCCGCGATCTCGCGAGCCTGCGCAAGGCGCTGGAAAAGCCCGAGCCCGACAGCGCGCGCGTGCTCGACCTCCTCCACCGCCTGGGCGCCGCCACGGTCAAGATCGCGGCCCGCGCCGACGCGAAGGGCGACAGGATCAACGAACTCGGCGAAGGCCTGAACGAATCGGGCGAGGAACAGCCGGACGAGGAGGAAGACGCCGCCGCCAAGGCCGCGCCCAAGCGCCGCGCGACGAAAAAAT
>CBDUBN010000150.1:0-3711 GCA_965365395.1 uncultured Sphingomonas sp.
TCCGCGCGGTGATCGCCGATCGAGACGATGCGCAGCAGCGTGTGATACTGGCGATGGCCGTTGCGGCGGCGGTAGTTGTGGCGGCGCTTCTTCTTGAAGACGATGATCTTTTCGCCGCGGCCCTGCGCGACGATCTCGGCACCGACCTTCAGGCCGTCGGTGGCCTTGAGTTCGCCGCCGTCGCCAGCGAGCAGGACGTCGCCCAGCTCGATCGAATCGCCGACCGAACCGGCCAGTTTCTCGACGGTGATCTTGTCTCCGGCGGCAACGCGATACTGCTTGCCGCCCGTGCGCACGATAGCGAACATGGGCTTTACGAACCTTTGATCCAAATAACGCCCGCTAACGCACATACCAAAGACACGAGGCAAACGCCCCGTCAAAGCATGTGCCCCGCAGGAAAGACCGCGCCACTAGCCAGCGTACCCGAGCCTGTCAATGCAGGATGGGCCGAGCGGGCCGCTTTTGCGGCGGTCATCCCCCATCGGTTGCGCAGCTCCCCGCGCCACCATAGAGCGCGTCCATGGTCCGCATTCCCGCCCTTCCCACTCTCGCCGCGCTTCTGGTCGGCGCTTGCGCCACGCCCGATGCCGGCCTCTATCCCTCGCTCGAACGCCGCGCGATCGAGCGACGGGCGAGCGTTCCGCCGGCGCCGCCGGTCGTGGCCGTGCCCGAACCGGTCAGCGCGACGCTGAGCGCGGCGCTCGCCGCGCTCGAGGCCGACGCGGTGCGGGGCGAGGCCGCGTTCCGCGCCGCCCTGCCCGCCGCGCGCGCTGCGCGCGCAGGCGGTGAGGCGACGGGCAGCGAAGCATGGGCGCAGGCGAACGTGGCGCTTTCGCGACTCGATGCCGCGCGGGCACCGACGCTGCTGGCGCTGGCCGAACTCGACCGGCTGGGCCTGGATAGCGAGGGAGCGGCGCTGGAGGCGGTCGCGGCGTTGCAGGCGCGGGTGGCGGCGCTGGTCGCGGGGCAACGGGCAGTGCTGGACGAGCTCTAAGGCGTCATCGCGGACGTTTCGACGGCCTTGCAGGCGCCCAGGATAAATTGCGCCGAACAATGACGGCCAGGTCTATCCCTCCCCCGCCGCCTCGCGCTCCAGCCATTCCTCGAGCCATTTGATCGTGTAGTTGCCGTCGATCACATCGGGCTCGCGCAGCAGGGCTTGGTGCAGCGGGATGTTGGTCTTGATCCCGTCAATCACCATTTCCTCGAGCGCGCGGCGCATGCGCATCATGCAGCTTTGGCGGCTGCGGCCGTAGACGATGAGTTTGGCGACCATCGAATCATAATAGGGCGGGACGCGGTAGCCCGCGTACAGCCCGCTATCGACGCGCACATGCATGCCGCCCGCCGGGTGGTAGGCCTTCACGAGGCCGGGCGACGGAGCGAAGCTGCGCGGGTCTTCGGCGTTGAGGCGGCATTCGATGGCGTGGCCGCGGAACTCGATGTCGTCCTGCGTCACCGACAGCGGGTGGCCGGCGGCGATGCGAATCTGTTCGCGCACGAGATCGAAGCCGGTGATCATCTCGGTCACGGGATGCTCGACCTGGATGCGCGTGTTCATCTCGATGAAGTAGAATTCGCCGGCTTCCCACAGGAATTCGATCGTCCCCGCGCCGCGATAGCCCATGCCCGCCATCGCATCGGCGCACACCTGGCCCATGCGCGCGCGCTCGTCCGCCGAGATGATCGGCGAGGGCGCTTCCTCCAGCACCTTCTGGTGGCGGCGCTGCAGGCTGCAGTCGCGTTCGCCGAGGTGGATCGCCCTGCCCTCCCCGTCGCCGAAGATCTGGAATTCGATGTGGCGCGGGTTGCCGAGATATTTCTCGATATAGACGGTGGCGTCGCCGAAGGCCGCCTTCGCCTCGCTGCCCGCCTGCGCGATCAGCGTTTCGAGTTCGTCCGGCCCGGTGCACACCTTCATGCCGCGCCCGCCGCCGCCCGATGCCGCCTTGATGATGACGGGGTAGCCCGCGACCTCGGCGATTTCGCGCGCCTCGTCGAGCTCGCTCACCGCGCCGTCGCTGCCGGGGACGAGCGGCAGGCCGAGCGCGCCGGCGGTGCGCTTCGCCTCGATCTTGTCGCCCATGGTGCGGATATGCTCGGGCTTGGGCCCGACGAAGGCGATCCCGTGCGCCTCGACGATCTCCGCGAAGCGCGCGTTTTCGGAGAGGAAGCCGTAGCCCGGGTGGATCGCGTCGGCACCGCTGATCTCCGCCGCGGAAATGATCGCGGGGATGTTGAGATAGCTGTCCTTGGCCGCCGGCGGGCCGATGCAGATCGCCTCGTCCGCGAGCCGCACATGCATCGCCTCGGCATCGGCGGTGGAGTGCACCGCGACCGTCCTGATGCCCATCTCGTGGCAGGCACGGTGGATGCGCAGCGCGATTTCGCCGCGGTTGGCGATCAGCAGCTTTTCGATAGCCATGCTCAGGCGATGACGAACAGCGGCTGGTCGTACTCGACCGGCTGGCCGCCTTCGACCAGCACCTGGGTCAGCGTGCCGCCGCGCGGCGCGGGGATGGCGTTCATCACCTTCATCGCCTCGATGATGAGGACGGTCTCGCCCTCCTTGACCGCATCGCCGACGCTCTTGAACGGCGCGGCGCCGGGTTCTGGGGTGAGGTAGGCGGTGCCGACCATCGGCGATTTCACGGCGTTCGTATCAACGGCGGGGGTTTCGCCCACCGACGGTGCGGTCGGTGCGACCGGGGCGGGAGCAGTCGGAGCGGGCGCCGGCGCCGCAGCGTAGGTCACCGGCGCGGCGGTCAGCTGGCGGGCGACGCGGATCTTGCGGTGGCCGTCCTCAACCTCGATCTCGGTAAGGTCGGTGTCGGCGATCAGCTGCGCCAGCTCGCGCACCAGCGCGGCATCGACCTTCATGCCGCTCGATTTTTCGTCGTCGGACATGGAATTTTCCCTGTTGTGCCGGGCGCTGTCACGCCCCTGTCATGAGAGGCTATAGTCAAAGCGCGGCGGCGGCGTCCAGCGCGCGCGTGTACGAGCCCGCGCCGTGCCCGGCGAAACAGGCGCGCGCGGCCATGCCGACGTAGCTCACATGGCGGAACGGCTCGCGCGTCGCGGGATCGGACAGATGCACTTCGAACACCGGCGTCGGTATCGACCGACACGCGTCGAGCAGCGCGATCGACGTATGCGTATAGGCGCCAGCGTTGAGCAGCACCGCGTGCGCGCCCGACGCGGCGGCCTCTTGCAGCCAGTCGACCAGCACGCCTTCGTGATTGGTCTGCCGCATGTCGATGGAGAGGCCGAGGGCTGCGCCATGCGCGATCAGCATCGTCTCGATATCAGCGAGCGTCTCCGTGCCATAGATCGCGGGCTCGCGGGTGCCGAGCAGGTTGAGATTGGGGCCGTTGAGGACGACGACGGTTCGCATATTGGAAAGGCTCGGTGAGGTCGGGTAAGGGCGGAGGCCATGAACCAGATTTCGATCATGCTCAACGGCGAACCCCGCAGCGTCGAGCCCGGCACGGTGGCCGAGCTCGTTCGCAGCATCGGGCTCGATCCCGCCAAGGTCGCGGTGGAGCGCAACCGGGCGATCGTTCCGCGCTCGACGCTCGGCGAGGTGATGCTCGCGGACGGCGACGAACTCGAGATCGTGCATTTCGTGGGTGGGGGCGACCATGCGTCCGCGCTTGCCCCCGACACCTGGACCGTGGCCGGTCGCACCTTCACCTCGCGGCTGATCGT
>CBDUBN010000151.1:0-3661 GCA_965365395.1 uncultured Sphingomonas sp.
AGGCCCGCGCCGTTGACCATGCAGCCGATGTTGCCGTCCAGCTTGATATAGGCGAGGTCATATTCGCTCGCCTCGACCTCGGCCGGGTCTTCTTCGGTCTCGTCGCGCAGCGCGGCGACGTCCTTGTGGCGGAACAGCGCGTTCGAATCGAAGCTGATCTTGGCGTCGAGCACCAGGATCCTGCCGTCCTTCGTCTCCACCAGCGGATTGATCTCCAGCATCGACATGTCGGTCGCGACGAATGCTTCGTAGAGCTGCTTGACCACGCTCTGCGCCTGCGCGGCGAGATCGCCTTCGAGTTTCAGCGCGGACGCGGCCTTGGCGGCGTCGGCATCGGTCAGGCCGGTGGCGGGGTCGATGGTGATGGTCTCGATCCGCTCCGGCGTGTCGTGCGCCACCGCCTCGATATCCATGCCGCCCTCGGTCGAGACGATCATGGCGATGCGCCCGCTCGCGCGATCGACCAGCATCGACAGATAATATTCGCGTTCGATATCCGCGCCGTCGGTGACGTAGAGGCGGTTGACCTGCTTGCCCGCGTCGCCTGTCTGCGCGGTGACCAGCGTATTGCCCAGCATCTCGCGCGCATGGCTCTCGACCGCGTCCAGATCGAAGGCCAGCCGGACGCCGCCCTTCGCATCCGGGCCCAGTTCCTTGAACCTGCCCTTGCCGCGGCCACCCGCGTGGATCTGCGACTTCACCACATAGAGCGGTCCGGGCAGCGATTTTGCCGCCGCGACCGCTTCCTCGACGCTCATCGCCGCATGGCCCGCCGGGATGGGCACACCGAATTTCGCCAGCAGTTCCTTGGCCTGATATTCGTGGATGTTCATGGGGAGCCGGCCTTTCGCAAAGGGCGCGCGCGGGCGCGCAAGTCGCGCCGCCTAAAGCACAGCGGCGCGCGCAAGCAAAGCGGCTAGCGCGTGCGCAAGGCGCAGATGCCGGCGGAGGTCGTCATCACCCCGACGATCTCGGGATCGCGAATCGCACGGGCGCGGCGCAGGAACTCGTCGACCGTCATCTCGCGCATGTTCGCATCCTTGAGGTCCCCCAATCGTCCGATCCGGCGCAATTGCAGCAGGCTCAACCGGTCGACCATCCGCTCCGCCATGCACGCGGCGATCGGGCGCGACAGGCCGGCCTCGACGAGCCCGCTGCGCACGCGTTGCTCGGGTGTCGCACAGCCCGCAAGCGCCGCGGCGGCGCAAAGGGTGACGGCGGCAATGCGTGATGTCTGCATGGCTATTGGCTCCGTTCCGGTGCCCGGCACTCCGCTTTGGTGCAACGGGTTGCATATCGCTAACCCTGTTGCCCCAGCAAGGTTGCCATGACCAGCAGCATCCTCGCCTTCCCGACTGTCACCGCCCCCGAACCGCGCGACCAGGTGAGCGAAACGCTCGTCGGCGGCAGCGCCGCGATGACCGAGGTTCGCCGGCTGATCCGCCTGGTCGCGGCGAGCGACGCGCCGGTCCTGCTGCATGGCCCCACCGGCAGCGGCAAGGAGGTCGCGGCCCGGGCCGTGCATCTCGCGAGCGGTCTCGGCGGGCCGTTCGTCGCGGTCAATTGCGGCGCCATCCCCGGGGAACTGATCGAATCGGAGCTGTTCGGTCACGAGAAGGGCAGCTTCACCGGCGCCATCGAACGGCGGATCGGCCGGTTCGAGGCGGCCAATGGCGGCACATTGTTCCTGGACGAGATCGGCGACATGCCGCTGGCCGCGCAGGTCCGCCTGCTTCGCGTCCTGGAAGAGCGCCAGTTCGAACGGGTGGGCGGCAACCGCATGATCGCCTTCACCGGCCGGATCATCTGCGCGAGCCACCGCGACCTGCCTGCCGAGATCGCCGCCGGGCGGTTCCGCGAGGATCTGTGGTATCGGCTCGATGTGCTGCCCATCGCGCTGCCCGCGCTGGTCAGCCGGCGCGACGACATAGCCGCGCTGGTGGCCGCGATCTGTGTCGGCACGGGGCTGGACGTGCGTTTCTCGCCGGACGGTATCGCCGCGCTGATGCAACATGGCTGGCCCGGCAACGTGCGCGAATTGCGCAATGCGGTCGCGCGCGCCGCCATCCTGTTCAACGGGTCGACGATCGGCCCCGACGAGGTCGCGGCGCTGATCGGTCGGGCGCCCGCGACAATGCCTGCCGCGGCGTGCAGCGCCGATACGCCAGCGGCTCGCCCCGCGCCCGACGCCAACCTTCGTCTCCTGCTCGACAGTATCGAGCGGCAGCAGCTGATCGCCGCGCTCGACCAATGCCACTGGATCGTCGCCGACGCCGCGCGCGCGGTGGGGATGAGCCGCACGACCTTCATCGACCGCATGCGCCGCCACGGCCTGTCGCGCAAGAATATCGGACTGGCCGCCTGATGGGAGCTTCGCCGCCGCACCAGAATTAAAGCCCTAACGCCGCCAGTCGTTATCCCATCTACGGGTGCCGGACTGGATGGCAGCCACGGAGCGTCGCATCGCCGGGCCAGTCTGGTCCCTTGCCTGGCGGTGCGGCGCTCCTACCCGTTTCGATCCGCTCCAGGACGATCAGCGAACGTCGATCGTGCCGATGCGGCGCATGCCGTCGTCGGTCGGGTCCATCTCGATATCGACCAGTTCCTCGCTCTGGTTGGCCCGCCCGAAATTGCGGATGATGCGCGCGGCCACCGTTGACGGCCCGTTGGGGTTGGTCCGGTCGCTGGCGAAACTGTCGATCTCGATCGTATAGCGGCCGCGCGGTGCGCTGCGGATCAGGAATTCCTCCGGCCCGAAACCGTTGGTGACGTCCCCCGTCAGCCGTCCGCCCGCCGACGACAGCGTGCTTGAGAAGCCGACGCGTTCGCCATCGGGCTGGGTGACCCACAGGTCGAGGTCGGTGCGCGGCGTGTTCCATTCGACGACGATGCGGATATCGGTGTCGAGCATCGCCACCAGCCGCGCCGGCAACGCATGATCCACCCCGCCGAGCGCGCGGTAGCGCTGTACGGCAAGATTGGCGTCCATCAGCGCCAGCGTCTCGAACCCCCGGAATGTCTCGCGCCGCACCGTCAGCACGGCATCGGCGAGCAGCGCGATCGCGGCGCGCAGATCGTCCCGCGCCGCATCGTCGCGGCCTGCAGCGCGGTGTGCCTCGGCGCGCGCCATCAGCACCAGCGCCTTCTGGCGCACCGGCTGCGGCCGCTCGTCCTCGCGATCGGCAAGCGCGGCGTAGAGCGTGAGCGCACGATCGAGATCGCCGTAGCGCACCAGCCGGCCCGCCACGATCTCGAGCGTCTGGTTGTCGCGCGCGGGCAGATCGAGCGCGGTCTCCACAGCACGGCGCGCCTCTGCCGCGCGGCCCGCGCGCCAATGCCATTCGGCAAGATCGAACCAGAACAGCGGCAGCGCGCCATGGGCCAGGCGTTGTCGATCGACCGCGTCCGCCCATCGGGGACCGGCCGCCTCGATCGCGGCGATCCAGGGCCGCGCGGGCGACCAGGACACAGGCTCGATGCCATCTGCGACTTCCACGGTCCCGATTTCCGCGGTGTCGCCGCCTTGCTGCAGATCCTGCGACGTGACGACCGTTACCGGCACCGCGCTGTCCAGCGTGGCATTGCCTATGCGGGTGCCGGTCACGACGACATCCGCGAAATCCTCCTCCTGCGCACGCCGCGCAGCCGGGGCCGAAACGGG
>CBDUBN010000152.1:0-3589 GCA_965365395.1 uncultured Sphingomonas sp.
GCGCGATGACCGACGGCTCGGCGCTCCTGTCCGCCATGACCTGGGGCTTTTACGGCATGGGCGTGTGGCAGGACGAGGCGGGTGTGAACCGGCTCGACGGCGGCGCCCCTTATTACGACACCTATGCGTGCAGCGACGGCAAATTCATCTCGATCGGATCGATCGAGCCGCAATTCTATGCGCTGCTGCGCAAGCATACCGGGCTCGACGCCGATCCCGATTTCGATGCGCAGGACGATCAGGCGGCGTGGCCACGGCTGAAGGCACGGCTGACCGACCTGTTCCTGACCCGCACGCGGGACGAATGGTGCGCGGTGATGGAGATGACCGACGTGTGTTTCGCGCCGGTGCTGAGCCTCGCCGAGGCGCCGCGGCATCCACACAATGCGGCGCGCGGCACCTTCATCGAGGTCGGCGGCGTGACCCAGCCGGCGCCGGCGCCGCGCTATTCCGCTACGGTCGTCGACACGCCGGAGCCGTCGCCAAGGGTCGGGGCGCACAGCGACGAGATACTGGCGGAGCTGGGCATGGACGCATCGCGCATCGCCGATCTGCGCGCCGCCGGCGCGGTGCGATGACGATGGCATAATATCGGTAGGGAAACGGCAGAAAACTGATAGGCTGAACGCGGATACGACCCGGCGACAGGGCGGTCCGAGGCGAGGGAGAGAGGCGATGAGGCAGGGCATGCTCCGTGCGCTGGTGCCGGCGATGCTGGCGCTGGGCGGGTGCGGCGGTGCGGTGGGCGATGGCGCGCCGCGGGTCAACGAAGCGCGGCTGATCGCCGCCGCGCAGCACCCCGAGGACTGGGTCACTCACGGCGGCACATACGAGGAGCAGCGTTTCTCGCGGCTCGATCAGATCACTGCCGGTAATGTGGGTGGACTCGGCCTGGCCTGGAGCCATGAGTTCGACACCAATCGCGGACAGGAAGCGACGCCGATCGTCGTTGACGGCACGCTGTACACCACCACCGCCTGGTCCAAGGTGTTCGCCTTCGACGCGGCGACGGGCGCGCTCAAATGGAGTTACGACCCCCAAGTGCCGGGCGAGGCGGGGTTCAACGCCTGCTGCGACGTCGTCAACCGCGGCGTCGCGGTCTATGACGGCAAGGTCTTCTTCGGGACGATCGACGGACGGCTGATCGCGCTCGACGCCGCGGACGGCACGCCGGTCTGGGCCAAGGTGACCGTCGACCAGACCAAACCCTATACGATCACCGGCGCGCCGCGCATCGTCAAAGGCCGGGTGCTGATCGGCAACGGCGGCGCGGAATATGGCGTGCGCGGCTATGTGTCCGCCTATGACGCCGACACGGGTGACCTCGACTGGCGTTTCTATACCGTGCCGCCCGCCCCCGGGGCGCCGGCCGATGGCGCCGCGTCGGACAACGTCATAGGACGCGCGCGCGCCACCTGGCGCGGCGACTGGTCCGAGTTCGGCGGCGGCGGGACCGTGTGGGATGCCATCGTCTACGACCGCGAATTCAACCAGGTGCTGATCGGCGTCGGCAACGGCAGCCCGTGGAACCATAAAATCCGCAGCCAGGGCGAGGGTGACAATCTGTTCGTCTCCTCCGTCGTCGCGCTCGATGCCGACAATGGCACCTACAAATGGCACTATCAGGGGACGCCGGGCGAGACCTGGGATTTCACGCAGACGCAGCCGATCATCCTCGCCGATCTCAGCATCGGCGGCCGGCCGCGCAAGGTGATGATGCAGGCGCCGAAGAACGGATTCTTCTACGTCATCGACCGCCGCGACGGCCGGCTGATCTCCGCTGAGAATTTCGTTCCCACGACCTGGGCCACCGGCGTCGACATGGCCACCGGGCGGCCGATCGAGGCGCCCAACGCGCGCTTCCGGGACGGCCCGTTCCTCGCGCTGCCGTCGGCGCTCGGCGCGCACAACTGGCACCCGATGGCCTACAGCCCGGACACCGGCCTCGTCTATCTGCCGGCGCAGGAGGTGCCCTTCGCCTATGCCGACGATCCCGGCTTCGCCGGCCGACCCGGTGGATGGAACCCCGGCATCGACATGCTGGCGAACGGCGTGCCCGACGATCCGGCGCAATTCCGCGCGGTGCGCGCGATGCTGAAAGGACAGATGATCGCCTGGGATCCCGTGCGCCAGCGCGAGGTCTGGCGGGTGCAATATGACGGACCGTGGAACGGCGGCGTGCTGGCGACCCACGGCAACCTGGTTTTTCAGGGCAATGCGCACGGCCAGTTCCAGGCCTTCGCCGCGGACGACGGGCGCAGGTTGTGGAGTTTCGACGCCGGCACGGGCATCATCGCGCCGCCGGTCAGCTATGCCGTGGACGGCGTGCAATATATCGCGGTGATGGCCGGCTACGGCGGCGCCTATCCGCTGTCTTCGCCCTATGTCGACAACCCGCGCCCCATGCCCAACGGGCGGCTGCTGGTGTTCAAGATCGGCGGGCAGGCGCCCTATCGCGTCGCGCGGGTCCCCAACCCGCCGGGGGTGGAGGTCGCCACCGCCTTTACCCCCGCACAGGTGACACGCGGTCGCCGTCTGTACGAATCGAACTGCGCGGTCTGCCACGGGCCGGCCGCGCAAAGCTCCGGCGTGCTGCCGGACCTGCGCCGCCGGGCGACGCTGGCGGATGCGGACGCCTGGAGGGGCGTCATCATCGACGGCGCCTTGCAGGACCGCGGCATGCGCAGCTTCGCGCGCTGGCTCTCCCCCGCCGATGCCGAAGCGATTCGCGGCTATGTGGCGCAGCGGGCAGCCATCGTGCGGCAGCGCGAGGGCGCGGCGACGGAAGGGACCGCGAGGGCCGCACGCTGAACCGCCACTTATCCACAGCAAAATCGCTCTGCTTAACGCGGTCATAACTTATTCATTTGCGCGCCAAAGTCGCGCCATGACACAGGACCGTCATATGGCGCGGCTACCGGGGCGCGGTCGCTCCGGCTTTCGCACCGGACCCTCTTTTCGCCGCGGCAGCCCTGGCCGTCGCGCTTTTTTCCGAAGGACGTCAATATGCCCGCTGCAGGTTCGATCGCGATCGTCGAGGTCAATGCCGACGACCAGGACGCCAGCGCGAACACCGTCAAATCGGTATCGTTCGTCCTGCTCGATGAAACGCTGCGCGGGCAGACGATCAATTTCACCGACAACGGCTGGCTGGCCGCGGGCGGGTTTCGCAGCGGCGAAGGCGTGATCAGCTTCACCGTCCCGGCCGACGCCGCGCTCGGTACGGTCTTCACGGTGTCCACAACCGGGACGAGCCCGTCGTTCAACCCATCGGGTACTGGCGACGCGGTCATCGCCTATATCGGCACGGCGGCGAGTCCGACGATCCTGTTCGCCGTCCAGTTCGCCAGCGGCTCGGCCACCTGGGCCGCCGACGCAAGCAACTCCAATACGTCTGCGGTTCCCGCAGGGCTGGTCAATGGAGATACGGCGCTCGCCTTCGCGCTCGACAATGCGGCGTACACGGGTCCGCTCTCCGGCACGGTGTCCGAAATCCTCGCGAACATCGCGATCGAATCAAACTGGACGTCGAATGACCTGGCGCGCGTCTCGCCCCCGGGCAATTTCACGGTCAACGCCGGCGGCGGCG
>CBDUBN010000153.1:0-3516 GCA_965365395.1 uncultured Sphingomonas sp.
CGGCATGACCGGCGCGCGCTGCACCGGCCATGCGCTGATCGAGGGCAAGCGCCGCGGCGCCCGCTACGTCGTCGTCACCATGTGTATCGGCGGCGGCCAGGGCGCGGCCGGCCTGTTCGAGGTGCTCTAGCCCCGGCGCGAAACTCGTTACGGAACCCTTGCGCCAACTCAGCCGTTCGCCGTCGGAACCCTCATAGGAGATCACCGATGGCGAACGATGCCGAGATCAAGCTGAAGTTCTGGAAGGCGCTCAGGAGCGACATGACCATGTTCCTCGGTCTCGCCGACGGCGAGGACGGCCATGCCCGCCCCATGACCGCGCAGCTCGACGAGCAGGATGCTTCCTCGGGCGACGATTACCACGGCCCGATCTGGTTCTTTACCTCGACCGACAACAAGCTGTATGAAATGATCCAGGGCGGCAGCATCGGCTCGACCGGCGCCGGTTACGGCAGCGCGAGCGGCGGCAGCGCCGCGGGCGGCAACCGCGCGATGGCGCATTTCGTGTCAAAGGGGCACGATGTCTGGGCCACCGTCCACGGCAGCCTCTCCACCAGCCGCGATCCCGCCGTGATCGACCGCCTGTGGAACCGCTACGTCGCCGCCTGGTACGAAGGCGGGAAGGACGATCCCAAGGTGGCGCTCATCCGCCTCGACCCGGAAGAAGCGCAGATCTGGATCGACGCCAACAGCGCCGTCGCCGGGATCAAGGCCATGCTCGGCATCGATCCGAAGGAAGATTACAAGGACAAGGTCGCAGAGGTGCGGCTCTAACGACTGGAGTGACGCAATGGACGGGGGCCCGGATGCTGAGAACCGGGCCCCTAGTTCAGATGGCCGGTGTCCCGCGTCAGGTGTCTTGCGTCGATTAGCAACTGCTCGCTCGCCTCGTCCGCGGGCACGAAGGTTTCGATCCGGAGCAGACCCAGCGCAACATCCCCGGGTGATGCCAGGTGCGACAGGATCGAGATGATCGACAGCGTGGCCGTCCCCAGCACATAGCGCTCGACCAATATCGGCGGCGGGACCGGGGGCGCTGCGGCCCAGGCTTTGACCGACGGATAGCCTTCGACGCGCTGAAGCACGTCATAGAGCGCCGTGTCCTGCGCCGCCTCGATGCGCAATCGCCGCAGTGTCTCCGGAATGACCTCGTGCGGATTCACCATGTGCCGACACAGGCCGTCGGGGTGAAAGACCAGGTCGTAGATATTGGGTCCGCCCGTAGGAGCAGTCCTGGCCCACAAATCCGCCTGCGGCTCTGCCGCGGCCAGCAGGCGGTCGAGGCCTGGGTTGGTTGCGACGAGCGTTCCATCCGCGCGATACGCATAGGCGGGCCATTGCGAGAACCGCTGGATCAGATCGGCGACGACGCGGTCTGCCGGGGGCTGCGGCACAGGCGGCCGATCGACCGGTGCCAGCGCATCCACCAGGGTGCGCTGTTCCCATGCGCGGAGTGCCAATGCCCTTGCGAGTTTGCTGATCGCCTGTGCACTCGGCTGCGCGCGGCCGGTTTCGAGAAAGCTGAGATGCCGCTGCGACATAGCCGCACGCAGCGCCAGGGCTTCCTGCGACCAGCCTCTTTGCCGGCGCAGGCGCGCCAATATCCCGCCGAATGACATGGCCGGCGATTATGACTTGCAGGTAATTGAGTCCATTACCTCGGCACGGCATCTTTCCGGCGAGGAGAGAAAAATGCTGGCGAGATGGCATGCATGGATCGATGCATTTGATGCGGCGGTCCTGTCCGATGATTGGGATGGCTTGCGGCCGTTCCTGGCGGACGACGTGACATACACCGTGTCGGGCGCGCCATTCGCCTGTCACCTCGTCACGGCGAGCGACGTCCTCGCCGGGTTCCGAAAGTCGATCGCCGGCTTCGATCGGCAGTTCGATCAACGCTGGTGGTTCGGCGTCGGTGTGCGCGAATTCGCGCCGGACGTCGTCACGGCGCGCGCGATGGGGGTGTACAGACTCGGCGACAAGCCCTTGCTGCACTTTTCCGCATCCAGCCTCTGGCGGTTCGCCGATGGTCGCATAGCCGCCATGCAGGATTGCTATGATGTGGCCGAGGCCGATGTCCAGGCGGCGATGGCCTGGCTCGCCGAACACGCCCCGCACTGCGACGCCCGCTATTGTTGACGTCGATCGGCTCGAACAAGCGGGACGGGGTGGATTTAGCGCACACATTCGTGCCGGGCTGCTGCCGCCTTACGCGGCCGGGCCGTCGACGCGCCCACCGTCAATCAAGGTGCGCAGTCTAGTCTATCGGGGATAGGGTGACGCTGTGTCGTGGTGCAGCGATGCGGATGCCGCCGCCAGTCGCGCGATCGGCGCGCGCCGCGCCCTCGAACACCCGCATCACCTCGCTCAATCGTGGTGGCAACCCGATGGTGCAGACCGGGGGCGTCGGCGCCCCGGGAGCACGCGACGGCGCCGCGGATGCGAACATGATCCTGTTTCCGCGAATCAAGTAGCGCCGTGCCGCGCCAGCGCAGCGCGGCTCCCACCAGATCTGATCCATACTCGCGCGCAGGGCGAGGCCGGCCCCCTCCTGCACGGGTCGATCGTCGATCGCCACGACGCGCCACTCTCCGCGCAGGTCGGTCGCCACTGTCGGTGTCCGGTCGCCGGCACCCGGTTCCGCGCGCGGGGCGTCACGCCTGCCCGCTGAATCCGTCGCCGCGTCGCCAGTCGGCGGGGCGCAGGCTGGCAGGCAGGCAAGTAGCGCGCACAGGAAAAGATTCCGCATCACTCTGCTCACCCTATGGGCGGCCGCGCGAGACGTCGACACGCTCCGGCGACGCGCAAAGAAAAAGGGCGGCGCCTTTCGGCACCGCCCTTCTCATCAGGCCTTGCGGCCGGATTACATGCCCGAGTTCGGACCGTAGGTGATTTCCACCCGGCGGTTCTGGTCGTTGCGGACGCCATCCGGGGTCGGAACGCGGTTCTGCGTTTCGCCGCGGGCGGTCGTCGTCATCGCGCCACCGGGGATGCCACGCGCCGCAAGATAGTTGCGGACGTTGGTCGCACGGCGGTTCGACAGACCCACGTTGTAGGTCGCCGCACCCGAACGGTCGGCGTGGCCGGCGATCATGACGGCCGAGTTGCCGCAGTTGCGATAGGCCGAAACCGCGTTGTCCAGCGTCTGCGCCGCATCGGCCGTGATGTTGTCGCGATCCCAGTCGAAGAACACGATGTACGGACCGGTGTTGCAGGCCGGACGCGGCGGCGGCGGCGGAGCGACCGGCGGCGGCGGCGGCGGCGTGTAGGCCGGGGGCGGCGGCGGAGCCGGCGGCAGCGGCTCTTCGGGCGCACCGAAGTTGAACGTCAGCGTGCCCATCAGCGAGTGCGAACGGAAGCGCGTGCTGATGTCGCGGCCACGGATGTCGACCATGTCGACATTGTCGGCGTTGAAGAAGCGATAGCGCAAGCCGACGTCGACATTGTCGGAGATCGGGGCGCGCACGCCGGCGATCGCCTGCCATGCGAAACCGGTGTCCGAATCGTCGAGGAAGG
>CBDUBN010000154.1:0-3473 GCA_965365395.1 uncultured Sphingomonas sp.
GACTATCCGCTGTGGCGCGGCATGGATTTCAAATATGAGTATACGGAAGGTCAACTGGCGATCGACGTGATCAATGGCTCGCCCGCCTTGCGCGAATGGGTGGACGATGGCGGCGCGACGGTCGGCGATCTCGATGCGGTCGCGGTGCCGGACGAGAGGGCATGGACGGAAGAGCGACAGCGCTTCCTGCTGTATTGATAATGCCCGAGCTCGGCATCATCGAAGGCTATTTCGGTCGCGCGTGGAGCTGGGCCGAACGCGCGGACGTCGTCGCGCGGCTCGCACCCGCCGGATACCGGTTCATCCACTATGCGCCCAAATCCGAGGCGCGCTTGCGCAAGCGCTGGCAGGAGCCGTTCGACCGCGACTCGCTCGACGCTCTGGCGGCGTTCGCGGGTGCATGTCACGATGCGGGTATGCGCGTGGGTGTCGGGCTGACGCCGTTCGGTGCCCAGCTCGACTTCGGTGAGGATGCGCGCGCCGCCATGCGCGCCAAGCTCGACCAACTCGACGCGGCGGGCATCGACGATCTGGCCATATTGTTCGACGACATGGAGGGGGACATCCCCGATCTCGCCGCGCGCCAGGCGGATATCGCGCATTTCATGATCGACGAAAGCAGCGCCGCGCGCGCCTTTCTGTGCCCCAGCTATTACAGTGACGATCCGGTGCTCGACCGCGTCTTCGGCGCGCGGCCTGTGAACTATCTCGCCGACCTCGGCCGGCTGATCGATCCCGCCGTCGCCATCTACTGGACGGGCGAGGAGGTGTGCGCGCGCGAAATCGGTTGCGGGCACCTGGAAGACGTTGCGCAGCTGCTCGGTCGCAAGCCAGCCCTGTGGGACAATTATCCGGTCAACGACGGTCCGCGCATGTCGCAGCATCTGCATTTGCGCGGCTTTACCGGGCGCACGGCGGCGGCGGGCGATCGCATAAGCCACCATGCCATCAACCCGATGTCGCAGCCGGTGCTGGGGTGCATAGCTGCGCTGACCCTGCCCATGCTCTACGCGCAAGGCACGGGCTATCGGTACGGCGCGGCGTTTTTCGAGGCGGCATGCGCGATCGTCGGCGAACAAATTGCGGGGATGCTTCAGGCCGATCTGATGACGCTGCAGGACAGCGGCCTCGACCGGTTGAGCGACGAACGGAAGGCGGCGCTCACCGCGCGCTACGCCGCCGTCGACCACCCCGGCGCGCGCGAGATCGTCGAATGGCTTCGCGGCGGCTACGCGATCACCGGCGAGATGCTGCAGACGCAATGATGTTTTTGACTGTTGACGTTGACGTATACGTCAACGACCATGCGCACCGTACCAGCCGGGGGGACGACGAGTGGCGCTTCGCACACGCATCACGGAGATGTTCGGGATCGAGCATCCGATCATCCAGGGCGGCATGCACTATGTCGGCTTCGCCGAGATGGCAGCCGCGGTCAGCAATGCCGGCGGCCTCGGCATCATCACCGGGCTGACGCAGCGGACGCCCGACGACCTGGCGCGCGAGATCGCGCGGTGCCGCGAGATGACCGACAAGCCGTTCGGCGTGAACCTGACCTTCCTGCCGATGGTCAACACGCCCGACTATCCGGGCTATGTGCGCGCGATCATCGAGGGCGGGGTGAAGGCGGTCGAGACCGCGGGCAACAATCCCGTCGCCGTGCTGCCCGCCTTCAAGGACGCGGGGATCAAGGTGATCCACAAATGCACCTCGGTCCGGCACAGCCTGAAGGCGCAGTCGATCGGCTGCGATGCGGTGTCGGTCGACGGCTTCGAGTGCGGCGGGCATCCCGGCGAGGACGATGTACCCAATTTCATCCTGCTGCCGCGCGCGGCCGACGAACTGACGATCCCCTTCGTCGCCAGCGGCGGCATGGCCGACGGGCGCAGCCTTGTCGCGGCGCTGGCGTTGGGCGCGGAGGGCATGAACATGGGCACGCGCTTCATCGCCACGAAGGAGGCGCCGGTGCACGACAATGTGAAGGCAGCATTGGTCGCGGCGTCCGAACTCGACACCCGGCTGGTCATGCGCCCGCTGCGCAACACCGAGCGCGTGCTGACCAACGCGGCGGTCGAACGGCTGCTCGAGAAGGAGCGCGCATTGGGGCCTGATCTCAAGTTCGAGGATATCGTCGAGGAAGTTGCGGGCGTCTATCCGCGCATCATGAAGGAGGGCGCGATGGACGCGGGGGCATGGAGCTGTGGCATGGTTGCCGGGCTGATCCATGACATTCCGACCTGCAAGGAACTGATCGACCGCACGATCGCCGAGGCGGAAGCGATCATCGCCGAGCGGCTGGCGGGTTTCCGCGCCTGATGCAGGCGCGCGTTGCCGCCGCGGACGACGTGCCGGAGCTGGTCGCGCTGATCGAGCGTGCCTATCGCGGCGACGCGGCGCGGGCGGGCTGGACGCACGAGGCGGATATGCTCGGCGGACAGCGGATCGATGCGGCGATGCTGGGCGCGATGATCGCGGATCCCGACCATCTGCTTCTGCTGTTCGAGCAGGACGGCACGCCCGTGGCGTGCGTGCATGTCGAGCGCCGGGGCGGGGCGGGCTATGTCGGCCTAGTGACGGTCGAGCCGCGCGCGCAAGGGTCCGGCTGGGGCCGGCGGCTGCTGGATGCGGCGGAAAGCGCGGCGCGCGACCGGTTCGGCGCCGCGTGCGCACGGATGTCGGTGATCGCGCAGCGCGCCGAACTGATCGCCTGGTACGAACGGCGGGGCTATGCCGCGACCGGCGAGACCGCGCCTTTCCCCTATGGCGATGCGCGTTTCGGCGCGCCCAAGCGCGACGATCTGCATTTCATCATCCTCGAAAAGCCGCTGCGGGCAGCCGCCGGCGGCCCTGTCTGAAGGATCCTGCATGCCCGGACCATTGAGCGGGATCCGCATCGTCGAGTTCGCAGGGATCGGGCCCGGGCCCTATGCCGGCATGATGCTGGCCGATCATGGCGCGGAGGTGATCCGCATCGACCGGCCGCGCGGCATGGTCTTCCCGGCCGACCCGCTGACGCGCAGCCGCAAGTCGATCGGGCTGGACATGAAGAATCCCGACGCTGTGGATATCGCGCGCGACCTGTGCCGGACGGCGGACGGCATCATCGAAGGGCTGCGGCCGGGCGTGATGGAGCGGCTGGGCCTCGGTCCCGACGTCCTGATCGGCGACAATCCCCGGCTGGTGTACGGACGCATGACCGGATGGGGGCAATATGGTCCCTATGCGCAGGCGGCCGGGCACGACATCAACTATATCGCGCTGTCCGGCGTGCTGCATACCGTCGGACGCGCGGGCGAGAGGCCGGTGCCGCCGGTCAACTATATCGGCGATTTCGGTGGCGGCGGGATGATGCTCGCCTTCGGCATGGTCAGCGCCATCCTGTCCGCCAGGGCGACCGGGCAGGGGCAGGTGATCGATTGCGCGATGACCGACGGCTCGGCGCTCCTGTCCGCCATGACCTGGGGCTTTTACGG
>CBDUBN010000155.1:0-3424 GCA_965365395.1 uncultured Sphingomonas sp.
TCCTGTAAGCGGCACCATCGGCCCGCTGCGGCCAGGCGGCTGTGCCTGTGCCCGGATGGTTGGCGAGGGCGGACCAGCATGGCGCGAGGGGGCGGAGCCGGCAGCTCCGGAACATATGACGAGGGCCGGCGCGACGGACTTCGGCTCGCGCTCGCGATCCTCGCCGCCGAAGAGGAAAAATGGGCGGCGTTGCTTGGTGGGAGCCGATCCTGGCGTACCAACCAGACCCGCGAGATCAGGCACAAGACGCTGCGCGTGGCGCAGGGCCGCGTTCGTACCGCGCTGAACCGGCTTTTGCCCCGACAGGGGAGCGCGGCCATGGACGAGCTGCGCGCGGCGCTCGACGAGGTCGGGCTCTAGCCGGCGACACCCAGGCACCGCGCGACGAACGCACCGCCCATGCGCAGCCCGGCCGGGTCGACGCTGTGCCCCAGACCGGGCGATACATGCGAGGCGACGTCCAGGCCGAGCCGCTCCAGCGCGCCGCGCGCCGCGTGCAACGCAGCGACCGGAACGACGGGGTCGGCCGCGCCATGCACGAGCAGTATCGGCGGTTTGACGCGGCCTTCGCCCGGCAGGTCCGCGGTGCCCGTCAGCATTCCCGAGTAGCCGACGATGCCGGCCACCTGCCGCGCCCGCCGCAATCCCACGTGCAGCGCCATCATCGTCCCCTGGCTGAACCCGACGATGGCGAGGCTGGCATCGCTCAGCCCATATTGGCCGAGCTTGCGGTCGATGAAGGCGTCGATCGCCGGCGCGGCGCCTGCGACCCCCGCAGACAGTGCGCCGGGCGACAAGGTCGTCAGCGGAAACCATTGATAGCCCGCCTGCATGCCCGAGCGCTGCGGCGCATTGGGGGAGAGGAACAGCGCGTCGGGCAGCAGCTGCTGCCAGTGCGGAGCGAAGGAGATGAGGTCGGCGCCGCTCGAGCCATAGCCATGCAGCAACAGGACGATCTGCTTGGGCGCGCCTTGCGACAATGGCTGCAGGCTGGATCCGTTCACGATTTTCAGCACGGAAAATGCCTCTCCTTCGGTATCGTCGGCGGTGCGGAGCGTGGCCCTGGCGATCTGCTCGTCCCGACCGACGCCCAGAAACCCGTCAATCGGGGCCAGCGGCGCCATCCAGATAGGGATCCGCCATCGCGCGCACGTCGATCTTCGCCCCCAGACTGGCCGCCAGCAGCGCCGTGCCGCTGATCTTGCGTTGCACGAACAGCAGGTCGGCGGACGGCAAGTGCCACGCCGCCCGGTCGGCGGCGACATCCATCGCTTCCTCGCGCAGCAGTTCGACGAAGCGGCGATCACCGAAGTCGAACAAATCCTGCCGGTCAAGCTCGGTCAGGATGATGTCGATCATGCGATGGATCCGCTGACCGTGGTGCGCGATGGCCCCGCCGCCCACGAAGCCTCCCGCCAGGGCGGCCTGCTCGACGGCCTGGCGATCGCCGGCAAGCGCCGCGCGCAGCAGCGCGCGATAGGCACTCGCGGTCGTCGCGGATACCGGTCGCGTCGCACCGAAATCGAGCAGGACAAGCCGGCCGCTGTCCGGCTGATAGCGATAGTTCGCGAAATTGGGATCCGTCTGCATGACCCCGAGTTCGAACAGTTCGCGCAGGACCAGCCGGATCAGCGCGCGCATTGCCGTATTGCGGGCCGCCTCGTCCGCCTCGCGCAAACTCTCGATCGGCCGCGCTTCGATGAAATCCATCGCCAGCACCCGGCCGGTAGTGAATTCGCGGTCGAGCGCGGGGACGACATAGGCGGGCGAATCGGCGAGCAAGGTGCCGAACGCCGTCATCTGCTCGCCTTCGCGGATATAGTCCGCTTCCTGGTGCAGCTGTTCCTTGGCCGCGGCCAGGAGCGGCGCGACATCGAGCCCCGCGGGCAGCAGTCCCGATAGCCGCAGCAGGGTCGCGACGTTGTCGATATCGGCGTCGATGCTTTCGCGGATCCCGGGATATTGCACCTTGATCGCGAGATCGCGGCCGTCGGGCGTCTGCGCCCGATGCACCTGGCCGATGGACGCCGCGGCGATCGGGGAGGCGTTGAAGCGCACGAAACGGCGGCGCCAGTCCCCGCCCCATTCGGCGGCCAGCACCCGCTGCAGCTGTTCGGGCGGCATGCGGTGCGCATTCTGTCGCAGGCGCGCCATGATCGCGGTCAGCTCCGGGGGCAGCATATCGCCCGCATCCATCGAGAGCATCTGGCCGAGCTTCATCGCGGCGCCGCGCATCTCGGACAGGCGATCGGCGATGCGCGCGGCGTTGCCGGGGGTCAGGATCATATCGCGGAAGCGGGGGCGCTCGCCCTCAGCCAGCCGGCGCGCCCCTTCGGCCAGCATCCCGCCCGCGACGCCGCCGGCCAGCCGGCCGAATTGCCCCAACCGTGCCACCCTGCCACCGGGGACAGCGCGAGCGCCGGGAGATGCGGATGCCGGGGATACGGGTTCGCGCCGATCGTCGTCTGTCATTTGGACATCCTTTCCCCGGGGAACGGGGGCTTCGCGACGAACCCAGCGGCAGCCGCGCACAATGTCATGTAGGCGCCCGCCGGCACCGGTAGAAGCGCGCCATTTCCGCGCGGCCTCGCAGCCCGCAGGCACGCCCCGCGCGGATCGGGCCTTACCATCGGCGCATATCGTGCGACGGATAGGAAAACTCGTCTGAACAATTGCTTCCACCTGGCGTTGAGAAGGGCAATCGCCAGCATGTCCCCGTGCATGCCGGCGGTCAGACCCAAGCAGGAGAGACGTCATGAATAGCAACGGCACTTTCGGTGACGATCCGAACCGTGGCCCGCTCGACCGTACCGCCAATGCGGCGACCGGCGGCAGCGGCGGCACATCGTCGGCCCTGGGTTTTGGGGCGAGCAGCGAGGATTATACCGGCGGCAGCGTCGTATCGGCGATCTTCGACAGCAACGCCGAGGCCGAGCGCGCGGTGCGCGAGCTGCGCGAAATCGGCGTCCAGGACAGCGACCTGTCGCTTATCGCGCAATCGAGGGGCACGATGACGACCCGTGAGGGCGGCGGCGAGATTACCGATGAGGAGCATGGCAACCTCTTGCGCGGCATTCTGGGCGGTGGCGCGCTGGGTGCCGGGCTCGGCGTGGCGGCCCTCGCGATCCCCGGCGTCGGTCCGCTCGCGGCCCTCGGCGCGATCGCGGCCTCGGTCGTTCCCGAAGCGGTGGCCGTCGGTGCCGCGGTCGGCGCGGCGGCCGGCACGTTCAACGAAGCGCTCAAGAAACATGGCGTGAGCGACGAGGATGCCGCCTATTATGGCAACCACCTCAAGAACGGCGGCATTCTGGTGACCGTTCACGCCGACCGCGTCGATCGGACCCGGGCGCAGACCATCCTCCGGGCGAACGGCGGGCACAGCTCGACAAACGCCCGCGCCACGGCGATCTGAACCATCGTCACC
>CBDUBN010000156.1:0-3423 GCA_965365395.1 uncultured Sphingomonas sp.
TCCTTGATCATGTAGCCCGGCTGGATCTCCTGGACGATCGTGCCCGGCGCGGCTTCGCTCGTCGGCACTTCCATCATCGCCTGATGGAGATTGGGGTCCAGCGGCGTGCCCATGGCGGCGACGCGGGTGATGCCGTTGCGCTCGAACACCGCTGCAAGCTCGCGGCCCGTGGCTTCGAGACCGACAACCAGGCCCTTCCATGCCTCGTCCTCACGCGCCGCCGCCGGGATGGCGTCCAGCGCGCGACCGATATTGTCGGCCACCGACAATATGTCGCGGGCGAACCGCGTTGCCGCATAGGCATGCGCGTCGGCGACCTCCTTTTCCGCGCGGCGCCGCACATTCTGCACGTCGGCCTTGGCGTAAAGCGTCTCCTGCTGTGCCGCCGCGAGCTGTTCCTCCAACTCGGCGATCCGCGCGGCGGCGGCGTCCGGCCCATCGCCCTGCGCCGCTTCCTGCAACGCATCCTGCGCGATCCGATCGCCTTCGGTCAGCGTCGCATTCTCATCGTTCATCGTCATCGCATCAATCTCTGCAGGGTTTGCGCCGTGAAATCCACCATTGGCACGATCCGCGCGTAGTTCAACCGCGTCGGGCCGATGACGCCGACAACGCCGATCACCCGGCCGTCGCTGCCGCGCCACGGTGCCGCGATCACCGACGATCCCGACAAGGCGAACAGCTTGTTTTCCGAGCCGATGAAGATCCGCGTCGCCGCGCCGTCGCCGGCGGATGCCAGCAATTGGGCAATCTCTTCCTTGGTTTCAAGCTCGTCGAGAAGATTGCGGACCCGCTCGATGTCGCTCGCGGCACGCTCGTCTAGCAGATTCGCCTGGCCGCGCACGATCAGGACAGGCCGTTCGCTGCCGTCCGCGCTCCACACCGCGAGCCCGCGCTCGACCAGCCGCTGCGCCGCGCGGTCCATGGCGATGCGGTGACCCGAGATGTCGCCGCGCAGCCGCGCCTGCGCCTCGCGCAGGGTAAGCCCCGAAAGCTGGGCGGTGATATAGTTTCCGGCTTCGACGAGGGCGCTCGGCGGGAGCCCGCGCGGCAGGTCGATGACCCGGTTCTCGATGCTGCCGTCGGCCGCGACCAGCACGACCAGCCCCTGCACGGCGCCCAGCGGCACGAACGCGACCTGCCTGAGCACGCGTTCCTGCCCCGGCACCATGACGAGGCCGGCGCAGGCCGACAGGCCGGACAGCGCGGCGGTCGCGTTGGCGAGCGCGGTTTCGACGGGGCCGGTGCCCGCTTGCAGGCTTGCCTCGATCTGTGCGCGATCCTCCGCCGATGGCTCTGCCACCTGCATCATGCCATCGACGAACAGGCGCAGCCCCTGCTCGGTCGGCACGCGCCCTGCGCTGGTATGCGGCGCGGCAAGCAGGCCCGCCTCCTCCAGATCCTGCATGACGTTGCGGATCGACGCGGGCGACAGGCTGATCGGCGTCCGGCGCGAAAGCGTGCGCGACCCCACCGGCTGCCCGTCCGCCAGATAGGCCTCGACGACCAGCTGAAAGATCGACCGCGCGCGGTCGCCGAGATCGGGTGCGGGCGGAGGCGACGGCATGGCGCTCATGTAACGCGCCCGCGCCTCCGCTCAAGCCCGCTAGCGCGTGCCGATGCGCCGGCTGATCAGGATCACCGCCGCGCCCGCCAGCGCGAGGATCAGGCCATACAGCGCCCAGATACGCTCGGCGAGCATGAAGCTGGACGCCGGCCACATGATGATGCCCAGTCCCTGACCGACCCACAACAGCCCCATCAGCAGCATAGCGATGCCGACGATCGTCAGCAGAACCCGTAGCAGTGCCATATCCGTCTCCCCCGTTTGCCGACCCGATGCTAGCACGGTTGGGCGGGGGCGCCACAGTCTTTACTGGTGCCGCGCGAGCCGTCCGGCTAGGCGCCGCCGCAAGCTGCTACAGGAGACAGACCATGCGCCCATCGGGCCGCGCCGCCGACGCCATGCGCGCCATCACCGTCGAAACCGCCTTCACGCGCCACGCGGAAGGCAGCGTACTGATCGGATTCGGCGATACCAAGGTGCTGGTGACCGCGTCGGTCGAGGACAAGGTGCCGCCCTTCCTGCGCGGCAAGGGGCAAGGCTGGGTCACCGCCGAATATGGCATGCTGCCGCGCGCCACCCATACGCGCGGCAGCCGCGAGGCGGCCAAGGGTAAGCAGTCGGGCCGGACGCAGGAGATACAGCGGCTTATCGGTCGTTCCTTGCGCGCGGTCACCGATATGAAGAAGCTCGGCGAGCGGCAGATCGTCCTCGATTGCGACGTCATCCAGGCCGACGGCGGCACGCGCACCGCGTCGATTTCCGGCGCATGGATCGCGCTGCGCCTCGCCATCGACGGGCTGCTCGAAAGGAAGCTGCTGGCCGACGATCCGATCGGGCAGCAGATCGCGGGGATCAGCTGCGGCATCTACCAGGGCACGCCGGTCCTCGACCTCGACTATGACGAGGACAGCAATGCCGAGGCCGATGCCAATTTCGTGCTGCTGGGCGACGGGCGCCTAGCCGAGGTACAGGCGACGGCCGAAGGCGCGCCCTACGACGAGGAGGCGCTGCTGCGGCTCCTGCGCCTCGCGCGCATCGGCTGCGACGAAATTTTCGCCGTGCAGCGCAAGGCGACGGGGCGCTAGGCATGCCGCGCAAGCTCGAAGCCGGCAAGCTCTTGCTGGCAAGTCACAATGCGGGCAAGCTGCGCGAGATCGCGGCGCTGGTCCGGCCTCATGGCTTGACGACGATCGGTGCCGGCGAGCTCGGTTTGCCGGAACCGCCGGAGACAGGCAGCAGCTTCGCTGAAAACGCGCTAATCAAGGCGCGTGCCGCCGCCGGGGCGGGCTATCCCGCGCTGTCCGACGATAGCGGTCTCGAAGTCGCTGCGCTCGGCGGGCGCCCCGGCGTATACACCGCCGACTGGGCCGAACGGCAGGTTTTCGAGGGCGAGCCGGGGCGCGACTGGTACATGGCGATGGGCAAGGTCGAAGGCATGCTTGCCGCGTTCGGCCCGCACGTCGACCGCGCGGCGAGCTTCGTGTGCACACTGGCGCTGGTCTGGCCGGATGGCGAGGAGATCGTGGTCGAGGGCAGGGCGGATGGCACGCTGACCTGGCCGCCCCGCGGAACGCTCGGCTTCGGCTATGATCCGGTGTTCGTGCCGACCGGCAGCGACCTCACCTATGCCGAGATCGATCCCGCGCGCAAGCATGCCATCAGCCACCGCGCCGATGCCTTCGCGAAGCTGGTGGCGGCGGTATTCTAGGCATGAGCGAGGGGCTTGCCCTCTACGTCCACTGGCCGTTCTGCGTCAGCAAATGCCCCTATTGCGACTTCAACAGCCATGTGCGCGACGGCGTCGATCAGGTTGCGTGGCGCACGGCGCTGCTGGCCGATATGGCGCAGGAGGCGGC
>CBDUBN010000157.1:0-3419 GCA_965365395.1 uncultured Sphingomonas sp.
CGACGAGGATATCGTGGTGACCGCGCCCTATGTGCGCAGCCTCGACCTGTTCGGCACCATCGGCATCGTCGAGGGCGACGAGCTCGCGCGGCAGATCCGCGGCCAGATCGGCGAGACGCTGGCCAGCCAGCCGGGCGTCTCGGCCACCAGCTTCACCCCCGGCGCGTCGCGCCCCGTGCTGCGGGGATTTCAGGGCGAGCGGGTGCGCGTGCTGATCGACGGCATCGGCTCGATCGATGCCTCGAACACCTCGGCCGACCATGCCGTCGCCTTCGATTCGCTGACCGCCGAACGCGTCGAGATCATCCGCGGCCCCGCCAGCCTGTTGTTCGGATCGAGCGCGATCGGCGGCGCGGTCAACATCTTCGACCGGCGCATCCCGCGCCGCGTGCCCGAAGCGCCGCTGCATTTCGACGCGCTCGCCACCTACGGCAGCGCGGCGGACGAACGCTCGGGCGCGGCATCGGTGGATGTGCCGCTGACGCAGAATCTCGTCGTCCATCTCGACGGCGCCTATTCGCGCACCGACGACCTGCGCATTGGTGGTTTCCAGCTGTCGCCCGGCTTGCGCGCCAGCCTGCTGGCCGATGCCGCCGAGGAACGCGCCGAGGGCGAGATCGCGGAGGCCGAGGAGCTGGAGGAGGCGGCGGCGCGGCGCGGGCGGTTGCCCAACAGCGCCACCGAAACCTGGTCGGCGGCGGGTGGCCTTGCCTGGATCACCGACGGCGGACAGCTCGGTGTGTCGCTGAGCTACTATGATACCGACTATGGCATCCCCGAGCGGCCGGGTGGCGGCCATCATGGGGGCGAGGAAGAGGGCGAGGAGGAGGAGGGCGAGGAAGGCCCCGTCACCATCGGGCTCCAGCAATGGCGCGCGGATTTCCGTGGCGAGGTCGATCTCGGTGGCGGCTTGTTCGAAAGCCTGCGCGTCCGCGGCGGCTTCGCCGACTATGAGCATATCGAGTTCGAAGGCGACGAGATCGGCACCCGCTTCCTCAATCAGGGGATCGAGGCGCGCGCGGAGCTGGTCCAGGCGGACCGCGGCGGCTGGCGCGGCGCTACCGGCGTCCAGTATAGTTTCCGCGATTTCAACGCGATCGGCGCCGAAGCCTTCGTGCCGCAGAACGACACCGAGCAGTTCGCGCTGTTCACCCTGCAGGAGATCGGCCTCGGCCGCGTCAACGTCGAGCTGTCGGGCCGGTACGAGACGGTGTCGGTCGCATCGCGCGCGGTGGGCGTCGCACGGGATTTCGACGCGTTGTCGGGTGCGATCGGCGCGAGCTACGCGCTCGACGATGCGCGCAGCAAGGTCGGCATCACCCTGTCGCGCACCGCCCGCGCGCCGTCGGCGGAGGAGTTGTTCTCCAACGGCCCGCACATCGCGACCGGACAGTTTGAGATCGGCGATCCGACCTTCGGCCTGGAAAAGGCGTGGAGCGGCGAGGCCTATTTCAATCTGAACACCGGCGGCTTCACGCTCAACGTCTCCGCCTTCTACACCCGCTTCGACGACTTCATCTACGAAGCCGCGACGGGCGAGGAGGAGGACGATCTGCCCGTTTTCCGCTATTTCCAGGACGACGCGACCTATTATGGCGGCGAGGTCGAGCTGCGCGCACCGATCGCCCAGTTCGGCGGCTTCACGCTAAGCGGCGAGGCGGTCGCCGATGTGGTGCGGGCAAGGCTCGCCGACGGCGGCGGGGACCTGCCGCGCATTCCGCCGCTGCGGCTGCGCGGCGGGCTCGAGCTCGATAACGGCGCGGTCAACCTGCGCGGCGAGGTCGAATGGGTCGACGATCAGGACCGCGTCGCCGCGTTCGAGACCCGCACCGACGGCTTCACCATGGTCAATCTGTCGGCCGCCTGGCGCCCGCTGGGCCGGGATGGCGGGGTGACCCTGATCGCGTCTGCGAATAATCTGTTCGACGTCGATGCCCGCCGGCATGCCAGTTTTACCAAGGATTACACACCCTTGGCGGGCCGGGATGTGCGCGTGACCGCTCGTCTCAGCTTCTGAAGAACGCCCGCCGAGAAAAAAAACGCACTCGCGGCTTTTTTATTGGAACCCGCTGGGAGGATGGGGGTTCAGCATATCGGACAGCGAACATTTGCCCCCCGCTCTCGCTGTCCACATACATCGGCCCGGCGCTGCGAACACCTCCCCCCGATCGCACGCCGGGCCACCCTTTTCCCCCATCGCCGATCTTCAGCCTTCGCCGGTGGCCCCTTTGCGTCGTGCCCGCAGGGCCGGTCGATGGCGCATGCGGAACCATCGCTGCCGCGATGTCGTTTCACTGCCAGCGTCGCTTGCGCCGCTCCGCATACCAGAGGGAGATTTCCTATGATCCGTACCGCTGTCGCCAGCCTCGCGCTCGGCACCGCCCTGCTTCTCGCTGCCTGCAACACCGTTGAGGGCGCGGGCCGCGACCTTCAGTCCGCCGGCGACGCCGTCGAGGACGCCGCCGACTGATCCTGTCTGGCGGATGACCGATTTGGCGCGCCTCAGTCCGTCTGGGGCGCGCTTTTTCGTGTTAGGCGGATGGCGACCAGCGCCGCCTCGTAGAGCAGGCACAGCGGCACCGCGAGCATCAGCATGCTGATGGGGTCAGGCGGCGTGAATACCGCCGCGATCGCGAAGGCGGCGACGATCATGTAGCGGCGCGCGGAGCGCAGCTGCGCCAGCGTGACGATGTTCGCTCGCTCGAGCAGCATGATCAGGATCGGCAACAGGAAGGCGACGCCGAACGCCAGCATGAAATGCATGACGAAGTCGAGATAGTTGCCGACGCCGGGCAGGGCCACCTGATCGACGCCGCCGACATTCCCCTGAAAGCTCAGCAGGAACGCGAGCGCCACCGGCACTGCGCCATAATAGGCGCCGGCCGCGCCGGCCGTGAACAGCAGCGGCGTGGCGAGCAGGAAAGGCAGCATCGCGCGCTTTTCGTTGCGGTACAGGCCGGGCGCGACGAAACGCCAGATCTGCGTGGCGATAACCGGAAAGGCGAGCATGAAGGCCGCGAACAGCGCGACCTTCACTTCCACGAAAAACGCTTCGAACAACGCCGTGTAGATGAGGCGCCCCTGCCCCGCGGCCAGCAGCGGCTGGACGAGGAAGGCGAAGATCGGCTTCGCGAAGTGGAAACAGATGAAGAAGGCGATCACCAGCGCGCCCAGCGACCACAGCATCCGCCGGCGCAGTTCGATCAGATGATCGAGCAACGGCGCGCGCGTCGCCTCGACCGCGGCCCGGTCCGGGTCGGGCGTGTCCGCCCCGTCGGCCGCCACCGCCGGATCGAGCGTGACCTGCTCGGTCATGCCGGGAGTGTCGGCGGCGGCGCTGCCGGGTTCGTCGGCGGGACGGACGGTTCCTCGTCCCCCGCTCCACCCGCGGCCTCGGCCGGCGCGGCCGTGGGCGCGGG
>CBDUBN010000158.1:0-3382 GCA_965365395.1 uncultured Sphingomonas sp.
TGCCCCGCCGCCATCAGCGCAGCCGGAGCGACGCGGCCGCCCAGCAACGCCGCGAACGCGGCGCGCGTCGTGCGCACCTCCGCCGTCGCAGGCGCGCTATCCTCGCCCAGCCGCGGGATCTCGATCACCCCGCGCCGCTCGACCGTCACCGTCTCGCCCGTGTCGCCGAAGACGAAGCGGAAGCGTTGCGGTATCGCCACCGGCTGGTCGCCCGCCAGCCGCGTCGCCAGCGCGTCGAACAGGTCGATGGTGGGGATCGCGGCGACGAAATCGGGCGATTGTGTTCGGGCGGCGCCGCCCGCTGCCTCCGTCCCGCGCAGGGTCGCGACCGCACCGAGATAATAGTTGCGCCACGCCCCGCTTTCGGCCTGAAAACCCAGCTGCTCATAGGCATCGGCCAGCGCCGCCTTCGCATCCGGAAAGTCGGGCTCGGCGAACACGAGGTGGTTGAGCAATTCGGCCGCCCAGCGGTGGTTGCCCGCCGCCTGCGCCGCGCGCCCCGCGGCGAGCAGGCGCGCCGGCCCGCCCGCCAGCGCGACATAGCCTTGCCCCTGTTCCTCGGGTGGTAGCGGGTCGTAATGCGCCGGCACCCCGTCCCACCAGCCGAAATAGCGCTGGTAGACCGCCTTGGCGTTGTGATTGACCGTCCCGTAATAGCCTCGCGCCGATGGGTCGATCGCGGCGCCGCCCGCCGCCAGGATCGCCGGCAGCTCCTGCAGGGTCGCACCGCGATTGGCCGCGCCCAGCGTGCGGTCGTGGATGAACCGGTACATGTCGCGCTGCCCTTCCAGCGTGGATCGCACCGCCTCGCGCCCGAAACTCGGCCACCCGTGGCTCGCCAGGCTTACCTCGGCCTGCGTGCCCCAGCGCAACAGCGCCGCGTCGATCACCTGGCTCCAGCGCAGGGCATCGCGCACCTGCGCGCCGCGCAACGTCAGCAGATTGTGCAGCGTCTTGGTCACCACCTCGGTCGTGTGCAGCGCGCGCCAGCGCGGCAGGTAGAACAGGAACTCGGATGGCGCCTCGGTATCGGCGGCGTCGAGGAACTGGAACTCGACCCCGTCAATGACCAGCGTTCCGCCCTCCGGCCCCACCGTCTCCGTCGGCGCGATGAAACCCGTCGTCCCGCCCGCCAGCCGCGGCCCCAGCCCGGTATCCACCATCCCTGCCGGACCCGGTGCCAGGAGGGTGCCGAACATATAGGTCGCGCGCCGCTGCATCGCCGGGCCCGCCAGCACATTCTCCGCCACCGCCTCGCGCACGAAGCCATGCGGCGCGACGATGCGCACGCCCCCGGACGCGGCCGCCGCGCGGCTCGTCACCCCGCCCACCCCGCCGAAATGATCGGCATGGCTGTGGCTGTAGAGGATGGCGGCCACGGGCCGTTCGCCCAGCGTGGCGTTCACCAGCGCGAGGCTCGCGCGCGCCGCTTCCTCGGTCGTCAGTGGATCGACGATGATCCAGCCGGTCTCCCCACGGATCACCGTCATGACGGAGATGTCGTAGCCACGCACCTGCCAGATCGCGCCCGGCACGACCTCGAACAAGCCGTGCCGCGCGTTGCGCCGCGCCTGCCGCCACAGGCGCGGATGCACGGTCGGCGGCGCCGCCCGTGCGTCCAGGAATGCGAAAGGCCGCTGGTCCCAGATCGTGCGGCCATCCGCATCCACGATCACCCCGTCCGGAATCTGCGCCAGCAGGCCCTGGCCCGCGGCCGCATCCTCCGCCCCCTCGCGCGCCGCATCGCCGCTCGCCCCCGCCGACGCGGCGTCGAACAACCGCTGCGTGGCCGCGCTCGGCTGCGCATCGGCGCCGCCCGCCGGCAGCAGCGCCATCGTTAAAGCAACCGCCAAACGCATCGCATCCTCCCCCTAATGACATAGAGCATGCCATATCCTCGCGGGGGCGCAATCCCGGTCTTGCGCTCCGCTGCCGCACCCGTCACACCTGCGCGCGATCCAGAGCGCAGGGGGACCGCCGCCATGACCATCCGCACGCTTGCCGCCGCGCTCCTCGCGACCTCGCTCGGCGCGCCCGCCGCCGCGCAAGATGTCGACGCCCAGCTCGCCCGCGAAATGCCGGCGCTGATGGAACTGTACCGCGAGATGCACGCCGCGCCCGAACTGTCGGGGCAGGAGGTGCAGTCCGCCGCGCGCATGGCCCGCGAGGCGCGCGCCGCCGGCTTCGAGGTGACCGAAGGCGTGGGCGGCCACGGCGTCGTCGCGGTCATGGGCAACGGGCCGGGGCCCGTCCTCCTGATCCGCGCCGACATGGACGGCCTGCCGGTCACCGAACAGACCGGCCTCCCATTCGCCAGCCAGGTGCGCGTGACGACCGCCAGCGGGGTCGAAACCGGCGTCATGCACGCCTGCGGGCATGATACGCACATGGCCGGGTGGATCGGCGCCGCGCGGCTGCTCGCGGCCAACAAGAGCCGCTGGTCGGGCACGCTGGTGATGATCGGCCAGCCCGCCGAGGAAACGGTCGCGGGCGCCGATGCGATGATGGCGGACGGCCTGTTCACCCGTTTCCCGAAGCCGACCCACGCCATCGCCTTCCACGACGGTCCCTTTCCCGCAGGGATGATCGGCTACACCCCCGGCTTCGCGCTGGCCAATGTCGACAGCGTCGACGTGCTGGTGCGCGGCGTCGGCGGGCACGGCGCCTACCCGCACACCACGCGCGATCCCGTGGTCATCGCCGCGGGCGTGGTCACCGGACTGCAGACGCTGGTCAGCCGCAACGTCGATCCGCAGGATGCCGCCGTCGTCACCGTCGGCAGCTTCCATGCCGGCACCAAGCACAATATCATTTCCGACGAGGCGCGGCTGCAGCTGACCGTGCGCAGCTACCGCGACGAAACGCGGCGGCTGCTGCTCGACGGCATCCGCCGCGTCGCGCGCGGGGAGGCGATCGCCGCCGGCGTGCCGGAGGAGCGCATGCCGCAGGTGACGGTGAGCGAGGAGAGCGCCGACGCGACCTTCAACACCCCCGATTTCACCAACCGCATGGCGGCCACGCTGCGCAGCCGGTTCGGCGACGCCCGCGTCCAGCCCGTGCCGCCGTCGATGGGCGCGGAGGATTTCGGCAATTTCTGGCGCGCGGACAACTCGATCCAGTCGATGATCTTCTGGGTCGGCGGCGTGCCGCAGGCTGCCTGGGACGCGGCGCAGGCGAACGGGACGCCGACGCCGGGCCTGCACTCCCCCTTCTGGGCGCCCGATGCCGAAGCGGTCGTCGCCACCGCGTCCGAGGCGCTGGCGACGCTGGCGCTGGAGATACTGAAACCGGCCACCTGACAATACCCCGGCGAAGCGCGCATGAAGCGCGCCTTGCCCTCCCCGGCCCGCCCCGCTAATGCGCGCATCCGCAAGGCTGACCT
>CBDUBN010000159.1:0-3328 GCA_965365395.1 uncultured Sphingomonas sp.
CTGTCGCCGTCGATCTGGCCGATGATGTCCTGCAGATAGCGCGCGTTGAAACCGATCTCGATCGCCGCGCTGGCGTAGCCGCCGCTGACCTCCTCGGTCGCGGTGCCGTTTTCCGGGCTGGTGACCGACAGCGTGACGCGGTCGTTGTCGAGCGCCATCTTGACCGCGCGGGTCTTGTCGCTGGCGATGGTCGCCACGCGGTCGACGCCCTGGCCGAAGCTCTTGGGGTCGATCGTCAGCAGCTTGTCGTTGGCGGTGGGGATGACGCGGCTGTAGTCGGGGAAGGTGCCGTCGATCAGTTTCGACGTCAGCACCGCGCTGCCCAGCGTGAAGCGGATCTTGCTGGGGCTGAGCTCGATCTGGACGCGCGCGTCGCCGACCTCACCCAGCAGCTTGTGCAGTTCGGCCACGCATTTCCTTGGCACGATCACGTCGGGCATCGATTCGGCGCCGGCCGGGCGTGGCAGGGTGTAGCGCGCGAGGCGGTGGCCGTCGGTCGCCGCGGCGCGCAGCAATCCCCCCTCGCCTCCGGCGCCCTCGTCCGACACGTGCAGGAAGATGCCGTTGAGATAGTATCGCGTCTCCTCGGTCGAGATGGCGAAGCGCGTCTTCTCGATGATGCGGACGATATCGCGCGCGTCGAGTTCGAACGTCGTCGGCAGTTCGCCATCAGCGATCACCGGGAAATCGTCGCGCGGCAATGTTTTCAACTTGGACTGGTAGCGCCCGGCGCGCACGATCATGTCGCCCGCCGACGCATGCAGGCCGACCTCGCTGCCGTCGGGCAGCTTGCGCACGATTTCGAACAACAGATGCGCCGACACGGTGGTCGCGCCCGGCGTTTCCACCCGCGCATCGACCGTCTCGACGATCTGCATGTCGAGGTCGGTGGCCATGACGCGGATCGCGCTGTCGCCGATCGCTTCGATGAGGACGTTGGACAGGATGGGGATGGTGTTGCGCCGTTCGACCACCGACTGGATGTGGCCCAGGCACCGCAACAATGTCGCCCGCTCGATCTTCGCCTGCATGCCTGTCCCGTTCCCTTATGTCGGCCGCCGCCCTAGCCGCCAGCCGTAACCGAATCCTTGCCGGCTGCGGCTTTATCTCTAGCGCGGTCGCGGGGCGTGGCAAGGCGGGCGCTGGCGTCGCGGCGCGGCTTGTGGCAGCGGGGCGGGCATGATCCCTGCCGTGCAAGGCCGCCTGTATATCGCCCGTCACGGCGAAACCGTGTTCAACGCCGCGCGCCGCATGCAGGGCGCGTTGGGCCACACGCCGTTCACGCGCGCAGGTTTCGCGCAGATCGACGCGATGGGCGCGGCGCTGGCGCGGCGGATCCCGCGCGCGATCCCGCTCGAACTGTGGGCCTCGCCCACCGGGCGCACGCTGCAGACGTTGAGCATAGTGTGCGAACATCTCGGCCGCGACTGGCACGCCGCGCGCACCAGCCCGGCGCTGGTGGAGATCGGCATGGGCGATTGGGACGGGCGCTTCTACGAGGAGATCATCGCCGAGGAAGGCCCCATCTACAGCGAGGCGCACCGCGTCTTCACGCGGCGCGCGCCCGGCGGCGAAAGCTATGCCGAGGTGCGCGCGCGGCTGGAGCCGTGGGTCGCGGGCCTTACCGGCGAACGGGACCGGCTGATCGTCACCCACGGCGTGACCGCCGTCGTGCTGCGCGCGCTGCTGACCGGCGCGGGTACGCCGCATCCGGTGTGCGGCACGCCCGTCGCCGGGCCGATTCCGCAAGGGTCGCTGGTTGTGATCGAGAATGGCGTCGAGGAAGAGATACTGGTGCTGCCGTGAAGCGGGCCGCGCTCGCCCTGCTGCTGTTCGCGGGCACGCCCGCGCTGGCGCGCGATTCGCTCGGCATCTTCCATGACTGGGCGGCGTTCCGCGACCCGCCGAGCGGCTCGGCGCCCTTGCGCTGCTATGCCATCGCCGAGCCGGAACGCGGCGCGGCGCCCGGCATCTACGCGACGATCGCGCACTGGCCGGCGGCGCGCGTGCGCGGGCAGTTGCACGTCCGGCTGCCGCGCGGCGTCGGCGGCTCCGCCATGCTCACCATCGCCGACCGGCGCTTTCCCCTGATCGTGCGCGGCACCGGCGCCTGGGCACCGGATGCGCGCGCCGACGCCGCCATCGTGGCGGCGATGCGCAGCGCCGCGACGATGCGCCTGACCGCCGGGCCGATCAGCGCCAGCTGGCGCCTGCGCGGCGCCGCCACCGCCATCGACGCCGCCGTCCTGGGCTGCGCGCGGCGGTAGCGGCACCTCGCGGTGGAAAATATGTGCGCGCCGCGCTATGGCGCGCGCATCATGGATAGTGTCGCCACGCCCATCATGCCGATCGCCGGCCTGAACGATCCTGTGCCGGTCGCGCGCGATGCGGTGCTGCGGCCCGACGGGCGCATCGATCTGCTCGGGCTCGACCGGCCCGCGATCCGCGCCGCGCTGGAGAGCGCGGGGCTGGAGCCCAAGCAGGCCAAGCTGCGCGCGAAGCAGCTGTGGCACTGGATCTACCATCGCGGGCTGACCGGGTTCGACGACATGACCGACATCGCCAAGCCGATGCGTCCGTGGCTCGCGCGGCATTTCGTGGTCGGCCGGCCGGACGTCGTCACCGCGCAGACCAGCAGCGACGGCACGCGCAAGTGGCTGCTGGCGACCGCCGACGGGCACGAGTATGAGATGGTGTTCATCCCGGACGAGACCCGCGGGACGCTGTGCATATCGAGCCAGGTCGGCTGCACGCTCAACTGCCGTTTCTGCCACACCGGCACCATGCGGCTGGTGCGCAACCTGACGCCGGGGGAGATCGTCGGCCAGGTCATGCTCGCGCGCGACTCCCTCGGAGAATGGCCCAGGGGCTCGATGCATTCGGCGCAGGACGACCTGGACGAAGACGATGATGCGCCGCACTACACCGCCGATGGCCGCCTGCTGACGAACATCGTGCTGATGGGCATGGGCGAGCCGCTGTATAATTTCGACAATGTGCGCGACGCGATGCGCATCGTCATGGACGGCGATGGCCTGGGCCTGTCGCGGCGGCGCATCACCCTGTCGACCAGCGGCGTGGTGCCGATGATGGCGCGCGCCGGCGAGGAGATCGGCGTCAACCTGGCGGTCAGCCTGCACGCGGTGACCAAGGAGATCCGCGACGAGATCGTGCCGATCAACCGCAAATACGGAATCGAGGAACTGCTCGCGGCCTGCGCCGCCTATCCCGGCGCCAGCAACGCGCGGCGCATCACCTTCGAATATGTGATGCTGCGGGACAAGAACGACAGCGACGCCGATGCGCACGAACTCATCCGCCTGATCCG
>CBDUBN010000160.1:0-3242 GCA_965365395.1 uncultured Sphingomonas sp.
CATGGGCCATGTCGATCACGGCAAGACCAGCCTGCTCGACGCGCTGCGCGGCACCAGCGTGGTGTCGGGCGAGGCGGGCGGCATCACCCAGCATATCGGCGCCTATCAGGTGAAGGCCGCGAACGGGGCGGTGATCAGCTTCCTCGACACGCCGGGCCACGCGGCGTTCACGGAGATGCGCGCGCGCGGCGCGAACGTCACCGACATCGTCATCCTGGTGGTGGCGGCGGACGACGGGTTGATGCCGCAGACGATCGAGGCGATCAACCACACCAAGGCCGCGGGCGTGCCGATGATCGTGGCGATCAACAAGATCGACAAGGACGGCGCCAATCCGCAGCGCGTGCGCGAGCGGTTGCTCGAGCATGAGATCATGGTCGAGGCGATGGGCGGCGAGGTGCAGGACGTCGAGGTTTCGGCGACCAAGGGCACCAACCTCGACAAGCTGATCGACGCGATCGCGCTGCAGGCCGAGATCATGGAGCTGAAGGCCAATCCCGATCGCGCCGCCGAGGCGACGGTGATCGAGGCCAAGCTCGACAAGGGTCGCGGGCCGGTGGCGACGGTGCTGGTGCGGCGCGGCACGCTGAAGGTCGGCGACATCTTCGTCGTGGGCACCGAAAGCGGGCGCGTGCGGGCGCTGGTCGACGACGGGGGCAAGCAGGTGAAGAGCGCCGGGCCATCGGCGCCGGTCGAGGTGCTGGGCCTGGGCGGCATGCCGGGCGCGGGCGACACGCTGACCGTCGTCGAGAGCGAGGCGCGCGCGCGCGAGGTCGCGGCTTATCGCGCGGAGCAGGCGCTGACCAAGCGCACCGCCGTGGCGCCGCAGAGCCTCGACAACCTGTTCTCCGCACTGGAGGATCGCAGCCGGGTCAAGGAATATCCGGTCGTCGTCAAGGCGGACGTGCAGGGATCGGTCGAGGCGATCGTGAACGCGCTGGCGCGTATTTCCACCGACGAGATCAAGGTGCGCGTCCTGCAACAGGGGGCGGGCGCGATCACCGAGAGCGACGTCATGCTCGCCGCCGCGTCGAACGCGCCGATCATCGGGTTCAACGTGCGTCCCAATGCCAAGGCGCGCGAGGTCATCAATTCGCGCAAGGTCAGGCTCAAATATTTCGACGTCATCTATCACCTGACGGAGGATATCGCAGGCGAGATGGCGGGCGAGCTCGGCCCCGAGATCATCGAGACCGTCGTCGGCCGCGCCGAGGTCAAGGATGTCTTCCCCGCGGGCAAGAAGGACAAGGCGGCCGGCCTGCTCGTGCTCGAGGGCATCATCCGCAAGGGGCTGCACGCGCGCCTAACGCGGGCCGACGTCATCGTGTCCAAGACGACGATCAGTTCGTTGCGGCGGTTCAAGGACGATGTCGCCGAGGTGCGCGCAGGGCTCGAATGCGGCGTGTTGCTGGCCGACACCAACGACATCAAGGCGGGCGACAATCTCGAGGTGTTCGAGGTCGAGGAGCGCGCGCGCACGATCGAGGGCATGGCGCGTAACTAGCCGCGCCGGTTCCAAAGCGCGGGGAGTTTGGGTCGATGAAAAGGGAGCAGGCGCCAGGCCCGTCCGTCCGCACGTTGCGGGTGGGCGAGCAGGTGCGCCATGCGCTGTCCGACGTGCTGATGCGCGGCGGCGTGCACGATCCCGTGCTCGCCAGCCACATGGTCAGCGTGACCGAAGTGCGCATGTCGCCCGACCTCAGGCACGCAACCGCCTTCGTGAAGCCGTTGCTCGGCCGCGAGGAGGAGGCGGTGATCAAGGCGCTGCGCACCAACACCGCCTTCCTCCAGCGTGAGGTCGCCAAGACGGTCAAGCTGCGTTTCGCGCCCAAGCTGAAGTTCATCGCCGACGAGAGCTTCGACGAAGGCAGCCACATCGACCGCCTGCTGCGCGATCCGAAAGTCGCGCGGGACCTGGGCGAGCGCGATGTGGACGCTGGCGAAGGGTCGGAAGACGACGCGACCGGAGCCTGATGGCCAAGCTCTATTTCTATTATGCCAGCATGAACGCGGGCAAATCCTCGACGCTGCTGCAGGCCGATTTCAACTATCGCGAGCGCGGCATGGCAACCATGTTGTGGACCGCGGCGCTGGACGTGCGGCCCAGCTTCGGGGCGATCGCCTCGCGCATCGGGTTGAACGCCGACGCGCATCGCTACCATGCCGAGACCGATCTGCACGTTGCGATCGGCGCGCAGCACGGCGCGACGCCGCTGGCCTGCGTGCTGGTCGACGAGGCGCAGTTCCTCGAACCGGCGCAGGTATGGCAGCTGGCGCGCGTCGCGGACGAGATGGGGGTGCCCGTCCTTTGCTATGGCCTTCGCACCGATTTCAGGGGCGAGCTGTTCCCCGGCTCCGCCGCTCTGTTGGGCATCGCCGACGCGCTCGTGGAGCTGAAGGCCGTGTGCCATTGCGGACGGAAAGCCACCATGAACCTGCGCGTCGATGCGACCGGCGCGGCGGTGCTGGACGGCGCGCAGACCGAGATCGGCGGCGATGACCGCTATGTCGCCCTGTGTCGGCGCCATTTCGTCGAGGCGCGGCGTGCGGCGTCATGATCGATAAAGCGGCGTTGCTCAAGCCGATCGTCGATCGCGACCTCCGCCTGGAGCAGTTCGCGGAGCGGCATCGCGAGGGGCTGCGCGCAGCCTGCTCGGCGGACAGCGACATCTGGCAGCTTTATCCAACCGATTGGCTGGGCAGCTTCGACGCCTGCTTCGATGCGGTGCTGGCCAATGTCGGACGATGCCCGTTCGCGCTGATCCTGGGCGGGCACGTCGTCGGCATGTCCGGATTTCTCAATTTCGCGCTCGATCGCGGGACGGTCGAAGTGGGCAACAGCTATATCGTGCCGGCCTTGCGCGGCACCGGGTTCAACCGCCGCGTCAAGCATCTGCTGCTCGGCCGCGCCTTCGCCTGCGGCGTCCGCCGTGTCGAGTTCCGCATCGATGAGCGCAACGCGCGCAGCCAGGCGGCGGTGTGCAAGCTGGGCGCGGTCAAGGAAGGCGTGCTGCGCGCCGAACGGGTGACCTGGACGGGGCATGTGCGCGATACGGGACTGTTCTCGATCCTGGCGCATGAGTGGCGCGGATGAGCGAACGCGACGGGCCGGCGCTGCATGGCTGGTTGATCCTCGACAAACCGCTCGGCCTCGGCTCGACGCAGGGGGTCAGCGCGGTCAAGCGGGCGTTGCGGACAAGCGGCCATGCCAAGGTCAAGGTCGGGCATGGCGGCACGCTCGA
>CBDUBN010000161.1:0-3180 GCA_965365395.1 uncultured Sphingomonas sp.
AAGGTCCGCGCGCGGGAGAGGTGCTGGTCGAGATCATGGCGACCGGCATCTGCCACACCGACGCCTATACGCTGGACGGGCTCGATAGCGAGGGCCTGTTCCCGAGCGTGCTGGGGCACGAGGGGGCGGGTGTGGTGCGGGAAGTCGGCCCGGGCGTGACCAGCGTCGCGCCCGGCGATCATGTCATCCCGCTCTACACCCCCGAATGCCGCCAGTGTAAGTCGTGCCTGTCGGGCAAGACGAACCTGTGCACGGCGATCCGCGCGACGCAGGGGCGGGGGCTGATGCCCGACGGTACGACGCGTTTCTCGTACAAGGGCCGGCCGATCCATCATTATATGGGCTGCTCGACCTTCTCGAACTTCACCGTGCTGCCCGAGATTGCGGTCGCCAAGATCCGCACCGATGCGCCGTTCCAGACCAGCTGCTACATCGGTTGCGGGGTGACCACCGGCGTCGGCGCGGTCGTCAACACGGCGAAGGTGCGGGCCGGCGAGAGCGTGGCTGTCTTCGGCCTGGGCGGCATCGGCCTCAACGTCGTGCAGGGGGCGCGCATGGTTGGCGCCGGACCGATCCTGGGCATCGACATCAACCCCGATCGCGAGGCCTGGGGCCGCCGGTTCGGCATGACGCACTTCATCGCGGCTGCGGGCAAGAGCCGCGAGACGATCATCGCCGAGGTCGCCGCGCTGACCGACGGCGGCGCCGACTATAGCTTCGACTGTACCGGCAATGTCGAGGTGATGCGCACCGCGCTCGAATGCTGCCATCGCGGTTGGGGCACCAGCATCGTCATCGGCGTCGCGGAAGCGGGGCGGGAGATAGCGACGCGCCCGTTCCAGCTCGTCACCGGGCGCAACTGGCGCGGCACCGCGTTCGGCGGCGCCCGCGGTCGCACCGACGTGCCGCGCATCGTCGACTGGTATATGGAGGGCAAGATCGCGATCGACCCGATGATCACCCACGTGCTGACGCTCGACGAGATCAACCAGGGGTTCGACCTGATGCACGCCGGGGAGAGCATCCGCAGCGTGGTCGTCTATTGATGGAGACCATCTCCGAAACGCGCAGCCACGGCGGCACGCAGGGGGTCTACGTTCATGCCTCCGCCGCCACCGGCACGCCGATGACCTTCTCGCTGTTCCTGCCACCCGCGGCCGAGGCGGGGCCGGTGCCGCTGCTCTGGTTTCTCTCGGGCCTTACCTGCACCCACGCCAACGTGACCGAAAAAGGCGAATATCGCGCCGCCTGCGCGGCCGCCGGCATCGCCTTCGTCGCGCCAGATACGAGCCCGCGGGGCGAGGGCGTGCCCGACGACCCTGGGGGTGCCTACGACTTCGGCCTCGGCGCGGGCTTCTACGTCGATGCGACGCAGCCGCCGTTCGACCGGCATTATCGTATGCGCAGCTATGTCGAGGACGAGTTGCCCGCGTTGCTAGCGGCGAACCTCCCGCTCGATATGGATCGGCAGGGCATCACCGGCCATTCGATGGGCGGCCACGGTGCGCTGACGATCGCGCTGCGCCATCCGGGCCGCTTTCGCAGCGTCTCCGCCTTCGCGCCGATCGCCGCGCCGTCACGGGTGCCGTGGGGACAAAAGGCGCTCGGCGGTTATCTCGGCGACGATCGGGCGGCGTGGCGCGCGTACGATGCCTGCGCGCTGATCGAGGATGGTGCCCGGCTGCCCGACCTGCTGGTCGATCAAGGCGTGGGCGATGCTTTCCTCGACACGCAGCTTCGTCCCGATCTGCTGCGCCGCGCCTGCGATGCAGCGGGCCAGCCTGCGACCATCCGCATGCAGGCGGGCTATGACCACAGCTATTTTTTCATTTCGACCTTCATGGCCGATCATGTCGCCTGGCATGGCGAACGGCTGGCTGGATGAGGAGCGACGTCTTAATCGTCGGTTCGGGGCATGCCGGCGCGCAGGCAGCGATCATGCTGCGCCAGCTGGGCTATGGCGGGAGCGTGACCATCGTCGGCGAAGAGCCGGAATCCCCGTACGAACGCCCGCCGCTATCGAAGGAATATTTTGCCGGCGACAAAAGCCTGGAGCGCATCCGCATCCGCCCCCCGGCCTTCTGGGCGGAACGCGCAATCGCCCTGCGCCTGGGCGAGCGTATCGTGGCGGTCGATGCCGCTGCGCATCGCGTCACCACCGCACATGGCCGTTCGATCGAATATGGCGCGCTGATCTGGGCAGCCGGCGGTCATCCACGGCGGCTGGCGATCCCTGGCGCCGACCTGCCCGGCGTACAGGGCGTGCGCACGCTCGCCGATGCCGATGCGATGCGCGCCGCGGCGACGGACGCGTCCAGCATCGTCGTCGTCGGCGGCGGATACATCGGGCTGGAAGCCGCCGCGGTGCTGGCGAAGGCGGGCAAGCGCGTCACCTTGCTCGAGGCATTGCCGCGCGTGCTGGCGCGCGTCGCCGGCGAGCCTTTGTCGCGCTTCTTCGAACGCGAGCATCGCGCGCATGGCGTCGACGTGCGCCTCGGCGTCGGGGTGGCGGCACTGCACGGCAACGATCGCGTCGGCGCGGCCGAACTGGCCGATGGGGAGGTGATCGCCGCCGACCTCGTCATCGTCGGCATCGGCATCGTTCCCGCAGTGGAACCGTTGCTAGCGGCCGGGGCACAAGGCGGCGACGGCGTGGACGTGGATGCGCTGTGCCGGACCAGCTTGCCCGACGTATTCGCGATCGGCGACTGTGCGCGACACGCCAACAGCTTCGCCGACGGCGCGCCTGTGCGTGTCGAATCGGTGCAGAATGCCAACGACATGGCCAACGTCGTCGCGCGCGCCATCTGCGGCGACCCACGGGATTATACCGCGGTGCCCTGGTTCTGGTCGAACCAGTATGACCTGCGCCTGCAGACGGTCGGCCTGTCGATCGGCCATGATGCCACTATACTCCGCGGCGACCCCGCCACCCGCAGCTTCAGCCTGCTCTACCTGCGCGAACGCCGGGTGATCGCGCTCGACTGCGTCAACGCCACCAGGGACTATGTGCAGGGACGCGCGCTGGTTGTCGGCAGGGTGGAGGCCGATCCCGCGACCCTGGCCGACACGAGCCTGTCGCTGAAGGAACTCGTCGCCGCAGCTGGATGATGGTGCCCGGGGGCGGATTTGAACCACCGACACGCGGATTTTCAATCCGCTGCTCTACCCCTGAGCTAC
>CBDUBN010000162.1:0-3171 GCA_965365395.1 uncultured Sphingomonas sp.
CGAGGAGCCGGTCGAAGGCGGCTTGTGGGCGACGCTGACCGGCACCCGCGCGGTACCCCGCCCGATGCTGGTCGCCGCCACCCCCGCCGCGGGCCTGCGCGCATCGGCCCCGCCCGACCCGTCGCAGTTGACGAACAACAGCCTGGCCTATGCGGTGCAGTGGTTCTTCTTCGCCGCCGCCGCCGCAATCATCTACTGGCTCGCGCTGCGGCAGCGCTGGCGCAGGGGCGTCGACGCTGATTCGGCACCCGTCGATCCGCCGGCGCCGGCGGCCTGAGCGACGATGCTCTACCATTCCACCCGCGGCGCATCGCTGCCGCTCGACTTCCGCGGCGTCACGCTCGCCGGTCTCGCACCCGACGGCGGCCTCTATGTCCCGCAGCGCTGGCCGCGTTTCAGCGACAGCGAGATCGCTGCGCTCGCCGACCTGGACTATGCCGAGACCGCCGCGCGCGTGCTCGAGCCGTTCGTCGCCGGCAGCATCGAACCGGCTGCCCTTCGCGCGCTCACCCGCGCCGCCTATGGCCGGTTCAGTCATGACGCGGTGACCCCGCTGGTCCAGCTCGACGCCCGCCACTGGCTGCTCGAGCTGTTCCACGGACCCACACTCGCGTTCAAGGATGTGGCGCTGCAATTGCTCGGCCATCTGTTCGAGCGTTTCCTCTCCGGCAGCGACCGGCACCTGACCATCGTCGGCGCGACATCGGGCGACACCGGCTCGGCGGCCATCGATGCGGTGGCGGGGCGCGCCGGTCTCTCGATCGTCATGCTGCACCCGCACGGCCGCATCTCCGATGTGCAGCGGCGTCAGATGACGACGGTGATGGCGGACAATGTCCACAATGTCGCGATCGACGGCAGCTTCGACGACGCACAGGCGATGGTGAAGCGGATGTTCGCGGATGCGGAGGTCACCGGGCGCGTCACCCTGTCCGCGGTCAATTCGATCAACTGGGCGCGGCTCGCGGCGCAGGTGGTCTATTATTTCTACTCCGCCGTGCGCCTCGGCGCGCCCGCCCGGTCCGTGGCGTTCAGCGTCCCCACCGGCAATTTCGGCGACGTGTTCGCGGGCTATGTCGCCGCGCGCATGGGCCTGCCCGTCGCGCGGCTGATCGTCGCCACCAACGTGAACGACATTCTCGCCCGGGCGCTGGCCGACGGCGACTACAGCTGTCGACCGGTGCAGCCGACCGCGACACCCAGCATGGACATCCAGGTCAGCTCCAATTTCGAACGCCTGCTGTTCGATCTCGGCGGCGGCGACGGGGGCGCGATGGCCGCACAGATGCGCGGGTTCGAGGCAAGCGGCGCGATGCGGCTGACCGACGCGCAGCGCGAGGGCGCGGGCGCGTTGTTCACCAGCGCGGCGATCGATGCCGACGGCATGGCGGGCGCGATGCGCTGGGCCTGGGATCGCGCGGGGCAGGTCATCGATCCGCATACCGCGATCGCGCTCGCCGCCGCGCGCGCCGACGGGCTCGATCCCGCCATCCCCATGGTCACGCTCGCCACGGCACACCCGGCAAAGTTCCGCGATGCGGTGGAACGCGCGATCGGCCGCCGGCCCGCACTGCCGCCCCGCGTCGGCGCGCTGTTCGACCGCGAGGAACGCTGCACGCGCCTGCCGGGCGACTATGCCGCCGTACGCGACTTCGTCCTCGCCACCGCAGTCTAGCGGCGATGGCGCTCGTCACCCTTACCGGCGAACCCTGGACCGATTTCGGCCTGGTCGACAGCGGCAACGGCGGGAAGTTCGAACGCTACGGCCCCTACCGCTTCATCCGTCCCGATCCGCAGGCGATGTGGGCGCCCGCGCTGGAAACATGGGACGCGGACGCCGAATTCGTGCCCGCATCGGACGAGGAAGGCGGCGGCCGCTGGCAGTATCACCGGCCCGTGCCGCGCGACGGCTGGCCGCTCGTCTGGGAGGAGGTGCGCTTCACCGCCAGCTGCACGCCTTTCCGCCACCTCGGCTTCTTTCCCGACATGGCGCCGGTCTGGGGCTGGATGCGCGAACGCTTCGCGGGGGTGGATGCGCCGCAGTTTCTGAACCTGTTCGGCTACACCGGCGTCGGCAGCCTGGCGATGGCGGCGGCGGGCGCGCAGGTCGTGCATGTCGACGCATCGAAGAAATCGGTGGCCGCCGCGCGCGACAATGCCACGCTGTCGGGGATGGGCGACGCGCCGGTGCGCTGGATCGTCGACGATGCGCAGAAATTCGTCGCGCGCGAGGTACGGCGGGCGCGTCGCTATGACGGCATCCTGCTCGATCCGCCGAAGTTCGGTCGCGGGCCGGAGGGCGAGCTGTGGCGGCTGGAGGAGGATCTGCCCGCGCTGATTGCCGATTGCGCGCGGCTGCTCGACGACCGCTCGCGCTTCCTGTTCCTCACCGTCTACGCGGTGCGCCTGTCCGCGCTGGCGCTGGAGGAACTGCTGCGCCAGGCGCTGCGCCACCTCGGCGGGCGCGTCGAGGCGGGTGAACTCGCCATCCGCGAGGAGGCGCGGGGATTGCTCCTGCCCACCGCCATCTGGGCGCGCTGGAGCCGCGACTAGCACCGCAGCCCTGGGCTGAGGCCTCTGCTATCTCTCCCTTGCGGCCCTGAGCGCCGCGCCGCCCGCGAACGGCGTGATCGCCGCCAGCAGCAGCGAGACCGCGGCGAGGAACAGCGTCGCGCCGCTGCTGCGCCCGTCCAGCATGCCCGCGCCGAAGATCAGCAGCGGCACGCCCAGCGGCAGCAGCATCAGCCCGCCCAGCGCCCCGCCGCCGCGCGCGCCCAGCGTGATGGCGGCGATCGTCACCGACAATCCGGCGAGACCGGGGACGCCGATGGCGAGCCCCCCGGCCAGCCGCGCCCAGCCGCCTGGCGACAGGCCGAGCAGCGCCGCGCCCGGCACCGTCGCGGCGAGCAGTGGCAGCCCGAAGCCAAGGCTGTGCGAGATCAGGCGCGCCGCGACCACGCTTTCGTCGGCAATAGCGCGAATGCTCAGCTGGTCGAGGACGCCGGCCGCCGCGTCGGGTGCGAACAGCCGGTCGAGCGGCAGCAGCGCGGCGAGCAGCGCCGCCACCCACAATATGCCCCCACCGGTGCGCGCCAGCAGCGCAGGTTCGGCGCCGACCGCAAAGGGGTAGAGCGTCGCGACAAGGAGGAAGAAGGCGACCGGCAGCCACCA
>CBDUBN010000163.1:0-3138 GCA_965365395.1 uncultured Sphingomonas sp.
GGGTTGTTGAGATTGTCGCGGCCCGCCGAGAGCATCATGATCTGCGCCTCGCACGCGCGTTCGAGGAAATAGAGGCGCAGGAAACAGTCGCCCACCGTCTTGCCCACGCTGAGCGTGCCGTGGTTCCTGAGGATCATCGCGTTCTTGTTCCCCAGATCCTCCACCAGCCGCTCGCGCTCCTCGAGGTCGGTCGCGATGCCTTCATAGTCGTGATAGGCGACATTGTGCTGCGCGATCATCGCGGTCTGGGTGTGGGGGAGCAGACCCCAGCTCTGCGCGCTGACCGCCTGGCCGTGCGGCGTGTGCAGGTGCATGACCGCGCCCGCATCCTCGCGCGCCATGTGGATCGCGGAGTGGATGGTGAAGCCCGCGGGGTTCACCGGATGCGACGTCGGCACCACCGGCTGGCCTTCGACGTCGATCTTGACGAGGCTCGATGCCGTGATCTCCTCGAACATCATGTCATAGGGGTTGATCAGGAAATGATGTTCCGGCCCCGGCACGCGCGCGGACAGGTGGGTGAAGATGATGTCGTCCCAGCCGTAATGCGCGACGAGGCGGTAGGCGGCCGCGAGATCGACACGGATCGCCCACTCCTCCGCGCTGACGCTCCCTCGGATATGGTCGTCGTTGGCGGGCTGCATCTGTGTGGCCATGGCGTGTCTCCCGGTTGTCACAGCCAGCCTACCCTGATCGCAGCGGCGAGCAAGAACAACCCGCAGCCCTGAGCTTGTCGAAGGGCGACTGTCAGCTTGCACAACGCCCTTCGACAGGCTCAGGGCTACGGTTTTCCTAATCCGTCGGCGCGCTCGGCACCGGCGTGAAGTCGCGCACGAAGCGTTCGAGCATGCGCACGCCCCAGCCGGCGCTGCCCGCCGGGCGGGTGTCGTTCGCGGGTCCCCAGGCTTCGTTGGCCATATCGATATGCGCCCAGGGCGTGGTGCGGTCCACGAATTGGCCGATGAACCAGGCGCCGAAGCTCGCGCCGCCGCCCGACGCGCCGCCATTCCGCATGTCGGCGATGGTCGAGGCCGCGTCCTCCGCGATGCTGGGGTGGATGGGCATGCGCCACATCGGCTCCCCCGTGGCGTCGCCCGCCGCGAGGAGCTGGCCGGCGAGGCCGTCGTGGCGGCTGAACAGGCCGGAATAATCGTCCCCCAGCGCGGTGCCGATGGCGCCGGTCAGCGTCGCCACGTCGACCACCGCGGCGGGCGAGAGGCGGCCCTGCGCATAGGACAGCGCGTCGGCGAGGACGAGGCGCCCCTCCGCATCGGTGGAGACGATCTCGATCGTGCGGCCGTTCATCGCGCGCAGCACGTCGCCCGGGCGGATCGCCGCGCCGTCGGGCATGTTTTCCGCCAGCGCGGCGACGGCGACCGCGTGGACCGGCGCGCCCGAACGCGCGAGCGCGAGCACCGCGCCGGTGATGGAGGCGGCGCCGGACATGTCCATCTTCATGTCGCCCATCCCTGCGCCGGGTTTGAGGCTGATGCCGCCCGAATCGAAGGTGATGCCCTTGCCCGCCAGCACCACCGGATCGTCGGGCGCGTCCGGCCCGCGATAGCGCACGACGAGCATGCGCGGGGGGCGTTCCGAGCCGCGGCCGACGCCCAGGATCGCGCCCATGCCCAGCCGCTCCATCGCCGGCACGTCGAGCACCTCTATCGTCACGCCGCGCACCCCGGCGAAGGCCGCGCGCGTGCGTTCCACGAAGCTTTCGGGATAGACGATGTTCGCGGGTTCGTTGGAGAGATCGCGCGCGAAGGTGACCGCGTCGATCAGCGCGACGCCGCGCCGGCGATAGAGCGCCTCCGCCTCGCGCGCGGACGCACCGGCGATGGTGGTCGCGCCGAGCTCCGCCTGCGGGCGGTCGTGCGTGCGGTGGAGGTCGGAGCGGTATTCGCCGATCCCCATGCCGGTCGCGAGCTCCGCGACCTGTTCGGCGGAGAGCCCGTCCGCCGCGAGCGTGACCGTCCCGTCCTCGGTCAGCAGCGCGCGGCCCGCGACGGCGCCGGCGGATTGCAGCGTCATCGCGTCCGGCGCTTCGCCGGTACCCAGACCGACCAGGAGGATGCGGCGCCAGGGGCCGATGCCACGCAGGCTGAGCGTGGCGCGCGGGCCATAGGCGAACTCCGCGCTGGTCGCGGCGCGCGCGATGGCGTCGCGGTCGGCCTGCGCGAGGAAGGGGGCGCGGGCGGCGAGGTCGTCGATGCCCGCCAGCGGGAGGACCAGGCTGCCCGCGTCGGGCGCGGCCTCGCCTGCGAAGACGACCGCGCGGCGCACGGGGGCGGCGGCGACGGAGTGGATGCCGCGCACGGTCGGCGAGGATGCCGGGGTTTGCGCCGTGGCGGGCATGGCGGAGAGCGCGCCCGTTACACAGAGGGGGGCGGCGAGCAGGGCGGCGAATGTGGCGCGGCGCATGGGGCATCCTGTGCAGTGGTTGGATGCGGTGCGTGATGCCGGGGCGCCGGGCGTGGCGCAAGGGTGCTGGCGGCGGGACCTTAGACCATCGTTCCGCGGCGCTGCGCGCCTTGCCCCCCTCCCCGGGAAGGGGGAAACATGACCCGTAGCCCTGAGCCTGTCGAAGGGTGCTTCTCCATATCTTGCACCGCCCTTCGACAAGCTCAGGGCTGCGGTTTCAACTCGGCCATGACGAAAGCCCGGCCGTGCCGCGCACGCCGGGGTGTAGGAAATGCCGTTCGTCCGCGAACTTCATGCGGCCGGTGGTGTCGTGGCTCCGGGGCCGCCCGGCCGCTGCTGGGGCAGCGGCATGGGGCGGACGCCGGGCGGCTCGCCATGGTCGCGAGGGGGTTGGCGCCCCCTTCGCTAAGGGTCGCGGTGTCGGGCGCCTTTGTCGTGCTGCCCGCGAAGGCAGGCTGACCGACCCATCGGCGCGATCGTCCCGGAAGGTGGCCTGACGCCCCTTCCCATCCGTACAGACCTGTCGGTACCGGTCCTCCTCTCGGCCTGCGCCTTCGAAGCCGCACGCCGAGTAGCCTTGTTCCTCCACCGGCCCTGTCTGTCCCGGCAAACGATTGGGCGGGGGATACGCCCCCTCATCAACCCACCGTATCCGCTTGATCGGCGCTGAATGCCGCCCCCGCGCGAGAGCCACACACACCACCGGCCGCACACCCC
>CBDUBN010000164.1:0-3056 GCA_965365395.1 uncultured Sphingomonas sp.
TATAGCGTTCGACCGAGGAATGGCTGATGTCGCGCTCGTGCCACAGCGCCACATTTTCCAGCGCCGGGGTGACGTAACCGCGCACCATCCGCGCGAGGCCGGTCAGATTCTCGGTCAGCACCGGGTTGCGCTTGTGCGGCATCGCGCTGCTGCCCTTTTGTCCGGGCGAAAAATATTCCTCCGCCTCCAGCACCTCGGTGCGCTGGAGATGGCGGATCTCGGTAGCCAGACGCTCGATCGATCCGGCGACGACGCCGAGCGTCGCGAAGAACATGGCATGCCGATCGCGCGGGATGACCTGGGTCGAGACGGGCTCGACAGCCAGTCCCAGCTTGTCCGCCACATAGGCTTCGACGCGCGGATCGATGTTGGCGAAGGTGCCGACCGCGCCCGAGATGGCGCAGGTCGCGACGTCCGCGCGCGCCGCGACGAGCCGCTGGCGGCAGCGCGCGAATTCCGCGTGCGCCTGCGCGAGCTTGAGCCCGAAGGTCGTCGGCTCGGCGTGGATGCCGTGGCTGCGTCCGATGGTCGGCGTATGGCGATGCTCCTCCGCGCGCCGCTGCAGCGCGGCGAGCAGCGCATCGATATCCGCGACCAATATGTCGGCGGCGCGCGACAGCTGGACCGCAAGGCAGGTATCGAGCACGTCCGAACTGGTCATGCCCTGGTGCATGAAGCGTGCCTCGTCGCCGACCTGGTTGGCGACCCAGGTGAGGAAGGCGATCACGTCATGCTTGGTCACCGCCTCGATCGCGTCGATCGCCGCGACATCGATGGCCGGACGATCCGCCCACCAATCCCATAGCGCACGCGCCGCCGATTGCGGCACGGTGCCAAGGTCGGCGAGCGCCTGGGTCGCATGCGCCTCGATCTCGAACCAGATGCGATACCGCCCCTCCGCTTCCCAGACGGCGGTCATCGCTGGACGGGCGTAGCGGGGGACCATCGGCGGCTCCTGACAGGCAAGCGAACTGGCGTGGCCCCTACCAGCGGCAGAGGGGCGTGGCCAGCGCCTGGAGGCTAGATCAGCCCCAGGCTGCGCAGGCTGCTATGCCCGCCACGCGCGACGATGACATGGTCGTGCACCGCAATGCCGAGCGGTTTGAGCGCCGCGGCGATGTCGCGGGTGATGGCGATATCCTGTTTCGACGGGGCCGAATCGCCGCTGGGGTGGTTGTGCGCGAGGATGACCGCGGCGGAGCCGAGGTCGAGCGCGCGGCGCACCACCTCGCGCACGTATATCGCCGACTGGTCGATCGACCCTTCGCTCATCAGTTCGTCGCGGATGAGCTGATTCTTCGAATCAAGGTGCAGCACGTGCACGCATTCGTTGATGCGGAACGCCATGTCGGCGCGCAGATAATCGAGCAGCCCTTGCCAGTTGCCGAGGATCGGGCGTCCTTGAACCTCGCCGTACAGGGTGCGCTGCACCGCGGCCTTGAGCAATTTTATGGCGGCGACGCTGGATTCGCCCATGTCGGGCACGCGGCGCAAACTTTCCGCATCCGCCTCGATGAGCGCGCCCAGCCCGCCGAATTCGCGCAGCAGCGCCTTGGCGACCGGTTTGGTATCCACCCGCGGGCGCGCGAGCATCAGCAGATATTCGACGATCTCGTAATCGGCGAGCGCTTCTCCCCCGGCGCCGAGCAGCCGGTCGCGCAGCCGCGCGCGATGGCCGGCGCTGTCGTCGCGCGGCGCTTTCGGGGCATGGGGCGGCTCGCTCACGGTGAGCGGGCTAGCAAGCCGCGGCCGGCGGCGCAAAGCCGCTTTCTCGACAGCCCCGGTTCAGCGACCTAATGGCAGGCGATGCCGCACCGCCATGCGTAAGCGTACGCTCCTTCCCCTGATCGCCGGCGGCGCGATGGTCGCTGCGGGCACCGTCGCCTGGCTCAATCGCGCCGAGATCGCCGCGGGTTATGTCGATGCGGCGCTGGCGGAGCGCGGTGTGCGCGCGCGCTATCTCGTCGACAGCATCGGCGTCCGGCGGCAGCGGCTGCGCGATGTGGTGATCGGCGATCCGGCGCGCCCCGATCTCGTCGCGCGCTTCGTCGAGGTGACGCTGGGGGTGGGCTGGGACGGCCCCTATGTCACGGCGGTGCGCGCTCGGGGCTTACGGTTGAATGGCGTGTGGACCGGCGAGAGGCTGACGCTCGGCGAAATCGACAAATTGCTGCCCGAACCCGACGGCGCCCCCTTTGCTTTCCCGGCCATCGACCTCGACCTCGCCGATGCCAGCGCGCGCTTCGATACGCCCTGGGGTCGCGTCGGGCTGGCGGCGGCGGGCCACGGCCGGCTCGACCGGGCTTTCGCGGCCGATGTCGCGCTGTCGGCGCCTGTGCTGGCCATGAATGGCTGCGCCCTCCGCGGGACGCGCGGGCGGGTTGGCCTGCGCATCGTCGACGGCGCGCCCGCGATTGCGGGTCCGATCGGGATCGGCCGCGTCCGCTGTGGCGAGGGACTGGCTATGAGCGACCTGCGGCTGGGCCTGGATGCGGGCACGGACGCGGCCTTTGCGCGGGTGCGCGCCCGCACCGGTCTGCGCGGTGGTGCGGCGCGAGCAGGCGACGCGCGTGCAGGTCGGCTGCGCGGACAGCTGACCGTCGACGGTGCGCTCGCAAGCGAACTCAAGTCGCGCTGGCAATTGTCCGCGACGAACGTCGACCAGCCTTGGATGACAGCGCGGCGCATGGCCGCGAACGGAAGCGGCACGTGGATGCAGGGCGGGGACTGGAGGGCCGAAGCACGGGTTGCGCTGACGGGCGGCCGGGCCGGCCGTTCCGCCGCGGCGCGTCTGGCCGGTTTGCGCGGCATGGACGACAGCACGCCGTTCGGACCGGTCGCGCGAAAGCTGGCGGAAGCGCTGCAGCGGGCGGGGAACGACTTCGACGGATCCAGCGATCTGCGCGCGTGGGGTGGCGGTGCGGATGGCATCCGTGTCTCCGCGTCGTCGCTGGCCCTGCGTGCCGCCAGCGGTGCGCGCGTTTCGGTGAACGGCGACGATGCGCTGCGGTGGAGCGATGCGAAGGGACTGGCCCTGTCGGGGACCACGCGCGTCG
>CBDUBN010000165.1:0-3029 GCA_965365395.1 uncultured Sphingomonas sp.
GCGCTGGGGTGAATGTCGCCGGACTGCTGCGGCCCGGCATCGGGGCGCTTCGGCCTCTCGGTCCAGGGCTGTACAGCGCACTCGCCCCTGGCCTGCCGCCGGGGTCCTACGATGGCATGGCGGGCGCCTACGACCGGGTGGTCGGCAATCCGCTCTACAATAAACTGGTCTGGAACTGCCCGGTCTCCGCCTATGCCGATGCGGCGCGGGGCGCGATCGCGGCGGCAGGCGACGGGCCGATGCTGGATGCCGGCTGCGGCAGTTTGGTGTTCACCGCGCCCGTCTATCGCGGCGTTCCAGCGCATCGCTTGATCCTCCTAGACCGCTCGCTCGCCATGCTGCGCCGCGGCCAGGCGCGCGCGCCCGCGCACGGCTTCATCCAGGGCGACATCCTCGATCTGCCGTTTCTAGACGGGGCGTTCGCCGGCACGATGAGCTGGGGCATGCTGCACCTGTTCGGTAGCGCATCGCGCATGCTGGACGAACTCGCCCGCGTGACCCGCCGTGGCGGCGTTGTCGCCGTTTCCGGCCTCGTGTGCGATGGCCGTTGGCTGAGCGACCGGATGCTGGAGACTCTGCGCCGGCGCGGTGAGATCGCCGCGATAGAGAGCGGCGATACCGTGAGCGCCGCATTCGCTCAGCGTTTCGACGGCGTGCGCGGCACGCAGCACGGCGCGATGCTATTCCTAACCGGTACGGCGCGCGGCTGAGCGATCGGATGCTCGCCGCTGACGGCCGGCAAGCAACGCGCGATCCTCGCGAGACTCTATAGGATCAGGGCAGCGAATACGCCTCGTCGACGCCCAGCGGCTCGACCTGCGCCTTGAGCGGGTCGTAGGTCGTGGGGGCGATGGTGAGGCTGCGGTCCGCAGCCTCGTTCCTGAGAGCGATGCGCCGCCGCGCCTCTTCATCGGCACAGGCGAGGGCCCACAACCGCGCGGTGCCGCCCGCGCCCTCGACCAGGGCGCGAGTGCGGCAGCGATGCGTCGGGAACCGGCCTCGGCCAGAGACTTACTCCCTAGGTGAACAGCACCGTCGCGACGTGGAGCGAGTCAGCCGCTCACACCCCGGTCAGGTCGTCGAGATCGGCATCGTCGTAGCGCACTCCTGCAGCGAACCCGCGCCGAGTGCAACGTTCGCACCCCGCGGCAAGTCCCTATAGCTGCCGCCGCCCGCCACACGAGTATGCCGTTCGACGTTCAGGTCGAACTCCTCGTTTTCTTTGGCTGCCTCGGCTGGAAACCGGAACCTTCGCTCGCGCCAGCTCTTTGCTGATGTGGACGCTGCTTAGGACAGAGGAAAAACCATATGTGTAGGATCGCTTCACTGTCGGGTGCTGTCCTGGCGGCTTCGATCATGACTTCGGCGCCCGCAGCGGCCGCTGACTTCATCTTCGACTTCCAAACAAACACGCCGTTGATCGGTGGACCTGCAAGTGGGAGCGGCACGATCACCACCGATGACGTGACCTTCAGCAGCCGAGGCTTCACGGCTCAGCGCATCATCGCCATCGTCGGCACGTTCAACGGCTCGACCATTACCGGACTGGCGACCCCGTTCGGCGCGAACAATCTCTATTATGTCACGGGGCCAACCTTCGTCGACGGCAGCGGACTCGGGTTCAGGACGGCAGCGGGAACGAACGTGAACCTGTTCTTTCAAGGCAGCGGCGGCCGGTACCGCGTCAACACGACCGGCCCGTTCACCAGCAGCTTCGTCAATGCCACCTCCTCCGCGGCGGCCGCGGTCCCCGAACCCGCAACCTGGGGCTTGATGATCCTTGGCTTCGGCGTAGTTGGGGCCAGCTTGCGACGCAGGCGTGCGCCTGCCGTACGGTCGGCAACCTTCTAGCGGGTAATGGGAAGATGGTCGCCCTCGAGCAAGCGGCGGCACCCTTCGGTCAAAAACTCACTCCCAGCGTGAACAGCACCGTCGCATCGTACAGCGTGTCCGCCGCCGGCACGCCGGTCAGGTCGTCGAGGTCGGTGTCGACGTAGCGTACGCCCGCGGTGAAGCCCGAACCCAGCGCGACGTCCGCGCCCAGCGACCAGTCCCAGTAGCTGCCGCCGAAGGCTAGGCTGCCGTCGGAATAGCCCAGGTGCGCGGCCAGCGTTACGGGCGTGCCGGGGATGCCGGCGCCGAGGTCGGTGAAGACGTAGATATTGTCTCCGGCCAGCGCCGACTGGTCGAAGGCATAGGCCGCGCCGAGCTTGGCGCTGACCGGGCCTAGCGTCGTCTTGATCGACGCATAGGGCTCGAAATAGTCGCTGTTGCCCGCGGCGCTCTGGCCGTTGGGGTAGTAGTAATAGAGGAGCCCGACGTCGATCGCAGTGCCGGATGCGATCTCGGTCGTGTAGCCCGCGTACAGGTCGACCTCGGTGTGACCGAACAGCGCCGAGTCCTCGATGCTCGATGCCCACACGCCCGCGTACAGGCCCGAGCTGTGATTGACGTTGAACGTCCCCTGGATGGCGATGTCTTCGTCGGAGAAACTCACCCCGCGGAAGCGATAGTCGCTAACCAGCGTGACGCCGCCGGTGACGGTGATGTCGCTCGGCGGATCGGCCTCGGTCGAGGTCGCGGCATCGGTACCGGTCTGGGGCGTCGTTTCCTGCGCGAGTGCGGGTGCGGACAGGGCGAGAGTAGCGAGGGACACGAGGGTCCCGATGGACGTGCGCATGGGTGAGCCTTTCGAGCTGTTGCGTTCGTCCCACCTGCGACACGTCGGCCCCTCTGCCGGGGGACGATGCGCGTCAAGGGGAAGACTGCGCGCCCGTGCTGCGCTGCACAAGAAAAAAATGGACCTGCACCGCAATCGCACCGCTATCGTTGCAAGGCTGCAACAGCGCGGCGTATATGGGCATACCCTCCCCCCTTCCGTCCGGAGCCATCATGTCCATCCGCCCCTGGCGCGATATCGTCCGCCGTCCTTCGCGCCAGATCATGGTCGGCAACGTCCCCGTGGGCGGCGATGCGCCGATCACGGTGCAGACGATGACCAACACGCCGACCGACGACGTGCGCGCGAC
>CBDUBN010000166.1:0-3003 GCA_965365395.1 uncultured Sphingomonas sp.
GGCGCGGCCGTGGGCGCGGGTGTGGGCAGCATGACGCCATCGATCGTCGGATAGGCGCGCATGATCGACTCGTTATGCTCGCGCCACTTCTTCTCCATCTCGTCGAGCTCGGCCTCGCGCATCATGGTGTCGATGCCGGCACGGAAATGGCGCGCCATGCCCCGCGCCTTGCCCACCCAATGGCCGACGAAGCGCAGCGCCTTGGGCAGATCCTTCGGGCCGATCACCACCAGCGCGACGATCGCGACGATCAGCATCTCGGACGGGGCGACGTCGAACATGAAAGGCGGTCCGATCGAAAACCGTTAGCCTTGGAGCCTGTCGAAACTTCAGTGTCGAACGGACAAGGGCGTTTGCCGACGTCGCGCAACGCCCTTCGACAGGCTCAGGGCTACGGTGTTTTGGGGTGGCTAGACCTGCCGGTCGCTGCTGCGGATCGGCTCGCCGTCGATGGTCGGCGCGGCAGGGCGCCCCTCGATGCGCGATGGCTGCGCGGGCGGCGCGGCCGGCGCGTCGTCCTCGGCCATGCCCTTCTTGAAGCTTTTGATGCCCTTGGCGACGTCGCCCATCATGGTCGAGAAGCGGCCGCCGCCGAGCAGGACGATCGCCACCACCGCGAAGATGAGGATATGCCAGATACTGAAGCCACCCATGATCGTCTCCTATGCGGCGCGTCGGCGCCAACGCCTGATCGGCTTGCCCTAGCCGCTTTCCTCGCCCGCTTCCAGCGCGTCGAGCGCGGCGTCGCCAGGGTCGAGCAGCCCGGCGGCGGCGAGATCGTCGATGCCGGGGAGGTCGCGCAGGCTCGGCAGGCCGAAATGGCTCAGGAAATCCGGCGTGGTGCGGTAGATCAGCGGGCGTCCCGGCCCCTCGCGCCGGCCCGCGGGTGCGACCCAGCCCGCCTCCATCAGCACGTCGAGCGTGCCCTTGCCGGTCTGCACGCCGCGGATCGCCTCGATCTCGGCGCGGCTGACCGGCTGCTGGTAGGCGACGATCGCCAGCACCTCGAGCGCCGCGCGCGACAGGCGGCGCGGCTGTTCCTGGTCCCGCCGCAGCAGGTGGGCAAGGTCCGCGGGCGTCTGGAAATGCCAGCGGCCGCCGCGCACCACCAGTTCGATGCCGCTGCCCGCATGCCGCCGCGCGATTGCCGCCAGCGCCGCGAGCACGTCGCCCTCCCCCACATAGGCGCCCAGCTCCTCGGGCAGCATCGGTGCCGTCGCCGCGAACAGCGCGGCCTCGACGCCGCGCTCGAAATCGGGGATCGGGTGCCCGCCCACTACCGGCGGCGGATCATGAGCGGGGCGAAGGCGCCGCTCTGCGCAAGGTCGGCCCGGCCGGTGCGCGCGAGTTCCAGCGCGGCGACGAAGCCCGAGGCGCGCGCGGAGCGTCGCAGCGGCGCGCTCCCCTCGGCGGGCAGCAGGGTCGCAAGGTCGCGCCAGCCGCTGCTCCGCCCCAGGATTGCCGACAACCGCTCGATCGCCGCCTCCAGCGTCACCACCTCGCGCCGTGCGACCATGTGCATCACCGGCCGGGTTCGCGCGGTGAGCGCGCCATAGGCCTGCATCAGGTCGAACAGCCCCGCCTGCCACAGCGCGCGCCGCTCGACGTGCAGCCCCTCGGGCGCGCCGCGGCGGAACGTGTCGCGCCCCAGCCGGTCGCGCGCCATCAGCCGCGCGCCCGCGTCGCGCATCGCCGCCAGGCGCTGCAACCGCAGCTGCAGCCGCACGGCCATCTCGTCGGGGTCGGGATCGGGCGCCGCTGCGCGCGGCAGCAACAGCGCCGATTTCAGCAGCGCGAGCCAGGCGGCCATGACCAGATAGTCCGCGGCGATCTCGACGCTGAGCGCCCGCGCCGCCTCGATATGCGCGACATATTGGTCGACCAGCTCGAGGATGGAAATGGCCTTCAGATCGACCTTCTGCGCGCGGGCAAGCGTCAGCAGCAGGTCGAGCGGGCCCTCCCATCCGTCGAGCTCCAGCGTCAGCCGGTCGGCGTCCGCGGGCGGGTCGGCGTCGCTCATCCCCCCGCCGCCAGCAGCGCGTCGCGCCGCGCGATCAGCGCGTCGACGGGCACGTCCGTGCACGGCGCGGGCACCGCCATCGCATCGGCCAGCCGCGCGCGCGCCGCTTCGGTCGGCGCTGCTCCGATACGCGCCACCACCGCCGCCATGCCCGCGAAATCGCCCGAACAGTGCAGCACCAGGTCGCAGCCCGCGGCGAGCGCGGCCGCGGCGCGGTCCGGTACCGGGCCGGCCAGCGCGCCCATCTCGATGTCGTCGCTCATCAACAGGCCGTCGAAACCGATCATCGCGCGAACGACCTTGCCGATGACCGCGGGAGAAAGCGTCGCGGGGAGGGCCGCGTCGAACGCGGCGAAGATCGCATGCGCCGTCATGCCCATGCGCGCGGTCGGCGCGAGCGCGGCGAACGGCGCGAAATCCTCTCTCAGCGTCGCCGCATCGGCGTCGATGACCGGCACGGCGGCATGGCTGTCGATGCCTGCGCGGCCCAGTCCCGGCAGATGCTTGACCACGCCGACGACCCCGCCGTCGGCGAGCCCCAGCAACGTGGCGCGGCCCAGCGCGGAGACGGCGAGCGCGCGCGCGCCGAAGCTGCGGTCGCCGATGGCACCGTGGGTGTGCGCGTGGCGCAGGTCGAGCAGGGGCGCCGCCGCTACGCTGACGCCGACCTCGGCCAGCGTCAGCGCGATGGCGGCGGCATTGGCGCGCGCCGCGGCGATGGCGCTGATCGGCGCCCGCTCGTACAACGCGCCGAAGGTCGCGGGCGCCGGAAAGGCCGGCCATCCGGGCGGGCCGAGCCGCGCCACGCGTCCGCCTTCCTGGTCGACCAGGATGGGCAGCGCCGCGCGCCCGCTCGCGGCGCGCAGCGCGTCGGTCAGCGAGCGCAGCTGCGCCCGGTCGACGATATTGCGCCCGAACAGGATGAAGCCGGCGGGATCGGCATCGCGGATCAGCGCGCGCTCGTCCGCGCTCAGCGCGGGGCC
>CBDUBN010000167.1:0-2991 GCA_965365395.1 uncultured Sphingomonas sp.
CGCTCTCGCGACGGCGGCCTCATCCCGCGCGATGTCGTCGGGCAGGCACCGCTTGCACGCGCGCAGGCCCGCACCCCGCGCCGCTGCCCCATCGGTGAAGAACCGGACATTGGCGCGCGCCGGATGGCGCGCCGCGCAGGACGGGCGGCAATAGATGCGGGTTGAGAGCACCCCGGTGACGAACCGCCCGTCATACGCCCGGTCGCGACGCAGTACGGCGGCCCACAGCTCGTCGGCATCGTCGAGCGTTGCGGGGGTGGAAAGCGAAGCCTGGCTGGTCATGCGATGCTCTTTCGGGACAAGGATGGCCCCCGCTATCCTGCTTTGCAAACCATGCCGTCCCGGACCATGCGTTCAAAGCACATGTGATGATCGAATGCCCTCATGGAGCCAGTGATGCGCCTGCCCCACCCCTTGCGGTTCACCATCGCCTGTCTCAGCCTGCTGCTGATCGGCGCCGCGCCGGCAGGCGTGCCGCCAGCGCCGCCGCCTGCCGACCGCGACGATATCGCCGCGGTGGAGCGCAGCGTCGTGCGCGTCGTCACCGTGGCGGTCGTCAATGGCGAAGTGGTGGGCTTCGGCCATGGCAGCGGTTTCGCGGTCGCACCGAATCGCATCGTCACCAACGCCCATGTGGTCGGCGATGCCGAGGAGTTCCCCGACAATGTGATCATCGGCATCGTGCCGAGCGAGGGCAGCCGCAGCTATCCCGGCCGGCTGGTACGCATCGACCGTCGCCGCGACCTCGCGCTGGTCGAGATCGTCGAGGGCCGGGTGCCGGGCGCGAGCATCTACACGGGGCCGGTGCCGCCGCGCGAATCCGTGTTCGCACTGGGATACCCCGGCAATGTCGATATCGCGACCGCGCGCAACATGGACGATTTCATCCGGCCGCGCGCGCCGCTGGCATCGGACGGTATCGTGTCGGCGCGCGACAGCGTCGGCGGGGTCGATGCGCTGGTGCACGACGCCGATATCGCGCGCGGCAATTCGGGCGGGCCGCTGGTCGATGCCTGCGGGCGCGTGGTCGGGGTCAACGCCTTCATCAGCCGCGCCGACGATGGCGATTCGCCCTTCTCCTTCGCCGTATCGGTGCGCGAGCTCGCCGGTTTCCTCATCCAGGCGGGTCAACGCTTCACCGGCGTAACGAGCGACTGCCTGTCGCCCGCCGAGGTCGCCGCCCGCGACGGCGCGCTCGATGCGCAAGGGCGCCGGGCGGAGGCCATCGCCGCCGAGCGTGCCGAGGCGGCGCGCGCGGCACGGGCGCAGGCGCTCGAACGGCTGAAAGGCGACGCACAGGAGCGCCGCGAAACATATATGGCGCTGGCCGTCGTCCTGTTCGGCGGCGCGGTGCTCGCGGGGGCGGCCGCGTTCATGTACGCCGGTCAGGGTCGCCCGCGCGAGCGCCGCGCCGCGATCCTGGCGGGCGTGCTGCTGGCGATGGCTGCCTTGATCGTCTTCCTGCTCCGCCCCGATCCGCGCAATGTCCGCCTGGCCGAGAGCGGGGCGGGCGACCGGCCTGCGCCAACGGCGGCGCTGACCGGCGCGCTGGTCTGCACCGTCGACCGCAGCCGCGGGCGCATCACCGTGTCCGCCGGCGACGACACGGCCTTGACCATCGACGCCGCCGGGTGCGTGAACGGGCGAACGCAATATGCACCGACCGCGAGCGGCCAATGGTCGCGCACGCTGGTACCGGATCAGGACGCGACGATCAGCCGGATGCGCTACGATCCGGCCAGCGGCACCTATACCGTGCGCCGCTATCTGATGCCGCTCGCCGCGATGGAGCAGGCACGCCGCGAACGCGCCGCCATGCGCGCGCCCGGCTGCACCGCCGACCCCGCCGCGCTTGAGGCACTCACGCGGCGCGAACGCGCCATCGCCGTGCTCCTCCCGACCCGTCCGAACGAGGAGCTGGTCAGCCGCTGCCGCGCCGCCGGCACACCCTGAATTGGCAGGGGAGAGCGCGCCGGCCGCCTTGCAAAGCGCGATACGCGATGGTAGGCGCGCCGCGACTTCGCCACCCCTGCATCCGTGCCGGGTCGAGTGAGCGCGAATCATGTCCCCCCGGACACACAATTTTGGGAAGAACGGTCGCGTGGAGCATTCCGGCGGTATGCAGGCAAGTTTGGCGGGACGCTACGCGCGGGCGCTGTTCGACCTGGCACAGGATTCGGGCAGCCTCGCCGCGGTCGAGGCAAGCATGCGGCGGCTGGGCGACGCGCTGAATGGGTCGCCCGAGCTCACGGCGCTGGTCGCCAGCCCGGTGGTGAGCCGTAGAGATTCCGCGCGCGCCATCGACGGTGTCGCGCGCGAACTGGGGCTCGACGCGCTGACCATCAAATTCGTCGGCGTACTGGCGCAGAACCGCCGCCTGGCAAAGCTCGCCGATATCGTGCGCGCCTTTTCCTCGATGACCGCGGCGCACCGCGGCGAGGCGACCGCCGACGTGACGAGCGCGCATCCGCTCGACGCCGGCCAGGTGGACGCGCTCAAGGCCAAGCTGAAGAGCCGGCTGGGCCGCGACGTCGCGGTCAATCTCACCGTCGATCCCGCCATCCTGGGCGGGCTGGTCGTGAAGGTGGGTAGCCGCCTCGTCGACAGCTCGATCCGCACCCGTCTCAACACGCTCGCCACGGCGATGCGCGGCTGACCGCCGCATGTCTCCGCAGGTTCGATGAAAGGCTGAACAATGGAAATCCGCGCCGCTGAAATCTCGAGGGTCATCAAGGACCAGATCGCCGGCTTCGGCGATGATGCGACCGTGTCCGAAATCGGCCAGGTCCTTTCGGTCGGTGACGGCATCGCGCGCGTCCACGGCCTCGACAACGTCCAGGCGGGCGAGATGGTCGAGTTCGCGAACGGCGTGAAGGGCATGGCGCTCAACCTCGAGGCGGACAATGTCGGCATCGTGATCTTCGGCTCCGACGCTGAAATCCGCGAAGGCGACACCGTGCGCCGCACCGAGACGATCGTCGACGTGCCCGT
>CBDUBN010000168.1:0-2969 GCA_965365395.1 uncultured Sphingomonas sp.
TGATCGCCTTCATCAGCGTCGATTTCCCCGCGCCGTTGCGCCCGATCAGCCCGACACGGGCTTTGGGCGGCAGAGCGGCGGACGCGCCATCGAGGATGGTCCGCCCGCCCAGGCGCACGGTGAGATCGAGGATCGAGAGCATGCGCGCGCCGGTAGCAAAGTCGCGCGGGCAGCGCGACCCCGCTGACACCGTGCCCCTGCCTTCGCAGGGGCACTGCTCGGGATCACCCGATCACGAACTTCACCGTCACCCCATAGGTCGCCGGATCGCCCGGCTGGCCCACGATCAGCCCGCTGTTGCCCGACGGTACGGCGAGCTGCTCGAAATAGTCCTCGTCGAACGCGTTGCGCGCAAAGGCATAGACGTCCCACCCGGCGTCGGCGCGGAATCCGATGCGGAAATTGTGCAGGCTGTACCCGTCCACCCGCGTGTACGCCGACGGCGACGGGTTGGAGGAAAAGGCCGACCGGTACGTCCCGTCATAGCCCGCATAGGCAAAGCCGCCGCCGCCAAGGAGCGTGAGCGGCAGGTTATACTCGGCCCCCCACGACGCCGACCATTTGCTCACCCCGGGCAGGTCCTGCCCGCTGATGTCGCAGTTCGCCGGCGACAGCGCGCCCGGCACACCGGGAGCGCCCGGCACCTGGCCCGGGCCCGCGACCGTGCCGCCGGAAAGCTCGGGCGGGCAGGGCGCATCGGTGAACCGGCGATATTCGCCGTCGGTGAACGCGCCGCGCAGATAGGCGCTGAACCGGTCGCTCGCCCGCAGGCTCGAATCCACCTCCACGCCCCGCACCCGCACCGCGTCGGCGTTGGCGAGATAGCCGCGCAGCACGCCCAGCTGCCCGTTGGTCACCACCGCCTGATAATCGGACACATCGGTCCAGAACCCGGTGAGGTTGAGCGTGGCCCGCCGGTCCAGGAACTGCGTCTTCAGGCCGACCTCGAAATGATCGGTGGTCTCCGGGTCCACCGTCGCCGCCGCGGCGATCGGCACGCCGGCCGCGTCCGCCGGTACGCCGTTCAGGTTGATGCCGCCCGATTTGAAACTGCGCGCATAGGTCGCATAGCCCAGGATGTCCGCGCCGAAGTCGTAGGTGGCGGTCAGGTCGTAGGACAGGTTCCAGTCGGAAAAGCTGGGCTCGATCCGCTGGGGGCTGAGCACGCCGCGCTGCGCCACGATGCGCGGATCGGTGCTGGCGAAGGTGACGAGCTGGCCCGCGCCATTGGTCACGATCGATTCGTACAGCCCGTCCTTCCTGTCGTAATTGACGCGCAGGCCCGGCTGGATCGAAAACGCGTCGGTCACCTTCCAGGTCAGCTGCCCGAACAGCGCGGCGCTGTCGTTGTCGAGCCGGATGTCGTTGTCCGCGCGCAGCCCGTCGAGCACGCTCGGATCGTTCGCCAGCGCGCTCGCGGGGTTGAGCAGGAAGCGGCTCGCCGCCGGCCCCTGCACCTGCAGCCCCTGGGTACGGATGGTCTGGCGATAGAGGAAGGCGCCGACGACGTAATCGAACCGTTCGCCATCCACCGCATAGCGCAGCTCCTGCGTAAGCTGCCGCTGCCGACTCGGATTCTCCGATCGCGTGGTGATGGGCAGGCCGGTGAAATCGCGGTCGTTCTCGGGCAGCCAGTCCCAGTAGCGCCAGGCGGTGACGCTGGTCAGCGTGCCCGGCCCCACCTCCCATCTGCCGCGCAGCGCGAGCCCGCCGATCTCGTTGCCCGCGTTCAGGCTGGCATCGACATCGGTCAGCCGGTCGAACGGGTCGGTCGACGGCGCGGCATAGTTCTGCGCCGCGGTCAGCGCTGCATATTGCCGGTTCAACGGGCGCTGCGTCGCGCCGGTGCCCACGAATATCTGCGCGCAGCATTCCGGCCGCTGGCGATTATAATCGGCGGCGAGGGTCAGATCGAGCGTCTCGGACGGCCGGAACAGAAGTTGAAACCGCGCGCCCAGATTGTCCTGCTCGTTGATATATCTGTCGGACGTGACGTTGAAGATGGTGCCGCGCCGGCTGGTCGCCGATACCGCGAGCCGCGCCGCGATCGTGTCGGACAACGGCCCCGAAATCGCGGCCTTCGCCTGCTTGAATTCGAGGTTGCCGACCGTCACCTCGGCGCGCCCCTCGAAATCGAACGTCGGCTGGCGCGTCGTGATGTTGATCGCGCCTGCGGTCGTGTTCTTGCCGTACAGCGTCCCCTGCGGCCCGCGCAGCGTCTCGATCTGCGCGACGTCGAGGAAATCGAACGTCGCGGATGCGACGCGCGAATAATAGACGTCGTCGACATAGATGCCGACGCCCTGCTCGATCCCGTCGTTGGTCAGCCCGAACGGTGAGCCCAGCCCGCGGATGTTGACCGATGTGTTGCGCGGGTTCGACGAATAGAATTGCAGCGTCGGCGTCAGCTGCTGCAGGCGTCCGACGTTGAACGCGCCGCTATTGTCGATCTGCTCGCCGTCCACCACCGTCACAGCGATCGGTACGTCCTGCAGGCTCTCGCCTCGCCGCCGCGCGGTCACCACCAGATCGCCGTCTTGCGCACCCTCATCGGCCTGCGCCGGCGCCGGGGGTGCATCCTGGGCAATGGCCCGGCAGGGCAGCATCGCCACCCCGGCGAGCACGGCGACACGGACGGCGGGCAGGCGCATCGGTTTCTCCCTATCGTGCTCGGCGGAAGGGACCGGGCGAAGCAAGGGCTATTCTCAATCAATAAGGTTGACAAGCAGTCCGTGCGATAGTTTTCTTTGATCCGCGCCAAGCCGGACGTGTCCCGCGCCGACCCGATCCGCCCGGCACGAGGAGGGGATCAGGTGCGGCCGGGCCGGATCCGATTTCCCATCAGTCCCCAGGCGACGGCCAAGTTCCATCTCCCGACCTTTCGCGCGAACGCAGCTTATGGCATCATCGTTGCCGACAATCCGAAAGGACGCCGCCATGCTCAATACCGCCACGCACACCGATGCCGA
>CBDUBN010000169.1:0-2949 GCA_965365395.1 uncultured Sphingomonas sp.
TCACGCCGTGCATGAACTGCGAATAGGTCAGCCCCTCGGCGCGGACCGCGGCGTTGATGCGCTGGATCCACAGGCCGCGGAACGTCCGCTTCTTCACCTTGCGGTCGCGATAGGCATATTGGCCGGCCTTCTCGACCGCCTGCCGCGCGACGCGGATGGTGTTCTTGCGCCGGCCGTAATAGCCCTTCGCCTGCTCCAGGATGTTCTTGTGCTTGGCGCGGGTGGTTACGCCTCTTTTGACACGTGCCATGGTCTAGCGCTCCCTACTTCAGGCCGTACGGCGCCCACAGGCGCACGTGCCCCGCGTCCGAATCGCTCAGCACCTTGGTGCCGCGGTTGGTGCGGATATATTTGGCGTTGTGGCTCGACAGCCGGTGGCGCTTCCCCGCCACGCCATGCTTGACGAGGCCGGTGGCGGTGAATTTGAAGCGTTTCTTCACACCGCTCTTGGTTTTCATCTTGGGCATTTCGGTCTCCTATTGAAGTTCCGTACAGCGCCGGTCTTGGCAGCCCATTTCAGCCAGCCCACGCATCGGAAGCGGCGGCCACTAGCCGCAGGTGGCGCCAAATGCAACCGGCAGCGGGCGCTGCGGGTTCAGCTGCGCGATGGTCGAGACGGCAACATCCAGCGCGGCGCCGCCGCGGTCCGGCCCGTGGCGGCACCTGTGGTCGCCCGCCTGGCTCGCCCGCCGTCCGCGACCCCTGCGCATCGCCATCCGTGCCGTGCTGATCACGCTGGCCACGCTGCTGCTCGTCTGGCTGATCCTGTTCGTCACCAAGGGCCGCTTTCTTAAGGGCCCGTTCGAGGGGATCGCCAGCAGCGTGCTGGAACGCGAAGTCAGGGTCGGCGGCGACTTCCAGCTCTATTTCGCGCCGATCACGATCAGGTTCGTCGCCGATGATTTCACCATCGCCAACCCCGCCTGGGCAAGGGCCGACAATTTCTTCGAGGCGCGCCATATCGATGCGCGCATCGCCACCTTTCCGTTGCTGTTCGGCACGCGCCGCGCGAACCGGCTGGAGTTGGACGGCGGTCGTATCGCGCTCGAACGGGACGAAAGCGGTCGCCGCAACAGTTGGACCTTCGGCGATCCCGACGCCCCGCCCGAACCGCTCGACCTGCCGCAGATCCGCAGAGCCGCCATCGCCGACACGCGCCTCTCCTACCGCGACCCGCAGCTGGCGCTCTTCGCCGATGTCGGCTTTGAAACCATCACCGCGCGCGACACCGCCTTCGACAGCGATATCCGCTTCGATGGTGGCGGCACCAGTCGCGGGCGGCCGTTCACGCTCGCCGGCGGGCTCCTCTCGCCCAACGAAACGCTGGCCGGCGGCGCCAACCGGCTGACGCTGACGGTCGGCGCTGCGGGCAACCGCGTCGATATCGCGGGCACGCTCCCCGGCGCGACCGAGATCGAGGGCGCAAACCTGACCGTCGCGGCGCGCGGGCCGAACCTCGGCACGCTGTTCGACTTCGCCGGCATCGCGGTGCCCGATACGCGCCGCTACCGGCTGCGCTCGGCGCTCACCTTCCGGGACGGGCAATGGCGCTTCACCCGCCTGTCGGGCGTCTTCGGGGCCAGTGACATCGCCGGACAGATGACCGTGTCGCTGCCGCAGGGCCGCCTCTTCATCGATGCCAATCTGGCGACGCGGGTGCTCGACATCCTCGATGCCGGGCCGTGGGTCGGTTACGATCCGCGCCGCCTCGACGCGATGGGCACCGCCGGCACGGTGCGTAGCGTCGCGGGGCGCCCGCGTGTGCTGCCCGACGCACCCTTGCGGATCGATGCGGTGCGCCGCTTCGATGCACGGCTGCGCTACCGCATCGCCCGCGTCCGCGCGGAAAGCTTTCCCATCAGCGATATCGACATGACGCTGACCCTCGATCGCGGCCTGCTGCGCTTCCGTCCCTTACGCTTCGCGGTCGCCGGCGGCACCGTCACCGCCAATATCGGCATCGATGCGCGCCCCGCCGTGGTGCGCACCGATTACGACATCCGCCTGTCGCCCACCAACATGGGCCGTCTTCTCGCGCGCTTCGGCACCGAACAATCGGGCACCACCGGGACGGTCAGCGCGCGGATCGCGATGGCGGGCAACGGCAACAGCGTGCGCGAAAGCCTCGCCAATGCCAGCGGGCGCATGGTCTTCATCCTGCCGCGCGGCACCTTCTGGACGCGCAACATCCAGCTTGCGGAGCTCGACATCGGCACCTTCGTGCAAAAGATGTTCGAGAAGAAGCTCGAACGTCCGGTGCAGATCAACTGCGGCCTCATCGCCTTCACCGTGCGGAACGGCATCGCCGCCGCCGACCCCATCCTCATCGACACGCGCAAGAACGTGATGCTCGGCCGCGGCGGCTTCTCCTTCCGCACCGAAGCGATCGACCTCGCGGTGCGCGCGGACGCAAAGACTTTCAGCCTCTTCTCCGGCCAGTCGCCGGTCGGCGTCACCGGCTATTTCGCGGAGCCGGGAATCGACGCCATCTCGCCGGAACTCGTCGGCCGCGCCGGGGCGGGGCTGGGCCTCGCTGCGCTGGTCGCGCCGCCCGCCGCGCTCATCGCCTTCGTCGATCCCGGTGACGCCAAGGCCGCGGCCTGCGGACCCGTCCTCGCCGGGGCGCGCGCCCGCGACCAGCGTACGCGCGGCGGCGACGCGCGCGACGATGTGGGTAGAGGGACGACGGCGCGCTCGGAGGACGGGCGCGATGGCGAGGAGGAGCGCGAGGGCCAGCGGCGCAAGTTCCTGGGGATATTTTAGCCTGTGCGGATGTGGCGCGCCCTTCGCTTCGCTGCGGGATTTCAGTTTCACCATCGTCCCCCGGACGATGGCTGAAACTGAAATGGTGGGCGATGACGGGCTCGAACCGCCGACATTCTCGGTGTAAACGAGACGCTCTACCAACTGAGCTAATCGCCCCCGTTGCGGGCCGAGCGCCAATGCCAC
>CBDUBN010000170.1:0-2934 GCA_965365395.1 uncultured Sphingomonas sp.
GGCTTTCGCGCGCGCCGTCAGTCGCGCTCGATCATCTCGCGGATACGCACCGCCAGCGCCTCGACCGCGAACGGCTTGGTGATCATCTGCATGCCGGGTTCGAGGAAGCCGTTGGCCAGCGTCGCATTCTCCGCATAGCCGGTCATGAACAGGACGGCGAGGTCGGGCCGCGCGATGCGCGCCGCATCGGCCAGCTGGCGACCGTTGAGCCCCGGCAGGCCGATGTCGGTGACGAGCAGATCGATGTGCATCCCGCTCTGCAATATGGCGAGCCCCGCGGGCCCATCCGTCGCCTGCACCGCACGATAGCCCAGCTCCTCCAGCACATCGACGACGAGGTCGCGCACGGCGGTCTCGTCCTCGACGACGAGCACCACCTCGCCATGCTCCGAGCGATGCCGATCGGTCGGGACGGGGCCATGCTCGTCCGGCTGCTCGCCCTCGCCATAATGGCGCGGCAGATAGAGTTTGATCGTCGTGCCCTGCCCCACTTCGGAATAGATTCTGGCATAGCCTTCCGACTGGCGGGCGAAGCCGTAGATCATCGATAGGCCCAGGCCCGTGCCCTGGCCGATCGGCTTGGTCGTGAAAAAGGGTTCGAACGCCCGGTCGATGATATCCTGGCTCATGCCGGTGCCGGTATCGGTCACGCAGACACAGACATATTGGCCCGGCGCGACGTCGCGGCTGCGCGCGGCGTAGTTGGCGTCGAGATGCGCGTTGCAGGTCTCGACGGTCAAGGTACCGCCGTCGGGCATCGCGTCGCGGGCGTTGATGGCGAGGTTGAGGATGGCCGATTCGAGCTGGTGCGGGTCGCATCGCGTCTGCCACAGGCCGTCCGCGGTCACCATCTCCAGTCGCACCGCCTCGCCGATCGTGCGGCGCAGCAGTTCCTCCATGCCGGTAACGAGCTTGTTGGCGTCCACCGCCCTGGGATCGAGTGGCTGACGGCGGGAGAAGGCGAGCAGGCGATGCGTCAGCGCCGCAGCCCGGTTCGCCGAGGTCATCGCCGCCGACGCATAGCGCTCGACCTTCTCGATCTCGCCCTGTGCCATCCGCCGCTGCATCATCTCCAGCGATCCGATGACGCCGGTCAGCAGGTTGTTGAAATCGTGCGCGATGCCGCCGGTCAGCTGGCCCACCGCCTCCATCTTCTGCGCCTGGCGCAGCTGTTCCTGTGTCGCTTCCAGCTCCGCCGTCCGCTGCTCGACCCGCGCCTCCAGCGTTTCGTTCGCCTCCTGCACCTCGGCGAACAGCCGCGCATTGTCGATCGCGATCGCCGCCTGGCCCGCCAGGCCCTTGATCAGATCCTCATGCTGTTCGTTGAAGCGCGCGGGTTCGGGATGCCCGAACAACAGGCCGCCTAGCACCGTACCCGACCGGCCGACCACCGACACCGCAAGATAGCTGCGCACCGGCAGATGCCCCTCGGGCATGCCCTTGTATGGCGCGTTCTGGCCGTAGCGCGGATCAGCGAGGATATTGTCGGATCGGATCACGCCCTCGTTGCGGAAGGTCGGGCCGAAGATCGCGGTGGCGCGCGGGCGGCCCATGCGGATGAAATCCTCGCGCGCGGCGCCTGCCAGCGTGAACAGGTGCAACCGCTCGCCGGTCTCGTCCATCTCGTTATGGAAATAGGCGCCGAACTGCGCGCCGGTCAGCTCGACCCCGGCCTCGCTCACCAGTTGCACCACCCGTTCGAGATCGAGCTCGGCGGCAAGCGCGGCGCCCGTGCGATTGAGCGTCTCCAGCCGCCGCGTTTCGTCGCGCAGACGCTCTTCGGCGCGCTTGCGATCGCTGATGTCCACCGACGATCCGACCAGGCCGATGACATTGCCTCCCGCATCGCGGAAGGGTGACTTGGTCGACATCCAGATCGATACGTTGCCGTCGGGCAGGTTCACCGCCTCCTCGACAACCTCCATCCGGTTCTCGCCCATGATGCGGCTATCGTTGGCCATGATCGCTGCCGCCTGCGCGGGATCGTCGAGATACTCGTTGTCGCGGTGGCCGATGATCGCAGTCAGCGGCTTGCCCACCAGTTCGGCCGTGCCGCGGTTGGCCGCTATGATGCGGCCCTCACGGTCCTTGGCATAGACGACGCCGGGCACCGCTTCCATCACGGCGGCCAGCAGGTCGCTCGCCCGGCGCAACGCGTCCTCGTTCCCGCGCCGTTCGTCGATGTCGATGACCGAACCGACATGGCCCAGGAAGGTGCCGTCGTCGGCGAAGCGTGGGGCGGCGGCGTCGATCGCCCATCGATAGCTGCCGTCGGCGCGGCGCAAGCGGTATTCGATACGGAACGGGCCTTGCGCGGCCACGGCGGCCAGGAACGCCTCCTCGGCCATCTGCTGGTCGTCGGGATGGGTCGCCCTGGTCCAGCCCAGACCGAGCGCCTCCCCCTCGGTCTGTCCGGTGAAGTCGTACCAACGCTTGTTCAGATAGCTGCAATAGCCGTCGGGCTCGGTCACCCACATCATGACGGGCGCGTGATCGGCAAGGTTGCGAAAACGCGCCTCGCTCTCGCTGATGATGCGCTGATCCTCGGTCTGCGCGGTCATGTCGCGGGACACCGACAGGAGCATTGCCGGCGTCCCGTCGTCGCCCGGGACCGGCGATACCTGCACGTCCCACCATTTCGGCGTGCCCTTGGCCGTCGGACAGAAACCGGCGAAGCGGCCGATCCCGCCGTCCCGCGCCTCCGCCACCGCTGCCCGGACCGCGTCCCGCAGGACGTCCGGCCACAGCATTGCCCAGTCGGCGCCACGCACGTCCTCGAAATCATCGATTTCCATGACGCCGCGACCGGGGCCGTTCATCGCGTGCAACCGCCCATCGACGTCGAGCAGCTTGACGCAGTCGACGCTGCCTTCGAACAATGCGTTCGCCAGCGGGTGCGTCGATACGGGGTCGCTACTGGAATATGTCACTGCT
>CBDUBN010000171.1:0-2893 GCA_965365395.1 uncultured Sphingomonas sp.
GGCGACACGATCACCGAGGCCAATGAGACATTCTTCGTCAACCTCGCCAACGTCACCGGTGCGACGGTAAGCGACGGACAGGGTCAGGCCACGATCCTCAACGACGATATCGCGCTGACCCGCATCTATACCATCCAGGGCGCCGGCCATAGTTCCGCCTTCGCCGGCCAGTCGGTGAGCACGACCGGTGTCGTGACCGCCGTCGATAGCAACGGTTTCTACCTGCAGGATGCGTCGGGCGATGGCGACGCGGCCACGTCCGACGCGATCTTCGTGTTCACATCCTCCGCCCCCACTGTCGCGGTCGGCCAGGAGATCAGACTTACGGCGACCGTATCCGAATTTCTGCAAGGCAATAACGCGCAGCGGCTGACGGTCACGCAGCTTGGCTCGCCGACCGATATCGTCGTGCTCAACAGCAACGTCGCGCTGCCGGCCGCCGTCCTCATCGGCCCCGACGGCATCCAGCCGCCGTCGGAAAACATCGAAGACGACGGCTTCGCCCAGTTCCAGCCCGCCACCGATGGTCTCGATTTCTGGGAGAGCCTGGAGGGCATGCGCGTCACCATCCAGGACCCGATCGCGGTCAGCGGCAACAGCAGTTTCAACGAATTCTATACCGTCGCCAGCCGCGACGGGGCCGACGTCGCGGCGACAGGCTATAACGCCTCGACGAGCGTGCTGACGATCGAGGGCGCGGTTGCCGGCGGTGTCGGTGTCAACAACAGCATCGGCGGCGATTTCAATCCGGAGAAGATCCAGATCCAGATCGATGCGACGGTTACGCCCGGCGGCGTGCCCACCGTATCGCCAGGCACGCGCTACAATGACGTGACCGGTGTCGTGAACTACAGCGTCGGCGCCTATGAGGTCATTGCGACGAGCGCGGTCACCGTGGCGGCGGCATCGACCAACGTAGTCGACAATACCAATCTGCTCGGCAGCACCGCGCGGCTGACCATCGGCAGCTACAACGCCGAAAACCTCGATCCCGGCGACGGCGCCGCCCGCTTCACCGCGCTGGCGCGCGATATCGGTTTTGCGATGGGCGCGCCGGGAATCGTCGTGCTCGACGAGATCCAGGACAATGACGGCGCGACCAACAGCAGCGTCGTTTCGGCCAGCATGACGTTGCAGATGCTGGTCGATGCGATCTTCACCGAAACAGGCGTCCAGTACAGCTGGATCGACAATCCGTTCATCACCGATGACCGCAACGGGGGCGAGCCGGGCGGCAATATCCGCGTCGCCATGCTCTATCGCACGGACACCGTGACGCTGGTTGCTGGCAGCGTGCGCACGGTCACCGATCCGGCCGACCAGGCGACCAGTTCGTCCAACCCCTTTTTCGGCGCGCGCCTGCCGCTCGCCGCGGATTTCGTCTTCAACGGCGGTACCGTTACCGTCGTCGGCAACCATTTCACGTCGAAGGGCGGGTCAAGCCCGCTGCAGGGCGCGATCCAGCCGTCGACCAACGAGGGCGAGGCGCGCCGGGCGGGCCAGGCCGATCTCGTCAACGACTTCGTCGACACGATCCTCGCCGGCAACGCGTCCGCGAACATCGTCGTCGCCGGCGACCTCAACGACTTCCAGACGGAGGAGCCGCTGCGCATCCTGACCGGACAACTCGACTGGACGGGCAGCGCCACCACCGCGCCGGCCGGGCCACAGGTGCTCGAAAACCTGTCGTTCCTGCTGCCGCGCGAGGAGCGCTATTCCTACCTTTTCGAGGGCAATGCGCAGCAGATCGACCATATACTGGTGTCCAATGCGCTGCGCGACGGCGCGCAGTTCGACATCGTGCACCGCAACACCCTGTTCGGCGAAGTGAACTCGGATCATGACGCGCTCGTCACCAGCATCGTGATCGGCCGCGCGGAAAGCGGCACGGCGGGTCCGGACAGTTTCGTCGGCAGCCGCGTCGGCGACGTCTATGACGGCGGCGCGAGCGACGATCGCATCGCGGGCAAAGCCGGGAACGACGAGCTGAGCGGCGGCGACGGCAATGACTACATCAACGGCGGCGCGGGCGCGGACGTGATGAACGGTGGTGCCGGCAACGACATCATCCTGGTCGACGAAGCTGGCGACCGCGTTTCGGGCGGAGACGGCATCGACGAGGTGTACAGCTATGCCGGCAGCTATGTCCTGCCGCTCGACGTCGAATATGTGAGCTACTACGGCCGGGGCGATTTCACCGGTACCGGCAATGCGCTGCGCAACGCGTTGAGCGGCAACGCCGGCAATGACATCCTCGACGGGCTGGACGGCGACGATATCCTGTCGGGCGGTGCCGGCACTGACGCGCTGCAAGGCGGCGATGGAGTCGACCGCCTGTTCGGCGGTAGCGGCGACGACAGCCTCTCGGGCGGCGCAGGCACGGATTATCTCTACGGCGATGACGGCGCGGACCAGATCGTCGGCGGATCGGGCGACGACACGATCTACGGCGGCGCGGGCGACGACATTGTGAACGGCGGTGCGGGCGGGGACATGTTGTTCGGCGGCACGGGCGCGGACATGTTCGTGTTCGGCAACGCCGTCGACAGCAGCGGCGGCTTCGACAGCGGCGACTGGATTCGCGACTTTGACGCATCGGCGGGCGACCGCATCGACCTGTCCGCGATCGACGCGGTCGCGGGCGGCGGCGACGATGCTTTCACCTTCATCGGTACCGACGCGTTCGGCGGCGTTGCGGGCCAGTTGCGGCTCGAGATACTGAGCGACCGCAGCTTCGTGCTGGGCGACCTCGACGGCGACGGCGTGGCCGATTTCTTCATCCGCCTCGACACGACGGTTCCGCTAAGCGCTGGCGACTTCGCGCTTTGATCCGACAGGATAGAATGGTGAGTCCAGCTGGGTTCGAACCAGCGACCTACTGATTAAAAGTCAG
>CBDUBN010000172.1:0-2878 GCA_965365395.1 uncultured Sphingomonas sp.
CCTCGCGGATGATGTCGTTGCACAGTTCGACGCATTCGTCGCAGATGAACACGGTCGGCCCTGCGATCAGCTTGCGCACCTCGTGCTGCGACTTGCCGCAAAAGCTGCAATAGAGGGTGCTCTTGGAATCGGAGCCGCTCAATTTGGTCATAAATCTTTCGTCCAGGGTGGCGCCACGGCCTGTCAGCCGCACATCCTAAAGGGGGGCGGCGATAATACAATAAGACAAAACGGTGAATGAACCGGGCACGCCGAAGGGTCGGCCCCCCGCCGCGACGACGGCTGCGCGGTTTAGGTCGCCGCGCCTTCCGCTGCCGCCGGCCGCTTCTCGAACACCTGATCGACCAGGCCGAATTCCTTGGCCTCTTCCGCCTCAAGGAAGGTGTCGCGGTCCATCGCCCGCTCGATCTCTTCGAGCGGCTTGCCGGTATATTTGCAGTAAAGGTCGTTGAGCCGGCGACGAATGCGCAGGATTTCCTTCGCCTGTATCTCGATATCGGACGCCATGCCGCGCGCACCGCCCGACGGCTGATGCACCATGATGCGCGCGTTCGACAGCGCGACCCGCATCCCCGGTTCGCCGCTGGCGAGGAGGAAGCTGCCCATCGACGCCGCCTGGCCGATGCACACCGTGCCGACGCGCGGGCGGATATACTGCATCGTATCGTGGATCGCCATGCCGGCCGTCACCACCCCGCCCGGCGAGTTGATGTACATGTAGATGTCCTTGGTCGGGTTTTCCGATTCCAGGAACAGGAGCTGTGCGGTGATCAGGCTCGCCATGCCGTCCTCGACCTCGCCGGTCACGAACACGATCCGTTCGCGCAACAGCCGCGAGAAGATGTCGAAGCTGCGCTCGCCGCGACTCGACTGCTCGATGACGATCGGCACGAGCGCGTCGGTGATGGTGGACAAGGGGTCGTGGTCGCCAAGCAGCGTCATGTCTGATCCTCGGTGGATGCGGGAAGTCGCGCTAACATCGGGCGGGCGCCGTGCGGGTTCAAGGGGGAAAGCGGCGGTGCCGGCCGGCAGCACCGCCCTGCCCCGATCACTCGGACGCGGCGGCCTTCCTTGCCCGCTTGGGCTTGGCCGGAGCCTCGACCGCGGCCGCGCCGTCACCACTCGCTACCACCTCGGTCGCGTCGATCGTCGGCTCGACCTTCACCTTTCTCGTCGCCTTCTTCGGCGCGGGCGCCGCGCTCTCGCTCGCCGCCTCGGTCTTGGCCTTCCGCGCCTTCTTGGCGGGCGCGGGCTCGTCATGGTCGTGACCGCAGCCCGGACCATGTACGTGCGGCGCCTCGCCATCCTCGGCCTCGATCGCCGCCTCCAGCTCCTCGCGCGTCACTTCGCGGTCGGTGATGCTCGCCTTGTCGAACAGGAAGTCGACGACCTTGTCCTCGAAGAGCGGCGCGCGCAGCTGTGCGGCGGCGAGCGGATTGCCCTGGATATATTCCATGAAGCGCTGGCGGTCCTCCGGGCGATACTGCTGCGCCGCCTGCGCGGTCAGCCGGTTCATCTCGGTCTGGTTGACCGTGACGCCGTTGGCCTGGCCGATCTCGGACAATAGCAGGCCCAGGCGCACGCGGCGCTCGGCGATACCGCGGTAATCGTCGCGGTCGCGCTCCAGCTCGGCGCGCGCCGCTTCCGGATCGGCCTCATGCCCGGCCTCATGCTCGAGCTGCTTCCAGATCTGCTCGAACTCCGCCTCGACCATCGACGGCGGTACCGGGAAACTGTGCGCCGCCGCGAGCTGGTCGAGCAGTTTGCGCTTCATATGCGTGCGGGTCAGCCCATTGAGCTCCTGCTCCACCTGACCCTTCAATATCTCGCGCAGCTGATCGATGCTGGTCAGACCGAGCTGTTTCGCGAACTCGTCGTCCGCCTTGTTCTCACCGGCAACCTTGACCGCCTGCACCGTCACCGCGAACTGCGCCGCGCGTCCCTTCAGCGTGTCCGCGGGATAGTCTTCCGGAAACGTGACTTCGATGGTGCGCGTGTCGCCCGCCTTCGCGCCGACAAGCTGTTCCTCGAACCCCGGGATGAAGGTGCCCGAGCCGAGCTCGAGCGCGTGCCCCTCGCCCTTGCCGCCCTCGAACTCGACGCCGTCCAGGCTGCCGACGAAATCGATGACGACCTGGTCGCCGTTCGCCGCCGCATGGTCCTGTGCCGCATCCTCGAACCGCTTGGACTGGCCCATCAGCCGCTCGATCTGCGCATTCACCGCGGCGTCGTCCGCCGGCACGGTCAACCGCTCCAGTACCAGGTCGTCGAGCGCGGGCACCGTGAACTCGGGCAGCACCTCCAACGCGACCTTCACCTCGGCATCCTTGCCCGTGTCGTAGCCGTCCGCGAGCTCGACCGTCGGCTGCATCGCCGGGCGCAGTTTTTCGGCGCGCATCAGCTGGTCGACGCCGTCCTGCACGCTCTTTTGCAGCGCTTCTTGCGCCAGCGCGGGGCCGTGCATCTTGCGCACCAGGTTGGCGGGCACCTTGCCGGGGCGGAAACCGGGCATGCGCACCGTCGGCGCGATCGCCTGCAGCTCGCTGTCGATGCGCGCGTCGATGTCCTTGGCGGAAATCGTCAGCGTGTAGGCGCGCTTCAGGCCCTCGTTCAACGTCTCGGCATGGGTCATGGGTATCGAAACTCTCTTGTCACGCGCCAGTGGGGCGAAAGATGGGAACCGACCGCTGGGGCGAGGCTGGATCAGGCGGCAGGGCGAAGCTGGTGCGGGCGAAGGGACTCGAACCCCCACATCGTGCGATACTGGTACCTAAAACCAGCGCGTCTACCAATTCCGCCACGCCCGCCAAGCTGCCCGCCACAACACCAATATCACCCGGCGGTCCGTCGGTCGCGCGGCTCTATACCAGCGGGCTTG
>CBDUBN010000173.1:0-2820 GCA_965365395.1 uncultured Sphingomonas sp.
ACACCAATATCACCCGGCGGTCCGTCGGTCGCGCGGCTCTATACCAGCGGGCTTGGCAAGGGCAAGGGCGTGCGCGAGGCCACGGGCGGGCGGAACCCAGTGGCGCGCCGCGCGCTATCACTGCACGGCATAGGAGAGACGCATGGCGACGCAGCCCCCCATCGGCCCGGACACGATCGAGCCGCAGTCGCCGCCCGAAGCGCCCGCGGTGAACGATCCCGTCGAGCAGCCTGCGCCTTCCGCACCGGTCTATGACCCCGGCGAAGGCGGCGATGTCGATCAGCCGGGGCGCGGGCCCGACGAGGTGCCGCCCGACCAGATCCCGGGCGAGGGGCAGAAGATCGGGTTCGAGATGCCGTCGCCGCAGCGCGACGATGCGCCGTCGGAGAACGACGGCCCGCTGGACAAATAACGCGCTGGAGCCTGACCGGCTGCGGTCCCTAGCCCAGCCGCGCCTTCACGACCTCGTTGACCAGCTTGGGATTGGCCTTGCCGGCCATCGCCTTCATCGTCTGGCCGACGAAGAAGCCGAACAATGCCTCCTTGCCGGCGCGATACTGCTCAACCTTGTCGGCGTTGGCAGCGAGCACCGCGTCGACCGCCGCTTCGATCGCGCCGGCGTCGCTGGTCTGCTTCAGGCCGTCGCGCTCGACGATGATCCCGGCGTCGTCGCCGCTCTCCAGCATCCGCTCGAACACCTGTTTCGCCAGGCTGCCCGACAGCGTGCCGTCATCCACCAGCGCGAGCAGCTCGGCCGCCTGGCGCGGCGCGATCGGGCTGTCACCGATATCGCGGCCCATGCGGTTCAATGCGCCGAACAGCTCGGACGTCACCCAGTTCGCCGCGGCGACCGGGCTCGCGCCGCCATCGAGCAGCGCGTCGAACCAGCGCGCCGCCTCCACCTCGGCGGTCAGCACCCCGGTCGCATAGGCGCCGATGCCCAGCGCCCGGTAGCGCGCGCGCTTGACGTCGGGCAGCTCGGGCAGGCTCGCGCGGCATTCTTCGATAAAGGCCTCGGTCAATTCCAGCGGCAACAGGTCAGGATCGGGAAAATAGCGATAGTCGTGCGCATCCTCCTTGGAACGCATCGACCGCGTCGTGTTGCGGTCCGGATCGTAGAGGCGGGTTTCCTGCACCACCGCCTCCCCAGCCTCGATCAGCGCAACCTGTCGCCGCGCCTCGCTTTCGACGACGGATTCGATGAACCGCACCGAATTGACATTCTTGGTCTCGGTGCGCGTGCCGAGCTCCCCGCCCGGCCGCCGCACGCTGACGTTGACGTCGGCACGCATCGATCCTTCGTCCATATTGCCGTCGCACGAACCGACATAGCGCAGGATCGATCGGAGCTTGCGCACATAAGCGCCTGCTTCGGCAGGAGAAGCCATGTCCGGACGGCTGACGATCTCCATCAGCGCCACGCCCGACCGGTTGAGGTCGACATAGGACATCGACGGATGCTGGTCGTGCATCAGCTTGCCCGCATCCTGCTCGACATGGATGCGCTCGATGCCGATGCGCTTCGCCTCCGGGATGCCCGCCTTCTCGTCCGCCTCGATCGTCAGCGCGCCCTCGCCCACCAACGGATGGTAGAGCTGCGAAATCTGGTAGCCCTGCGGCAGATCGGCGTAGAAGTAGTTCTTGCGGTCGAACCGGCTCCAGCGATTGATCGTGGCGTCGATGGCGAGGCCCGTGCGCACCGCCTGGCGGATGCATTCCGCGTTCGGCACCGGCAACATTCCCGGCATCGCTGCATCGACCAGGCTGACCTGCGTGTTCGGCCCGGCCCCGAACGCGGTCGCCGCGCCGGAGAACAGCTTGGCCCGGCTCACGATCTGCGCATGCACCTCGAGGCCGACGACGACCTCCCACTCGCCGGTGGCGCCTGTGATGCGATAGCCGGTCACCACCATTTCTCCGGTCTGGCCACGAAGCCTGCGCGCTGCTCGATCGCGAGGCCCGCGTTGAGCACGCCCTGTTCGTCGAGCGCCTTTCCGATGATCTGCAGGCCGAGCGGGAGACCGTCCGCGTTGAGGCCGGCCGGCACCGACATCGCGGGCAGGCCGGCAAGGCTGGCGGGGACGGCGAACACGTCGTTCAGGTACATGGCGAGCGGATTGTCCGACTGTTCGCCGGGAGAGAAGGCGGCGCTCGGCGTGGTTGGCGCGAGGATGACGTCGCATTGCCCGAACGCGGCCTCGAAATCACGGGCGATCAGCGCGCGCACCTTGGACGCTTGCGTGAAATAGGCGTCGTAGAAACCCGCGCTGAGCACGTAGGTCCCGATGAGGATGCGCCGCTTGACCTCCGCGCCGAACCCGGCGGCGCGCGTCGCGGCATACATTTCCTGCAGCCCCGCGCCGTCGACCGCCTGCCGCAGGCCATAGCGCACGCCGTCGTAGCGCGCGAGGTTGGAGGAGGCCTCCGCCGGGGCGATGATATAATAGGCGGGCAGCGCATAGCGGGTATGCGGCAGGCTGACGTCGACGATCTCGGCGCCCGCATCGCGCATCCAGGCGATGCCGCGGTCCCACAGCGCCGCGATCTCGGCATCCATGCCGTCCATGCGATACTCGCGCGGGATACCGACGCGAAGGCCGCGCATGTCGGCGCTCAGCCCCGCCTCCCATGCCGGCACGGGCAGATCGAGGCTGGTCGCGTCCTTGGGATCGAAGCCCGCCATTGCCTCCAGCATGATCGCGCAGTCGCGCACGTCGCGTGCCATCGGTCCCGCCTGGTCGAGGCTGGAAGCGAAGGCGACGACGCCCCAGCGCGAGCAGCGGCCATAGGTCGGCTTGATCCCCGCGATGCCGGTGAAGG
>CBDUBN010000174.1:0-2767 GCA_965365395.1 uncultured Sphingomonas sp.
CCGGCTAGGATGTGGACGTGGAGGTGCGGCACCTCCTGATGGCCGTCACGACCGATGTTGGCGAGCAGGCGGTAGCCTGGCTCGACCAGACCCGCTTCGCGCGCGACCAGACCCACCGCGCGCACGAAGCCAGCGATCTCCGCATCGCTCGCGCGGGCGGAGAAATCGTCCCAGCTCACATAGGCACCGGTGGGGATGACCAGGATATGCTGCGGCGCGGCGGGCGCGATGTCGTGGAAGGCCAGCGCATGCGCGTCGCGGTACACCTCGCGGCAGGGGATCTCGCCGCGCAATATGCGGGCGAAGATATTGCCCGGATCATAGGGCTGGGCAGGATCGATGGGCATGTCAGGGTTTCCTGGCGGCTTTTTCCACGAGACCGGAGGTTCCCTCCCGGCGCGCGAGTTCGGCCGCGACATCGTCCAGCGTCAGGCCGCGCAGGTGCAGCAGCAAAGTGAGGTGGAACAACAGGTCGGTCGCCTCGCCGATCAGCGCGCCGTCGCCTTCGCCGAGCGCGGCGACGACCGTTTCGACCGCCTCCTCGCCCACTTTCCGTGCCACCGTGGCGACGCCGCCCGCGGCGAGGCGCGCGACATAGCTTCCGTCGGCATCGCCCGCGGCGAGGCGCTGGGCGATCACGGTTTCGAGGCTGGCGAAGCGGTCGGCCATGGCCCGTCGTGTCAGCCCGCCGCAGCCGGCTTGTCAACGCCCGGCGTGGCGGCGGGCACGCGCACCGGCAGGCCGGCGGCGGCGAGCGCGGCGTGCGCGTCGCCAATGCTCGCCTCACCGAAATGGAAGATCGATGCGGCGAGCACCGCGCTCGCGCCTCCATGCGTCACGCCGCGCACCAGATCATCGAGGCTGCCGACCCCGCCCGAGGCGATTACCGGGACCGGCACGGCATCGGCGACCGCGCGCACGAGGTCCAGGTCGTAGCCGTCGCGCGTGCCGTCGCGGTCCATCGAGGTGACGAGCAGCTCGCCCGCGCCGAGCGCGGCGATGCGCACGGCATATTCCAGAGCGTCGATGCCGGTGGCGGTGCGCCCGCCATGGGTGAAAATCTCCCACCGTCCCGGTTCGACCGCTCTCGCGTCGATGCTGGCGACGCAGCATTGGCTGCCGAAGCGCATCGCGATGTCGGCGACGAGCGCGGGCCGCGCGACCGCCGCGCTGTTGACCGCCACCTTGTCCGCGCCGGCGAGCAGCAGCGCGCGCGCGTCCTCGGCGCTGCGCACCCCGCCGCCCACGGTCAGCGGCATGAAGCATACCGCAGCGGTGCGCGCGACGGTGTCGATCAGCGTGCCGCGCCCCTCATGGCTCGCCGATATGTCGAGAAAGCACAGCTCGTCCGCGCCGGCCGCGTCATAGGCGCGCGCGGCTTCGACCGGGTCCCCTGCGTCGCGTAAATCAACGAAGTTGACGCCCTTCACCACCCGGCCGTCGGCCACATCGAGACAGGGTATGACGCGCACGCGCACCGTCATGGGGTGCGGCCTCCTGCCGCAACGGCGAGCGCCTCGGCGAGATCGAGCCGGCCATCATAGAGCGCGCGGCCGGTTATTACGCCTTCGATACGATCGCCCACATGTGCGGCAAGGGCGTGTATGTCCTCGATACCCGCGACCCCGCCGGAGGCGATGACCGGGATGGAGACGGCGCGAGCGAGCGCGACCGTCGCCTCGACGTTGCATCCCCTCAGCAGCCCGTCACGGCCGACGTCTGTGAACAGCAGCGCGGCGACGCCCGCGTCCTCGAAGCGGCGCGCAAGGTCGGCGGCGGGCACGTCCGAGACGGCGGCCCAGCCTTCGGTCGCAATCATGCCGTCGCGGGCATCGACGCCAACGACGATACGCCCCGGCAGGTCGCGCGCCGCGCCGCGCACCAGTTCGGGATCCTTGAGCGCCGCGGTGCCGATGATGACGCGCTCCACCCCCAGCGCCAGCCAGCGGTCGATGGCGGCACGGGTGCGAATGCCGCCGCCGACCTGCACGCGGCCGGGAAAGGCGGCGACGATCGCCTCGACCGCGCCGCCGTTGCGGCTTTCCCCCGCAAAGGCGCCATCGAGATCGACGACGTGCAGATGCGTCGCGCCCGCGTCGGCAAAGGCGCGCGCCTGCGCCGCGGGATCATGGCCGTAGACGGTGGCGCGCCTCATGTCGCCTTCGGCCAGGCGCACGACCGCGCCATCCTTCAGGTCGATGGCGGGGTAGATGACGAGGCTCACGGCCGCCAGCCCAGGAACCGTTCGAGGGTCGCGAGGCCGTACCGCTGGCTCTTTTCCGGATGGAACTGCACGCCGGCGATATTGGCGCGCTGCACCGCCGCGATCACGCGGCCACCGTGGTCGGTGGTCGCCGATACCGCGTCCGGCGGGCAATCATCCAGCGCATAGCCGTGCAGGAAATAGGCCTCGCCAGGCTCGGTCAACGAGGGCATTCCGCACGGCTCCACGCCGTTCCAGCCCATGTGCGGCACGCGCGCGGCGGCGTCGGCCGGCTTCAATGCGCGCACCGTGCCCCCGATCCAGCCGAGCCCCGCGTAAACGCCATGCTCCTCGCCCGCATCGGCCAGCAACTGCATGCCGACGCAGATGCCGAGGAATGGCGCGCCCTCCTCGCATACCCGGCGCGCCATCGCGGGAACGAGGTCGGGGACGGCGGACAAGGCCGCCATGCTCGCGCCGAACGCGCCGACGCCGGGCAGCACGATGCGATCCGCGCGGGCGACAACAGCGGGATCGGCGGTGATTTCCACGCCGCCGGCCCCC
>CBDUBN010000175.1:0-2718 GCA_965365395.1 uncultured Sphingomonas sp.
TGCCGCACCATTTCATCCGCCGGCTGAACATGCGCGAGCAGCTGATCCGCCAGGTCGAGATCGTGCCGATCGAGGTGATCGTGCGCAATGTGGCGGCGGGGAGCATCTGCACGCGGCTGGGGCTGGAGGAGGGCTCCGCGCTGCCGCGCACGCTGATCGAATATTGCTACAAGGACGACGCGCTGGGCGATCCGCTGGTCGCGGAGGAGCATATCGCGTGCTTCAACTGGGCGAGCCAGGACGAGCTGCACGACATTCAGGACCTCGCCATCCGCGTGAACGATTTCCTGTGCGGCATGTTCGCGGGCGTCGGCATCCGCCTGGTCGATTTCAAGATGGAGTTCGGCCGTTTGTGGGACGGCGACTGGGCGCGCATCATCCTCGCCGACGAAATCAGCCCCGACGGCTGCCGCCTGTGGGACATGGAAACCAACGAGAAGCTCGACAAGGACCGCTTCCGCCGCGACCTGGGCGGCGAGGTCGAAGCCTATCAGGAGGTCGCGCGGCGACTGGGGCTGCTGCCCGAGGACGGGAACACGGCGGTGCTGGACATGGAAAGCCACCGCAAAAAGAAGGGCGGCTAGGCCGGTGTCGGTCGTCGCGCGGTGCCAGTGCGGGCAATTGACGGTGACGGGTCCGGGACCGAGCCCTGCCATCGTCGCTTGCCATTGCATCGATTGCCAGCGCCGGTCGGGCTCGCCTTTTGGCGTCGCCGTCTATTATCCGACCGAGAGCCTCGCGGTGTCAGGGCGCTCGACCGAATATTCGCGTGCCACGGCGGCGGGCGGCCAATTTAGAACCCATTTCTGTCCGGACTGTGGATCGACCGTGCATATGGACGGCGACAAAAATCCCGGCATGTCGGGCATACCGGTCGGTGCCTTCGCCGACCCGTCCTTTCCCCCGCCGATCCGGTCAGTGTGGGAACGATACAAGCATGACTGGGTGAGCATAGCGTCGGCGGTCGACCACTTCCCGCAGGGTCGCCCGTAACGCTGGCCTGTTAGGCATCGAGCGCCTAAACCTGTCTCGGGCATCCGCCCGTGAAGGAAGTGCCATGGCCAAGGGTCAGATGAAATCGAGCCGTGAAGCGCGCAAGCCCAAGAAGGAGCAGCCGCCCAAGGGCAATGCCTCGCAGCCTTCGCAGAAGGCGGGCGTGGTCGGTGGGCTCGACAATATGAAGAAGGGGTAGGGGCTGACGCTCCGCTTCCCGCGGGGTTCGGCTGCTGGCGGCGTGGCGCGTCGGCGATGCCAACCCCGGACCACGTCCGGGGTGACGCGGACGGGCGGCGTGGCTAGGGCGGCGCCATGATGGTTTCCCGCGCTCTCCTCGCCGCCGCTCTCCTGACCACCGCGTGCAGCGCCGCGCCCGCGATGCCCGATACGCCCGCTCCGGCGCTCGCCGGCTATTTCGATTGCCTGCGCGAGCGGGGCGAGGCGGTCGTCGGTGCGCACCGCGCGGGGCCGGCGCCGGGACTGCCCGAAAATGCGCTGGAGACAATGCGCGCTACGCTGGCGGACAATCCGCGCGCGCTGCTCGAGATCGACGTGCAGCGGAGCGCCGATGGGGTCCTGTTCCTGTTGCACGACGAGCGGCTGGAGCGGACGACCACGGGGCGTGGGCGGGCGCAGGACCAGCGCTGGCGCAGCCTGTCGCGGCTGCGGCTGGTCGACGACGACGGGCGGGTGACGCGCGCGCGGGTGCCGTCGCTTGCCGATGCGCTGCGGCTCGCGCGCGAAGCGGGCGCGATCGTGCAACTGGACGTCAAGCGCGGGGTGCCCTTCGATACGGTCGTCGCCGCGGTGCGGGCGGCGCGGGCCGAGGCGCATGCGATCATCATCACCTATGACGATGCCGATGCGCGCGAGGTGGCGCGGCTCGCGCCCGAGCTGATGGTGTCCGCGGAGATGTTCGCCGGCGATCCGATCGACCGGCTGGACGTCGAAGCCGGCCGGCTGCTCGCCTTTACCGGCACGCGCGACCCAGACGCGGCGCATTTCGCGGCACTGCGCGCGCGGGGCATCGAGCCGATATTCGCGACGCTGGGCCGCGCGGGCACGCGGCTCGACGACCGCTGGCTGGCCGATGGCGACCCGTCGGAGTTTCGGGACCTCGTCGCAAACGGCGTGGTGATCGTTGCGACCGACCGGCCGGCGGAGGTGGCGCGGGCGTTGCCGCCGCTCAGCTGTCGGCCGCCGCAAGGCAGGCCAGTTCGCGCCAGATAGCTGCGCGTCCATCCTCATCGATCAGATCGCGGCTGGCTGCGTCGAAGCCCGGCCGGTCGTTCGCCACCACCGATTCGACCAGCGCGGCGAGCGTCGCTTCGTCGTGGCTGAGGCTGCGGCAGCAAGGCGGGGACAGGCAGAAGGGTTCCGGCCACGCGGTGCCGGTCACGTGGATGCAATGCAGCAACTTCGCGGCGGCGGCGGCGCAGCCCGTGCGCCGCGCGAGGTGCGGCAGCGGATCGGCGCCGCGCCGCTGGTAGGCGACCGCGATCCGCGTCGCCATGACCAGTGCCATCGCGGACGGATCGACATCGCGTGCCCGCGTGGGTCGCATCAGCCAGTGGATATCGCGCATCACCTGCTCCCGCTCTTGTAAAGCGAAGCTAGTGCAAGTGATAATGAATCGCAACAAGCTTTGAGCGGGGGACGAGCGTTGATTAGTCCTTGAACTTCCAGGCGCAGATGATGCCGAACAGGAAGCTGGCGAACAGC
>CBDUBN010000176.1:0-2702 GCA_965365395.1 uncultured Sphingomonas sp.
ACGTCCATGGCGAAATCGACGCCGCTCTCGTCCATCGCGTTGCGCACGCACAGCACCTCGGGCGCGCGCTCCGCGGTCGGCTCATGCCATTCGCGATTGAGATTCACGCCGGCGAAATTGGTGCGCAGATGCCCGCGCGCGGAGCCATCGGGATTCATGTTCGGCACCACATGAATGCGGCACTTCCGGCGCAATAGCCGCGCGTGCGGGTTCGCGGGGTCCGTCAGCATCGCCAGCGCCCCTTCCATCCACCATTCGGCCATCGATTCGCCGGGGTGCTGGCGCGCATAGAGCCACACCTGCCTGCTGCCCTCGCCCATCTCCAGGCAATCGATCGGCCGCCCCTCCAGGCTGTGGCCGAGGGTGCGGTGCGTGACCCCGTCCGCGCCCAGGGCGTCGGCGATAAGGTCGTGATGCCGTTCCATCGAATAAGGCGCGAAATAGGCGAACCAGGCGATGCCACCCGCAATGGTGGCGCGGATGGTGAGGGTGCCACCGTCCTCGGCCGGGTCATAGCTTGTGGGCGCGCAGACCCAGGTTTCCCGGTCCTCGCTCATGCGCGCGGCATAACCCGGCCAGCCGTCGGGATAGGCGGAGGAAGCAAGCCCGGTGATGCGCAATACGACCGGCGTATCCGCCGCCGCGGATACGCGGAAATGGAACCATTGGAAGAAATCGGACTCGCGATCCTTGGCGATCGACAGCGTGGCGGTGGCGCCCTCGACGGCGTGAACGACGATGTTGCCGGAATCGAAAGCGGATGAGATGTGGATTTGTGGGTGCGTCATGGGACGCTGATAGTTTCTCCAGACCGTCCGGGAAAGTCCGCAAACAGGGCACGCGCGAGCTTGTCGGCGGCGACCCCGTCCTGCGCCGCGGGGGTGCGCGTGCGCGCGACGGTCTCGGCGCGGCCCTCCCACAGCGCCAGCGCCTCGCCCGCGCGGTCGATGCGCACCGACAGGCGTGTGGCGACAAGGTCGCGCCGGCCACCGAGCAGCCGCGTGAGGTCGAGCCCCACGCCGACGCCGACGCCCGAACGGTAGCCGCCCGTGCCGCCGCCAACGCCCACGTTGACGCCGCCGCCGCGGCCATCGTCCGGTCGTTCGGCCCGGTCGACGGTCACGGTAACAAGATAGTCCGCGCGGCCCCCTGCGCCCGCCGTCGCACGATAGCCGAGCCGCTCCAATTCCCGCCCTACCGCCGCCAGATATGCGCGATCCTGCAGCGATTGCGCGCCGTTCCGCATGTCCGCGGCCGAGATGGCGAAGCTGCCCTGCGGCACCGCAGCCGGCGCGTCGATGCGATGGAAGCGGGTGACCTCCACCGGCGGAATCGATGTCGCGCACCCGGTTACGAGAAGCGCACCGGCGAAGGCTAGGGCAAGATGGCGGGATCGGCGCATGGGACGAGCTTTCGAAAGAGGTCAAGCGGACAACGCATGACCGCATCGCTGGTTCAAGGCAGTACCGCCTGCTTTCCCGTTGACTTCGCGGCAGGCAGACCATAGTGGCGCGCCTTCGCCGACAGACCCGGCCTGAACGACCTCGCGAACCGCGGGCGTTCGCCATTGGGTTCGCCGTCCATCGATTCGAAGCAGAGAAGCGCCATGAAGATCCGCAACAGCCTGAAGTCGCTGAAAGACCGGCACCGGGACAACCGCGTGATCCGCCGTCGCGGCCGCACCTATGTGATCAACAAGACCAACCGCCGGTTCAAGGCGCGCCAGGGCTGAACCCCCGCGCGGTCCGGGTTCGGGCCGGTCATCGAAGCTGAACCGCCGCCGGAGCGATTCGGGGCGGTTTTTGCGTGCACAGGGGCGAGCGCATGGCGAAGGCGGTAATCTTCGATGTCGGCCGCGTGCTGTTCCGGTGGGACCTGCGGTATCTGTTCGCGAAGCTGATCCCGGACGAGGCGGCGCTGGAGCGGTTCGTCACGACCGTCGTGACGCCCGAATGGCATTTCCAGCATGACGAAGGCCGGCCGCTCGCCGGGATGATCGAGGAACGCGTCGCCGCGTTTCCGCACCATGCGGCGCTGATCCGCGCCTATGCGACGCGCTTCAATGAGACCATTCCGGGTCCGGTCGACGGCATGGTGGCGCTGGTCGAGGAACTCGATACGGCGGGCGTGCCCTTGTTCATCATCACCAATTTCGGGGACGAGTTCTGGGCGATGTTCCAGCCGACCCAGCCCTTGTTCGACCGCTTCCGCGGCATTCTGGTCTCCGGCACCGAAAAGCTCGCCAAGCCCGACCCGGCGATCTACCGGCTGGCGCTGCGCCGGTTCGGCCTGGATGCGGCGGACGCATTGTTCATCGACGACCGCGCCGACAATGTCGAAGGCGCTGAGAGCGTCGGCATCGCCGGGCACGTCTTCGTCAATGCCGCATCGACGCGCGCGTGGCTGCGCGGGCATGGCTTGCCCGTCTAGGCCAGCCCCATCTGCGTCAGGATGAACGCCTGTTCCTCCGCGTCCTCGCGCAGCGATTCGAACCGACCCGACTTGCCGCCATGGCCCGCGCCCATGTTCGTCTTCAGCAACAGCGCGTTCGCATCGGTCTTGGTCGCGCGCAGCTTCGCCACCCATTTGGCGGGTTCCCAATAGGTGACGCGTGGGTCGTTGAGGCCGGCGGTGACGAGGAGCGGCGGATAGGCCTGCGCGGTCACATTGTCGTAGGGGCTGTAGCTGGCGATCAGGTCGAA
>CBDUBN010000177.1:0-2693 GCA_965365395.1 uncultured Sphingomonas sp.
CCTTCTTCTCGAGATAGGTCGAATAATTACCCTCGTACGGATAGTATCGACCGCGGTCGAGCTCGAGGATCCAGTTGACGACATTGTCGAGGAAATAGCGGTCGTGCGTGATCATCAGCACGTTGCCGGGATAATCGACTAGGTGTTTCTCCAGCCACGCGACACTTTCGGCGTCGAGATGATTGGTCGGCTCGTCGAGCAGCAGGATGCTCGGCTTCTCGAGCAGCAGCCGGGTCAGCGCGATGCGCCGCTTCTCGCCGCCCGACAGGTCGGTGACCGGCCAGTCGCCGGGCGGGCAGTTCAGCGCTTCCATTGCGATCTCGAGCTGGTTGTCGAGCGTCCAGCCATCGACGGCGTCGATCTTGTCCTGCAGTTCGGCCATCTCGGCACCCAGCGCATCGAAGTCCGCATCCTCCTCGGCCATTTCCATGCCGATCTGATTGAACCGCGCGACCATGTCGGCGGTGGCGCGGACCCCGTCCATGACGTTCTCCTTGACCGTCTTGGTCGGGTCGAGCTCGGGCTCCTGCGCCAGATAGCCGACGCTGATGCCCTCGCCTGCCCAGGCCTCGCCCGTGAACTCGGTATCGATGCCCGCCATGATCTTCATCAGCGTGGACTTGCCCACGCCGTTGGGCCCGACGATGCCGATCTTGGCATCGGGATAGAATTGAAGATTGATATTGTTCAGCACCGGCTTCGGCGCGCCGGGGAAGGTCTTGGTCATGCCCTTCATGACATAGCTATACTGGGCGGCCATCATGTGCTCCGGGAGAGGATGTGCGGGCGCGAACGTTACGCGCCACTTGGCCGCGCCGTTAGCGGATGCCGCTCCCGATTGGCAAGTTTCGCCAAGGACGCGGAAGCGGTTGGCAGGGCACAGGCGGCGGGTTATGCCTCGTGCCATGCAACACAGCCTGCGCGTTGCCGCGTCCGCGGCCATCCTCGCCCTCACCCTTCCCGTGCCCGCCGCCGCGCAAGACGCGCGCGCACTGGCCACCGCACGCGATGCGGCGCTGACCGACACGATGGCGCTCGATTTCGTCGAAGATTTGACGACCGAGGTCGGCGCAAGGCAGGGTGGAACCGAGGCGGAGGCGCGGGCACGCGATTGGGCCGTCGCCCGCTTGCGCGCCATGGGTTTTGCGAACGTGCGCAGCGAGCCGTTCATGATGCCGACCTGGGTGCGCGGGGAAGAGCGGGCCGAGTTAATCGCGCCATACCCGCATCGCATGGCCATAACCGCGCTGGGCAACAGTGGGGCGACGTCGGCCGAGGGCATGGAAGGCGAAGTGGTCGGCTTTCGCAGCCTGAACGAGTTCGAGGCAGCGCCCGACAGCATGATACGCGGCAAGATCGTCTACATTGGCCATGCGATGCGGCGGACGCAGGATGGCTCGAGCTATGGCGCCTTCGGCCCCGTGCGCTTCACCGGGCCCGACCGCGCGGCTCGACGCGGCGCGGCAGCGATCGTCATCCGCTCGGTCGGCACCGACAGCCACCGCAATCCGCATACCGGGAACACCAATTTCGGCGAAGGGGTGACGCCGATACCGGCGGGTGCGATCTCCAACCCCGACGCGGACAATCTGGAGCGCGTGTTGGACCGGGCGGGGCGAACACCGGCGCGTATGCGGCTGTTGCTGACGCCGCGCAACCTGGGCGAGCAGCCGAGCGGGAACGTCATCGCCGAGGTCCGCGGGCGCGACGCCGGCGCGGGCATCGTCGTCGCCGCCTGCCACCTCGACAGCTGGGATCTGGGCACCGGCGCGATCGACGACGGGGCGGGCTGCGCGATCATCGCCGCCGCCGCCAAGCGCGTCGAGGCGATGGGTCGTCCGCGACGCACGATCCGCCTGTTGATGGCCGGAGCCGAGGAGGTCGGCGTCTGGGGAGGGCGGGCTTACGCCGCTTCTCATGGGGAAGAGCGGCACGCGGCCGCGCTCGAGTCCGATTTCGGCGCGGGACGCGTATGGCGTGTTGACTTTCGGCTACCGTCGGACGCGGCCGCGCTGCGTGCGCGTATAGCCGCGGGACTTGCCCCCCTCGGCATAGCCGCCGGCAACGGCGAGGCTAGTGGCGGGGCCGACATAGGCGCACTGGCAGCGGCAGGGGTGCCGCTGATCGACCTGCAGCAGGATGGCAGCGACTATTTCGATCTGCACCACACCCCCGACGATACGTTCGACAAGATCGTGCCCGCGGATCTCGCCCAGAATGTAGCCGCCTGGACGGTCACCCTTGCGCTGCTCGCGAATGCACCCGAGGAATTGGCGGGGCCGCAGTGAGAAGGCCGCTCGTCTTTGCCGCCATGTGCGGGCTTTGCGCATGCGGTTCGCCCCAAGCGGTCGCGACGAGCGACGACCCGTCGAAACTGTCGGCCGAGCTGGAGGCGCGCGCCAACGAGATCGAGGCGCGCGCCGACGAGGCGGCCGCCGCGGCGGAGCAGGAGGCGGCAGCGGAACTCGCACAGCTCGCCGGGCAGGAGCAGGCCATGGAGAGCGAGACGACCGGCGACGCCGAAGCGGACGACGCAGGCTAGTTGCGATGTGCCGCGCTTGGGCCTAGGGCGGCCGCGTCGGGGAGTGGCGCAGGCTGGTAGCGCACCTGGTTTGGGACCAGGGGGTCGCAGGTTCGAATCCTGTCTCCCCGACCAATTTTCCGGAGCACGTGACCGTCCGGGGGACGGTCAT
>CBDUBN010000178.1:0-2649 GCA_965365395.1 uncultured Sphingomonas sp.
GCGCGGAGACCGCGACCGAGACGTCGAGATAGTCGTGATAGACGATCTCGTCCCCCTCGACCCGCGCATTGACCACCGGGAAGTCGCGTACGGCGAGCGCCACCGCCTTGGTGAAGAAGCTCATGAAGCCGAGCCGCACGCCGTGCTTCTTCTCGAACAATTCGCGGTAGCGTTCGCGCATCGCCATCACCGCGCTCATGTCGACGTCGTTGAACGTCGTCAGCAGCGCGGCGGTATCCTGCGCCTCCTTCAGCCGCCTGGCGATCGTCTGCCGCAGCCGCGTCATCTTGACGCGTTCCTCGCGGCGTTCGCCCGCGGGCGTGGAAGCAGCGGGCGCAGGCGTCGCGACGGGGGCGGGGGCCGGCGCTTCGCCCGCGCGCTTGGCGGCTTCGAGCACGTCCTCGCGGGTCAGGCGGCCGTCCTTGCCGGTGCCCTTCACCTTGGCGGGATCGATGCCATGTTCCAGCACCGCGCGGCGCACGGCTGGCGAAAGGGTGGTGACGTCGCTGGCGAGCGCGGGCTGCGGCTCCGCAGGTGCCGCCTGCGCAGCGGCCGGTGCAGGCGCGGGCGCGGCCTCGGCGGGAGCAGGCGGCGCGGGGGCGGGCGCGTCCTCGGCAGGGGCGGGCGCCGCGGGGGCGGCTGGCGCGCCGCCCGCCTCGACCACGCCGAGCACCGCGCCGACCAGCACGGTGTCGCCTTCCTTGACCAGTTGCTGGCCCATCACGCCCGCGACCGGGCTCGGCACCTCGACCGCGACCTTGTCGGTCTCCAGGCTGGCGATGGGCTCGTCGACCGCGACCGCTTCGCCCGGCTGTTTCAGCCACTGGCCGACGGTCGCCTCGGTCACCGATTCGCCCAGGGTTGGGACCTTCACTTCGCTCGCCATACTCATTCTCTTCCGTCGTTCCCCTGCGAAGGCAGGGGTCCATCATCTGATGTTCGGTGATGGGCCCCTGCCTTCGCAGGGGCACAACGCCGCATAGTCAAGCCCCTGCCTTGCCCGCCTGTTCCGGTTTACTCGTGGTCGTGCCGCCCTGCGTCTTCGTTCGGCGGATCTCGCCGCGCACGCTGAGGCCCAGCGCGTCGGCGACCAGCGCCGCCTGCTCGGTCTGGTGCCGGCTCATGAGGCCCGTTGCGGGACTCGCCGCAGCGGCCCGGCCGGCGTAGCGCGCGCGCATGCCCGCATGGCCGCCGTCGGCCAGCGCCTCCTCGATATAAGGCTCGACGAAGGTCCAGGCGCCGTTGTTCTTCGGCTCCTCCTGCGCCCAGACGACCTCCTCGAGCGCCGGCATGCGCGACAGGCGCAGCGCCAGCGGCTCGCCGGGGAAGGGATAGAGCTGTTCGATGCGGATGACGGTCGTGTCGGTCAGTTCTGCTGCGTCGCGCGCCTCCATCAGATCATAGCCGACCTTGCCCGAACACAGCACCACGCGGCGCACGCTCCCGTCCGCGGGCGGGGTGCGGTCGGACATGATGCGGCGGAAATGGCTGTCGCCGATGAAGTCGCCGCGCCCGCTGACCGCCAGCTTGTGCCGCAGCAGCGATTTCGGCGTCATGATAATCAGCGGCTTGCGGAAGGACCGCAGCATCTGGCGCCTCAGCACGTGGAAGTAATTCGACGGCGTCGAGATGTTGCACACCTGGATATTGTCGCCCGCGCACAATTGCAGGAAACGCTCCAGCCGCGCCGAGCTATGCTCGGGCCCCTGCCCTTCATAGCCGTGCGGGAGCAGCAGGACGAGACCGTTGGCGCGCAGCCATTTCGCCTCGCCCGACGCGATGAACTGGTCGATCATGATCTGCGCGCCGTTGGCGAAATCGCCGAACTGCGCCTCCCACAGCACCAGCGCCTTGGGATCGGCCATGGCATAGCCATATTCGAACCCCAGCACGCCATACTCGCTCAAGGGGCTGTCGAGCACCTCGAACCGGCCGTGCGGCACGGTGCACAGCGGCACATATTTCTCTTCGGTGGTCTGATCGATCCACACCGCGTGCCGCTGGCTGAAGGTGCCGCGCCCGCTGTCCTGCCCCGACAAACGCACCTGATAGCCCTCGGACAGAAGTGTTCCGAACGCCAGCGCCTCCGCGGTCGCCCAGTCGAACACCTCGCCGTCCCTGGCCGCGACCATGGCGGCGCGCGCGTCGATCACGCGGCGCAGCGTCTTGTGCACCGCCAGCCCCTCGGGGACCGTGGTGATCGTGCGTCCGATCGCGTCGAACAGCTTGTCGGAGACGCCCGTCGGGATGTTGCGCCTGGCGTGCTCGGGATCGGCGGGGGCGTGCAGGCCGGACCATCGGCCGGCGAACCAGTCCGCCTTGTTCGGCTTGTAATTCCCGGCCGCGCCGAAATCCTCCTCCAGCCGCGCGATGAAGCCCGTGCGCAGGCCATCGGCATCGCCGTCGGTCAGCACGCCCTCGGCCGCCAGCCGCGCGCCGTAGAGCTGCGAGACCGGCGGATGCGCGCGGATCGCCGCATACATCTGCGGCTGGGTGAAGCTGGGCTCGTCGCCCTCGTTATGGCCGAAGCGGCGGTAGCACCACATGTCGATGACGACGTCGCGGTGGAATTTCTGGCGGAAATCGATCGCCACCTTGCAGGCGAAGGTCACCGCCTCCGGATCGTCGCCGTTGACGTGCAGGATCGGC
>CBDUBN010000179.1:0-2631 GCA_965365395.1 uncultured Sphingomonas sp.
CGGCCTGTGCCTCCAGTCCGACCGCGCGGAGGAGCTCCATCGACCGCCGCTTGCCTTTGGGCACGCCGTACAGGCCGGCGACCAGCTCGAGCGTCTCGAAGGGGGTGAAGAAGGGATCGAACACGATCTCCTGCGGCACGATGCCGATCGACGCCTTCGCGTTGCGCGGATGCGCATCGATGTCGAAACCCCAGATGCTCGCCCGGCCCGACGTCTTCCTGACCATGCCCGACAGGATGTTGATCGTCGTCGACTTGCCCGCGCCATTGGGGCCCAGCAGCCCGTAGATGCTGCCGCGCGGGATGCGCAGGCTGACGTCGTCGAGCGCGCGCTTGCCCCCCGCATAGGTTTTGGAAAGCGCGTCGAGCGTGATGGCATCGGTCATGGCCACCGCTTAACCCGCGACGGGCACCGCGCCAAAGGTAAACTTGCCGCTAACCATAGCGGCTCACATTCCCTGCAGGGCTTGTCGCTAGAGGGCGACGCATGGGGACCAGACCATATCGAGCGCGGATCCGTGCGCGCCTTCCGGCATCGTGCCTCCTCGCCGCGGCGTTCGCGGCCGGCATGGCATGCGCCGCGCCGGCCGCGGCGCAGCAGACACAGGGGCCGACAGGTACGCGGCAGGGCGAGGCCAAGGGCATCGTGCTGCGCCAGCTGTCCTTCTTCCGTGTCCAGGATCTCGACTTCGGGGATATCGTCCCTGGGCCGACGGCTGGCGTGGTGCGCATCCTGCCCGACGGCACGCGCACCGTCACGGGCGGCGTATCCGTGGTCGGCTCCACCCACCAGCCCGCGCGCTTCGCCGGCATGGGCAGCTTCAACCAGCAGGTGCTGATCACGGTGTCGTCGAACACGATCCAGCTTACCGGCATCGGCGCGCCGATGACGCTGTCGCAGTTCGAGATCGGCTCCACGCCCAGCGCGATCCTCTCGACCGCGCCGACGCGCTTTCGCATCACCTCGACCAACGGACAGTTCAACTTCCCCGTCGGCGCGCGCCTCGCCGTGGGCGCCAACCAGGCGGCCGGGACCTACAGCGGCACCTTCTCGATCACGCTCGACTATCAGTGATGCTGGTTAGCGCGCGCTTTACCGCGCTTTAAGACCCCGGCTTAAACCCCGCGCGCTTAACGCTGCCGGGTGACCAGACACCCCATCTTGTGCCGTCGCCTCGGCGTGGCCGCTCTCGCCTGCGCCCTTGCCGCTCCGGCCACGGCGCAGGTCGTCGAACCCGCGACCGGCAGGGCGCTGATCCTCAACCCGCTGTCGATCGTCAACACCGGCGACCTCGATTTCGGCACGCTCGTGCGCGGCACCGCCGCCGGCACCGTCACCCTCAACCCCGCCACCGGTGCGCGCACCGTCAGCGGCGGCACGGTCGCGGCGGGGGGCAGCCCGGCGCCAGCGACCTTCGTGGCCACCGGCGTCATCAACCGCGTGCATATCGTCGCGCTGGGTCCCGCGCCTACGCTGGGCAACGGCAGCGGGGCGACGATGCCGGTCTCGGCGCTGATGCTCGACGGGCCGACGCTGCGCCTGTTCGGACCCGGCGGCGTCTCCACCATCCGCGTCGGCGGCGTCCTCAACGTGGGCGCAAACCAGGCGGAGGGCGATTACAGCGGCTCGTTCAGCGTCACCGTAATCTATCTGTGATTGATGCGCGGCGCCCGCGTTGCTAGGCGCTGGCGCATGATCCCGCCCCCCGAAATCGTCCGGACGAGCAGCGCGCGCGTCTCGTGCATGGGCGCCAGCGATGTCGCCGGCACCGCGCTCGGCCATCCGCGCGTCTGGCTGCAGATCGAGCCGGAGGTCGGTTATGTCGATTGCGGCTATTGCGACCGGCGCTTCGTGCTCTCCGGCAGCGTCGCCGATGCGCCCGGCGGCGCGGATGGCCCGAACCACGGCCACGACCAGAGCCCCGACAGCAGCTCTGGCCTTTAGCGCGCCCGCGCCCCATATCGGCGCGATGACCGCCATCACCGATCCGCGCCGTTTCCTCTACCGCGAAGACGCGCTCGACCCGGACGAGGCGCGGGCCCTTGCGGCCGAGGCGCTGCGCGCCGCGGACGACGGCGAACTCTACCTGCAATACCGCCTGAGCGAGTCGCTGGGGTTCGACGACGGGCAACTGAAGACCGCCGACTATTCGAGTGATTCCGGCTTCGGCCTGCGCAGCGTCTCGGGCGAGATGACGGGCTTCGCGCATGCCGGGGAAATCAGCGCGTCCGCCATCCGGCGCTCGATGGACGTACTGCGACTGATCGATCCCGCCAAGGGGCCGCCCGCGGCGCCGCCGCCGCGCACGAACGCGCATCTCTACAGCGATGCCAACCCGCTCGATCTCGTTCCGTTCGAGCGCAAGGTCGGCTTGTGCCAGGCGGTGGATGCCGCCGCCAGGGCCCGCGATCCGCGCGTGCGCCAGGTCTCGGTCAGCCTCGCCGGCTCGTGGAGCGTGGTGGAGATCGTCCGTGCCGACGGGTTCGTCGCCACCGACGTCCGCCCGCTCGTCCGGCTCAACATATCGATCGTGGTCGAGGAACAAGGTCGCCGTGAAAGCGGCTCGTTCGGCATCGGCGGGCGGCGCATGTACGACGACCTGTTCGAGGAAGCCACCTGGCAGCGCGGCAT
>CBDUBN010000180.1:0-2572 GCA_965365395.1 uncultured Sphingomonas sp.
CGCGGGGCCGCGCCTTCGCCTCGCTGCTGCTCGGCCAGTGGGAGGGCAGGACGCTCCTCTACAAGGGCAAGGTCGGCACCGGGTTCGACGCCGGAACGATGGAGGCGCTGGCGCGTCGCATGGCGCCGCTGGCGACCGACAGGCCGCCCGCCGAGGTGCCGCGGCCCGAGTCGCGGGGCGCGGCATGGATCCGGCCCGAGCTGGTCGCCGAGGTGGCCTTTGCCGAATTCACCGGCGACGGGCGCGTGCGCCACGGCAGTTTCCTGGGGCTGCGCGAGGACAAGCCCGGAGAGGCGGTGACGCCAGAGAAGCCCGCCAAGATGCCGGCAGAGCACGCGTCCCGCATCACGATCAGCAGCCGCGAGCGGGTGATCTTTCCCGATTCCGGGCAGACCAAGGGTCAGCTCGCCGACTATTATGCCGCGATCGCGCCGCTGATGCTGCCCGAGCTCGCCCGCCGCCCGGTCAGCCTGGTTCGCTGTCCGCAGGGGCGCGGCAAGCAATGCTTTTTCCAGAAGCACGACAGCGGCGCGTTCGGCGAGCATGTCCACCAGGTGCCGATCCGCGAGAAGGACGGCACATCGGAGGATTACATCCATGTCGACACGGCCGACGGCATCCTCGCCTGCGTGCAGATGGGCAGTATCGAATTCCACGGCTGGGGTAGCCATGTGGACGATGTCGAGCGGCCCGACCGCATGGTGTTCGACCTCGATCCCGACGAGGGGCTGGACTATGGCGCGGTACAGTCCGCCGCGACACACATCCGCGACCGGCTGTCGGACATCGGACTGACCAGCTTCGCCATGCTGTCCGGCGGCAAGGGGGTGCATGTGGTCGTGCCGCTGACGCGCGGGCACGACTGGGCGGCGCACAAGGATTTCGCCAGCCGCTTCGCCTCCGCGCTCGCGCTGAGTGAGCCCGAGCGGTTCGTTGCGACGATGAGCAAGGCGAAGCGCAAGGGGCGCATCTTCATCGACTGGCTGCGCAACCAGCGCGGGAGCACCGCGATCCTGCCCTATTCGGCGCGCGCGCGGGTCGGTGCGCCGGTGGCGGTGCCGGTCAGCTGGAACGAGTTCGGCGGCATAGACCGCGCCAACGCCTTTTCGATCGACGATGTGGCCGCGCTGATCGAGCGGGCCGGAGGCGCGGACCTGAAAGGCTGGGGCCAGGCCGAGCAGAAGCTGCCCGACCTCTAGCGCGCGCCCGGTTTCCTTGCCCGCGCATCATCGCTAACAGCCACCTCAAGACCTCGCCCCAAGGAGACCCATGTTGCGCGCCATCGACCATCTGATCAACGGCAGCGTGCCCGCGGCGACGCGGCATGGCGACGTGTTCGATCCCAACAGCGGAGCGGTGCAGGCGCGCGTGGCGCTGGGCGATGCAGGCGTGCTCGACGTGGCGGTCGAGGCGGCGCTGGCGGCGCAGCCGGCCTGGGCGGCGACCAACCCGCAGCGGCGCGCGCGCGTGATGTTCGAGTTCAAGCGGCTGGTCGAGGCGCATATGGACGAGCTCGCGCATCTCCTGAGCTCGGAACATGGCAAGGTGATCGCCGACAGCAAGGGCGATATCCAGCGCGGGCTGGAGGTCATCGAATTCTGCTGCGGCATCCCGCACGTACTGAAGGGTGAATATACGCAGGGCGCCGGCCCCGGCATCGACGTCTATTCGATGCGCCAGCCGATCGGCATCGGCGCGGGGATAACGCCGTTCAATTTTCCCGCGATGATCCCGCTGTGGATGAGCGGCGTCGCCATCGCCACCGGCAACGCCTTCCTGATCAAGCCGAGCGAGCGCGATCCAAGCGTTCCGGTGCGGCTCGCCGAACTGTTCCTGGAGGCAGGCCTGCCCGCCGGCATCTGCCAGGTGGTGCATGGCGACAAGGCGATGGTCGACGCCATCCTCGACCATCCGGCGATCGGCGCCGTAAGCTTCGTCGGATCGTCCGACATCGCCCATTATGTGTACAATCGCGGCGTCGCGGCGGGCAAGCGCGTGCAGGCGATGGGCGGCGCGAAGAACCACGGCATCGTCATGCCCGACGCCGATCTCGACCAGGTGGTGAACGACCTCGCCGGCGCTGCCTTCGGCTCGGCGGGCGAACGCTGCATGGCGCTGCCGGTCGTCGTGCCGGTCGGCGACGAGACCGCGGACCGGCTGCGCGCCAAGCTGATCCCGGCGATCGAGGCGCTGCGCGTGGGCGTGTCGACCGATGCCGACGCGCATTACGGGCCGGTCGTCACCGCCGCGCACAAGGCGAAGGTCGAAGGTTGGATCCAAACCTGCATCGACGAGGGCGCCGAGCTCGTCGTCGACGGCCGTGGCTTCGCGCTGCAGGGGCATGAGGACGGCTTTTTCATCGGGCCGACGCTGTTCGACCGCGTGACCGCCGAGATGGAAAGCTACAAGGAGGAGATATTCGGACCCGTGCTGCAGATGGTTCGCGCCGCCAGTTTCGAAGAAGCGCTCGCCCTGCCCAGCGCCCACCAGTACGGCAACGGCGTCGCCATCTTCACCCGCAACGGCCATGCCGCGCGCGAGTTCGCCGCGCGGGTCAATGTCGGCATGGTCG
>CBDUBN010000181.1:0-2566 GCA_965365395.1 uncultured Sphingomonas sp.
CCGCTGGCGACCGGCGTGCTGCCGATCGCGCTGGGCGAGGCGACCAAGCTTGCGGGCCGCATGCTCGATGCGAGCAAGTGGTACGACTTCACGATCCGCTTCGGCACGCAGACCGATGGCCTGGACGCCGAAGGGGCGGTGGTCGCGACGAGCGACGTCCGGCCAACGCTGGCGCAGGTCGAGGCGGTTCTGCCACGCTTCACCGGCGCGATCGAGCAGGTGCCACCGGTCTATTCGGCGCTGAAGGTGGATGGCGAGCGGGCCTATGATCGCGCGCGACGGGGCGAGGCGGTGGCGATGGCGGCGCGCAGCGTGACGGTGCATGATCTGACCATTCGTCATGCCGAACTCGTTTCGGCATCTGCAGCGCCGTACCCTTGGATCCCGAAACAAGTTCGGGATGACGAGGAAAGGGCGGCGCGCTTGGGCACCATCACCCTCACCGCGCACGTTTCCAAGGGCACGTACATTCGCAGCCTCGCGCGCGATATCGCGCTGGCCTGCGGGACGGTCGGGCATGTATCGATGCTGCGGCGGACGCGCGCGGGGCCGTTCGGGCTCGACCGCGCGATATCGCTGGACTTATTGGCCCATGCCGCTATGGCCCGCGGCCTAGAAGCGCATCTCTTGCCATTGGAGGCAGGGCTGGACGGTATCCCGGCTCTTCCTCTCGCACCCGGCGAGGCAAGGGTTCTCCGCCACGGCGGCACGCTTTTCCGGGCATCCGTGAACGACGGGACCTATCTGGCGATGGACGGCACCGTGCCGGTCGCGCTGGTCGGGGCCCGTGCCGGGCAACTGGCGGTGACCCGCGGATTCAATCTCTAGGCTCGATACCGTGGAAGAAGCATATGACGATCACCGCTGAGAAAAAGGCCGAAGTCATCCGCGACAACGCCCAGGGCGCGAACGACACGGGTTCGCCCGAGGTGCAGGTCGCGATCCTGACCACGCGGATCAACCAGCTGACCGACCATTTCAAGGCGCACCACAAGGACAACCACTCGCGCCGCGGGCTCCTGATGATGGTGAACAAGCGGCGCTCGCTGCTCGACTATCTCAAGAAGAAGGACGGCGATCGCTACAGCGCGCTGATCGCGAAGCTCGGTCTGAGGAAGTGACGTAAATGCTCGGCTCCCCATCGGGGAGCCGTTTTGCATTTGCGTCATCCCCGCGCAGGCGGGGATCCATCACCGGGCGATTCCATTCGCAACAACAGGTGATGGGCTCCTGCCTCAACCTTTGGTTGAGTTTATCCTGAGCGCCCGCAAGGCAGTCGAAGGGCAGGAGCACAGGGTTTCAAAGGGGCTCTTCCCGCGTTCGGCGGGGATGGCCATGGGGCGAAAAGCAGCCCCGCACCGCTCGCAGGCCGGTTCCGTCTGCCACTACAAGAGGCCCCGCGGTCGCAATCCGGCGAGCGGGTGACATCAGATGAGCATGTTCGACAAGAAATCCGTTTCCATGCAGTGGGGCGGCAAGACGCTGACGCTCGAGACCGGGCAGATCGCGCGCCAGGCCGATGGCGCGGTCCTCGCGACCTATGGCGAGACCGTGGTGCTGTGCGCGGTGACCGCGGCGAAGTCGGTCAAGGAAGGCCAGGACTTCTTTCCGCTGACCGTCCACTATCAGGAGAAGTTCTTTGCGGCCGGCCGCATCCCCGGCGGCTTCTTCAAGCGCGAACGCGGCGCGACCGAGAAGGAAACGCTGGTTTCGCGGCTGATCGATCGTCCCGTCCGTCCGCTGTTCCCCGAAGGTTTCTACAACGAGATCAACGTGATCGCGCAGGTGCTGTCGTTCGACGGCGAGTGCGAGCCCGACATCCTGGCGATGATCGCCGCGTCGGCCGCGCTGACCATTTCGGGCGTTCCGTTCATGGGTCCGATCGGCGCGGTGCGCGTGGGCTATGAGGGCGGCGAATATACCCTCAATCCAAAGCAGGACGAGGCCGCCGCGGGCGCGCTCGACCTGGTCGTCGCGGCCACCGGCAATGCGGTGATGATGGTCGAAAGCCAGGCGCGCGAGCTGCCCGAGGAGGTGATGCTGGGTGCCGTCATCTTCGCGCACGACGAGTGCAAGAAGGTCGCCAATCTCATCATCGATTTGGCCGAGCAGGCGGCGAAGGAGCCGTGGGATCTGGCCGCGGCGACCGACAAGACCGCGGCGCTCGACGAGCTGCGCGGCGTCATCGGCGACGATCTCGCCGCCGCCTATCGCCTGACCAACAAGTCCGAGCGGCAGAATGCGATCAACGCGGCGCGCGCCCGTGCCCGCGAACATTATGCCGAGATCGAGGCGACCGACCCCGCCGGCTACATGGGCAAGCTCAAGCTCGTGAAGAAGCTGGAAAGCGACATCGTCCGCAAGGCGATCCTGAAGGACGGCACGCGCATCGACGGCCGCACCACCACCCAGGTGCGCCCCATCGAGGCGGTCGCGGGCTTCCTGCCGCGCACGCACGGCTCCGCGCTGTTCACCCGCGGCGAGACGCAGGCGATCTGCACCACGACGCTGGGCACCAAGGACGCCGAGCAGATGATCGACGGGCTGGAGGGCCTCTCCTACTCGA
>CBDUBN010000182.1:0-2563 GCA_965365395.1 uncultured Sphingomonas sp.
GCTCGCTCCACTTGCTAGGTTGGAACGTGGGCGAGCATATAGCCTATATGGTTCGTGATGTCAAGGCGTCCGGGTGGATGCGTGACTTAGGCCAGCTCTACGACTGCCCTGGTTGCTCGCGGCGAGCGCAAGGACGGGCGGGGGCCGGTGAGCCTCGGCCTTGATCCGCACGTCGGCGAGCACGCGGTCGAGGTTCTGCGCGATCGCCCAGCGGGCGATCGGACCCCAGTAGGGGACGGGGTTGATGCGCAATATGTGATCCGCCTCCACCGTCAGGCGGGTGCGGCCGCCGGGCAGGGGGGCGAGGCGGAAACGGGTTTCGCCCGTGTCGAAATAGCCGTGCACGTGTGGCGCATGGACACGGCGATAGGGGCTCATCTCCTCCATCGCGGGGGGCTGGGCGACGACGCGGAAGGCAAGCAGGCGGCCGGGCTGCCAGGCGGTGACGCGTTCATCGGCGATGCCGGTGGAAAAACGGCCGGTGCGGCGCTGCCCGATGCCCTCGCCCTCGAGATGGCCCGCGATCGGATAGGCGAAGCCGGCGAGCCCGACGATGCCGGGGCCCGGCGCGATCGGCGTGTCGTCCGTCAGCGCGTTCCACACGGCGTCGGCGGGCGCGGCGATGGTGATCGACCGCGCGCTCGCGATCGGGAGCGCGGGCGGCATCGCGCCCTCCAGCGCGAAGACGAGCGGCAGCGCGGCGAGGCCCAGTGCCGGCAGGCGATGCCCGCGGATGCCGAAGGCCGCGGCCCGACCCAGCGCCCCGCCCAGGGCGGCCATGCCGGCAGCCAGCGGCATGACGACCATGATACAGGCGAGGCCTTCCAGCGCCAGCATCAGGAGGGCGAGCGTGCCCAACATGCCGGCGAGCGCGACGAGCCCCAGCGTTTCGGACAGCCGGCGGGGCTGGCCGTGGTTGACCGCATAGCCGGTGGTCACGCCGACCAGCAGCGGAGTCAGGACGAACAGGCCGTTGCCATAGGCGCCGAAGGTGAGCGCCGACACCACGACCGCCGCGACGATGATCGCCATGCCCACGAGCAGGCCGATGACCGTCTGGCGGCGCCTGGACCAGCCGTCGCCGCCCGCCTCGCCGGGCGTGCCGGGTGCGGCGCGGGGCATGAGCGCGAGTATGGGGACGACGAACAGCTGCACCGTCGGCACCATCGCGAACAGCGCCGCCGCGTGGCCGCGCCCGGCCCAGTTGGCGCGCCGGAACGAGAGGACGCACAAGAGGGTCGAGGCCGCGAGGCAGACGAAGAAGCCCAGGAAGACCGCATCCGTATCCCCCGCCGACAGCGTCGCGAGCGGGCGCATGGGGAACAGCCAGTGCAGATAGGCCGCGGCGCTGACCGGGGTAGGGTAGAAGAAATGCGCCGGGTTGCCGAAGGCGAGATAGGCGTAGGCATATTGCGCGGCGACGAGGAGCGGCGCGACGAGCGCATAGGTGCCCGGACGTGTCTTGCCGGACAGCGAGAATATGGTGCGAAGCATCGCTATCCCCTGCCGCAGGACGGGTTCAGCGTCGCCGACGCGAGCTGCGGAACCGCCGCCAGTCCGGCGCGCGCCGCCATCGTGTCGGGCGTGCGTACATCCCAGGCGAGACCCAGGCGTTCAAGCGCACGGATGACGGCATAGCCGATGTCGCTCTGCCCGGGGTACAGGCCGATGCGCGCCGACCCGGGATAGGCGTGATGATTGTTGTGCCACGCCTCCCCCATCGTCGGGATCGCGGCCCACGGAACGTCGTGCGCCTGCACGCCCGCGCGGTGTACCAGCCAGCTTTGCGGGCCGCGGTTGTGCGCGAGATAGCCGACCAGCCAATGGCCGTGCGTGGCGACGGCGACGCGCGCGGCGACGCCCCACACGACCCAGCCCCACCCGCCGAGCGCGAACAGAAGGAGCGCGATCGGCAATTGCTGCCAGCGCCAGCTCGCCTCCAGCCGGCGCGCGAACGGATCGGCATCGAGCGCGGCGAAATCGAACGCGGGCGGGCGCGCGAGGTCGAGCCGGCAGTAGATCTGCCACCAGGCGTCGCGCAACGGCGCGGAGCGATGCGCGAGATAGGGGTGGCACGCCGGCCGGCGCTGTGCCCAGTCGCGCATGTCGTGCGCGCGGGCGATGCCGTATGGGCCGGCCATGCCGACCGCGGCGCCGCACCAGACGAGCGTCCGGCGCAGCCAGCGCGGGCAGGCGAAGCTGCCGTGAATCATCAGCCGGTGGTAGCCGAGGCTGTGGCCCAGCAGCAGCGCGGCGGCGGTCGTCAGCAGGAAGACCGTCAGCGCCGATGGCGTCACGGTGAGCGGCCCGGCGACGAGGGCGGTCGCCGCCATGCCGCCGCTCCACAGGATCGCCGCGGGGTCCGCAACGACGCGGCCGTCGACGGGATCGGCGGCGGCGGTGTCGATCACGAAATTCACCGCATGCGGATCGGCGGCATCGCGCATATGTCCGGTTCCCTCCGGCCGCACCGTGCACCGCCGCGGCGGCGCTGCCTAGCCTTTTCCACCGAACAGCTGCCGTCCCGCGAGGTCGAGCATGATCTCCTCGCTGCCGCCGCCGA
>CBDUBN010000183.1:0-2562 GCA_965365395.1 uncultured Sphingomonas sp.
GGCGGCCTATGACGCGCAGATGGAGGCCAACCGGCAGGCGCAGGCCGCCTATGACGCGGCCTATGCGCGCTGGCAGGCCGATGTGGCGGCGTGCACCGCGGGCGACCGCAGCCGCTGCCAGCCGGGGCCTTCGCCCAAATAGCTAGGCGGGCGCCAAGGCCCGGTCCCCGCGCCAGCCGCCGTGGGCGTAGGCGGCCCAGGCGAGCAGCATCGAGACGCCCATGCTGGCGGGAAAGCTGAGCCAGATCGCGTCGGCGCCGATGGCGGGGTAGAGCGCGTAGTAGAGGCCGAGCCGCAGCGGATAGAGGGTGAAGGCGAGGATGACGAGCGGCGCGACGACCGCGCCATTGGCGCGCATCGCGCTGAACAGCACCATCATCACCCCGAACATCAGGAACGACCAGCTGGCGAGGAAACCGATGTGCCGCGCGATATCCACCGCGGGGCTGCCGGCGCCGAGGAACAGGCCGAGCACCGGGCGGTCGAAGGCGAGGGTGAGCGCGATCAGCGCGCCCGACATGGCGAAGTTGATGCCGATGCCGGCGCGGGTAATCGCATCCACCCGGTCCCAGCGGCCGGCGCCGATATTCTGCGCGGCCATCGCGCTGACCGCCGCGCCGACCGCGAGCGCGGGCATCTGGATATAGGCCCAGATCTGCAGGCTCGCGCCATAGGCGGCGGCGGTGAGCAGCCCTTCGCGGTTGACGAGCCCGCTGACGATCAGGCCGGCGGCGGCGATGATGATCATCTGCGCGCCCATCGGCAGACCCTTGCCGACGAGGTAGGAGAGGTCGGCGAGGCGGGGGCGCAGGTAGGCGAGCTCGGGACCGCGCAGGCGCAGCGGCAGGTCCTTCGCATATATGTAGGCGACCATGCCCACGAGGCTGATGCCGCCGGCGAGCACGGTGGCGAGCGCGGAACCCGTGATGCCGAGCGCGGGGAACGGCCCGAGGCCGAGGATCAGCACGGGGTTGAGCGCGATGTCGATGGCCACCGACAGGCCCATGAACCACAGCGGCGTGACGCTGTCGCCCGCCCCGCGCAGGCCCATCGCCACCATGACGTTGAGCATGGCCGCGGGGATGGCGATGAAGCAGACGCGCAGGTAATCAAGCGCGAGGGTGTAGGCCTCCGGCGGCGTGGCCATGGCGGCGAGGATGGCGGGGCTGGCGAACCAGCCGGTGATGCCGGTGACGATGGCGACGATCGCCAGGAACCCCAGCGCCGCCCCGAACGCGCGGCGCGCGGCGTCGGCATCGCCCCGGCCGATCGCCTGCCCGATCATCACCGTCGCCGCCATGCCGAAACCGAAGGTGCTGGCGAAGGCGAGGAACATGATCACGTTGGCGTTGGCGGTGGCGGCGACCGCGCCTTCGCCGAGGAAGCGGCCCACCCAGACGGTGTTGATCGAGCCGTTGAGCGACTGGAGGATGTTGGTGGCGAGCGTGGGCAGCGCGAACAGGGCGAGGGTGCGGGCGATGGGCCCGGTGGTGAGGTCGGCGCGGGGGGCGCTCACCCCGCGCCCAGCCGCGCGAGGGCGGCGGTGAGGCGTGCCACCTCCGCGGCGCGCAGCGCGTGGTCCTCGCGCGCCTTCTCGACCGCCTCGGGCTTTGCGCGCTCGGTGAAGGCGGGGTTGGCGAGGCGGGCCGCGAGACCGGCGGCATCCTTGCTCGCGGCGGCGAGCGTCTTTTCGAGGCGCGCGCGCTCGGCGGCGACGTCGATCACGCCGCCCAGCGGAACGGCGTAGGTCGCGCCCTCCACCACCAGCTGCATCGCCGCGCCGGGCGGGGGCGGCGCGTGGTGCACCGCCTCGACCCGGCCGACGCGGTCGATGGCGGCGGCGAGGCGGGCGATGCGCGCGCGCGTGGCCTCGTCGGCGTCGGGCGCGTGCAGCGGCAGGCGCGCGCCGGGCGCGATGCCGAGCTCCGCCTTTGCACCGCGCAGGGCCTGCACGAGCGCGATCAGCCAGGCGATGTCCGCGCTGGCCTGCGGGTCGGCCTCCACGCGCGGATCGGGCCATTTCGCGACGATCAGTTCGTAGGGGCGGGTGCCGGCCGCATGCCACAGCTCCTCGGTGACGAAGGGCATGAAGGGGTGGAGCATGACCAGGATCTGGTCGAACGCCCAGGCGGCGATGCGCTGCGTTTCCTCGTCTATCCGGCCCTTGATCAGTTCGAGATACCAGTCGCAGAAGCTGCCCCAGGCGTGGGCGTGGATGGCGTTGGCGGCCTCGTCGAAGCGCAGGTTCGCGAGCGCGGTCTCGATGCGCCTCGCGGTCGCGGCGACCTCGCCGACGATCCAGCGGTTGACGGGCAGGGTCGCGGGCGGAGCCGCGATGCTCTCGCTCGCGCCGATGCCGTTGGCGGCGAGGAAGCGAGCGGCGTTCCACAGCTTGGTCGCGAAGTTGCGATAACCCTCGAGCCGAGCGTCATCCATCTTGATGTCGCGCCCCTGGCTTTCCATCGCCGCCATGAAGAAACGCAGCGCGTCGGCGCCGTAGCGGTCGATGAGGCCGATGGGATCGACGACATTGCCCTTCGACTTCGACATCTTCTGCCCGTC
>CBDUBN010000184.1:0-2549 GCA_965365395.1 uncultured Sphingomonas sp.
ACCGCCGCGCTGGTGGCGGGATCGATGGCCCCGCTGGCATCGCTTACATAGTCGGCGCGGCTCGTGGTCGCGGGGCCGCTTTGCGGCACGCGGAAGGCTGCGATAGTCACGGTCGCGTCCGCCGGCAGGCCCGCCACGCGGACGGGCACCGGATCGCCATCGACGACCTCCGCCGGCAGCACGATATCCTGCGCGTGACTGGCGTGCGGCGCGGCGCTACAGCCCAAGGCGATGGCGACAACGAACGAACGCATGGCACGGCTCCCTTCGATCAACGATGCCGTCCGCCCTGCACCGTCGAACGGCGCGCCCGCGAAAAATGCCGTGAACGCGGGCAATAGGAGGGCGAACGGTACATCGCGCGACGCGAACGGACACGTCCCGTCACCCGTAGCGGGCGATGCCTCGGCTGGGCGCGTCGCGGACCAGGGGGCCTTGCGCGAACCGTCGGTCGCCGCGGTGTTCGTCGGCGCAGCGACGCTGCTTCTGCTGGCATATGCGATCGTCTTCACCCTGACCATCGGCGACGGCTTCGGTGCATCGCTCGCGGCCGCGGCGGCCAACGTCGCGCCGCTGGCCGCGCTTTCGGCGGCGACCTACGCCCTGCTGAAAAGAGCCGTGCTGCCGCTCGGCGTGGCGGGGCAGACGGTGGCGCATCTCATGCTGGCGCCGCTGTTCGCGGTGGGTTGGTATGCGCTGATACTTGTCGCGCTGGCGCTGGGCGGCGCCGTCAGGACGGGACAGTTTTCGATTGGCGGCTTCAGCGCCGTCGCCTTCATCTGGCAGATGTTCCAGGGTTGCGTCATCTATGCGCTCGTGGCGGCGACGTCCTACGCGCTGCGCGGCGGACGAACCGCGGCGCCGGTGCAGATCGTGCGCGCCCCCGTCGAGCTGCGCCGCTATCTGACGAGAATCGGCGACGAGTTGGTGCCGGTCGCGGTCGAGGACATCGTGCTGATCCGCGGCGCCCAGGACTATGCCGAGGTCGTTACCGCCGACGGATCCAGCCATCTGGTGCGGCTGTCGCTGGCCGAGCTCGTCGAGCGCCTGCCGGGGGACGGTTTCGTGCGCGTCCATCGCTCCGCGATCGTCAACATCGCGCATCTTGGCCGGGCCGAACCGATCGGATCGGGTCGCATGGCGCTGCATCTCGCCGGAGGCTCGATGATAGAGACAAGCCGCAGCGGCGCGCAGGCGCTGCGCGGCATGGTGTTGTGACACGGACCGTGCCGACGGCGCGAGCGGAGCCGCGCTTGCTTGAACGCGCGCGGCGCGTCGGCTGGGCGATGCTCGTCGCCGCGCTCGCGGCGATGACGGTCGCGCGTCTGGCGCCGGCGTGGCGGGAGGTCGCCTGGAGCGCTGCCGCAGCGCTCGCGTTGCTGGGCCTGCTCGCGGTGGTCAATGTCGCGCTCGTGCGCAGCCTGTACCGACAGCTTGGCGACGCCGCCGAGCGGGATCACAACATGTAGCGGATACGCACCTGCTGCTGCACGCGGGGTCCGCTGATCGCGAAGGCGGCGGCGGTGAAGCGGGGCGGGCCCATGCCGATGCGCGGATTGCGCGAGAAGCCGAAGCCTTCGCGCGGCATCATCAACGCCATGTCCATGCGGCCGTTGCCGTTTTCGTCGTGGATCAGGCTGACGGCATAGGTGCCCGACGGCAGGTCGGTGAAACGCGCGTGCGGCTCGGCCGCGGGCACCGACAGCCGCCGTGCGCTCGCATCGCCCGCGCAATTGGGGAAATGGCGCGGGTCGCTGGTGAGGCAGATGCGGATCATGCCCCGCTCGCTGCGCGCGCTATCGAAGGCGAGGTCGAGCGTCGTCCCCGGCTCGGTCGCGCGCAGCGGCGCCGATGTCGCCACCATCGCGAAAAGTGCCAAGCCCGCGATCCGTGCCGCAGAGCCGATCCCAGAATCGGAAATAGAGGCCATAATTGCAGCGATACTCCCCGTGATGCCGCTGATGATGGCTGGCCGTTATCAGAAAATTCCCTGCCGGACCATGAATGAGCCAGCGCGGGAACATTTCCCACCCCATGTGGTTGGTTACGCCCATTATCGTCATGATGGCGAGCACCACGCCCAGCATGGCGACGTGGATGGGAATGAGGAACAGCAGCACGGGTATGACGAACGCGCCGGTCAGCGCCTCATAGGGGTGGAAGGCCATCGCCGCCCAGGCGGTGGGCGGGCGGCTGGCATGGTGCACGGCGTGGGCGATACGGAACGGGCGCGGGCGGTGCATCCAGCGGTGCGTCCAGTAGAACCAGGCGTCGTGCGCGACCATGTAGGCGAGCACGCTGACCGGCAGATACCACAGCGGCATGTCGCCCCAGTCGGCGTAGATCCGGGTCCAGCCGCGTTCCTGCCAGCCCCAGGCGACGATACCCGCCGGCACGCCGTAGATGGCGGCGGAGGCGAGGCTCCAGCGTATTTCCCGGCCGATCTGCGGGTCGAGGCCCGCATACAGCCCCGGCCGCACCCGCGCGGTGATGCCCGCAAACAGACCCGAAGTCGCGACGTAGCGCACGGCCACGATCAGCGTCATGGC
>CBDUBN010000185.1:0-2545 GCA_965365395.1 uncultured Sphingomonas sp.
CCTACCTTGCGCATCTGTATCTCCTCCGCGCCTTCGGTGATGCGGTAGCGGCGGTGGTGGCGGTAGATGTGTTCGAAGGGTTTGTGGCGCGAATAGCCGATGCCGCCGTGGACCTGCATCGCGCGGTCGGCGGCCTCGCAGACCAGGCGGTTCGCCCAATAGTTGCACATGCTGATCTTGTCGCTGAGCTCCCGCTCGATCGCGCTATGCTCCATGCGGTCCATTTCCCAGGCGGTCTTGTAGATGAGCAGGCGCAGCATCTCGCATTGGGTGGCGAGCTCGACCAGCGGGAACTGGATCGCCTGATTGCGGGCGAGCTCCTCGCCGAAGGGCTTGCGCGCGCGGGCGTATTTGACGCTTTCCTCGACGCAGAAGGTCGCGGCGCCGAGGCTGCTCGCGGCCTGGCGGATGCGGTTCTGGTGGACGAAGCTTTGCGCGAGCGCGAGGCCGCGGCCCTCGACACCCAGCATCGCGCTCTCGGGCACCCAGACGTCGGTGAAGCTGAGCCGCGGATGGTCCGTCGGCATGTTGAAGGTCCACAGATATTCCTCGATTGTAAGGCCGGGCGAGGGGTTGGGGACGAGGAGGCAAGTGATGCCGCTGGCGTCGCCCGCCGCGCCGCCGGTGCGGCAGAAGGTCGCGCAATGGGTGGCGACGTGCATGCCGGTGATCCACATCTTTTCACCCGTGATGCGCCAGCCATCGACGCCGTCGCGGGTTTCGCGCACCGCGCGGGTTTCCATATGGGTGGCGTCGGAGCCGTGGTTCGGCTCGGTGAGGCCGAAGGCGACGCGGCGTTCGCCGGCGAACCCGCCGAGGATGAACTCCTGCTTCTGCGCCTCCGTCCCCCAGGCGTCGAACATGGCGACGAAAGGGAAATTGCCGACGATGCTGTGCTCGTTCTGCAGATCGTTGTGGAGGCCGAGGCCGCGCTGCGCGAAGCGGTCGCGGATCACCGCCATCCACAGGTTGCTGCCGTCGCGGCCGCCGTAGGCCGCGGGGGCGGAAAAGCGCCAGTGGCCGGCGGCGTCGGCGCGGCGCGTGGCGGCGCGGAGCAACTGCTCCCATTCGTGGCGCGGGAGGCCCTGATTGTCCCAGTCGGTACGGGCGTGCTCGCGCCGGTGATCGAAGAAGCGGATGTTGTCGTCGGCGGCGACGAGCGGGTCGATCTCCGCCGCGATGAAGGCGTCGAGCTCGTCCAGATAGGCGAGGAGGTCGGCGGGCAGGCTGAAGTCCATGGCTATGCTCCGGTGGTCCAGCGCGCCCGGGCGAGCGGCAGCGCGGGGTATTTGGGGACGTCCTGTTCGAGCTTGGCCAGCGCGATGCGGCGCAGCCGTGCGAGCGTGGCGGGGTCGGCCGGCGAGGTTTCGCCGCTCAGAAGCCGGGCGGACAGCGCGGCGTCGGTGTGGGCGACGGGGTGGTCGAGTTCGCGGCGGACGATGCCGAGGGCATTGATCGCTACGGCGGCGAGGAAGCGGTCGCGGCCCTGCGCGCGGGGCTTCACGTCGGTGGCGATCCAGTCGGCGACGGCGGTGAGGAGTTCGCTGGCGGTGGGTTCGCCGGTGGGGGTGGCGCGTGGCGAGAGCGGCCCCGGGTCGAGCCCGGGGCGACAGGTTTGAGTGGGCAGGTCTTCTTCGAGCAGCAGGAGAAGGTCGAGTTCCTGCTCGCTGGTACGACGCGCGATGACCGCGCGTTCGAGGTTGGCGTCCACCCCCTCCCGCCAGATTGCGCCCATCTGCAGGCAGCCGAGTGCCCACCACAGCGAGCGGTAGATCAGCCAGAAACGGAAGCGCTGGGGATCGACGGGGGCGCCGCCCGCGGTTTCGTAGGCGGCAAAATAGCTGGGCAGATCGGCGAGGCCGAAGGCGGGGCGATCCACCGCGCCGAAGCGCCACACGGTCATGCAGCCATAGGCGAGATCCTCGTGCGCGTCGCCGATGTGCGCGAGCTCCCAGTCGAGCACCGCGGCGAGGCCCGCGGGGGTGGCCATGATGTTGCCGAGCCGGAGGTCGCCGTGGACGACGACGGGGGGCGCTGGGGCGGGGAGGTGGTCCTCACACCAGCGGATCGCGGCGGCGAGGATCGGGCGGTCGCCGCCATGGTCGAGGAAGCGCTGCCTCAGGCCGGCCAGTGCCTCTGCGGTGTCCATGCGCGGGATGGCGGCGGGAATGGTGGCGAGCGGGAGCGCGTGGATGCGGGCGAGTTCGCGGGCGATATCGTCGATGAGATGCGGGGCGGCTTCGGCGAGGATGGTGGCGGGAGCGACGGCGGCTTCGACGCGAGTCATCACGTAGCCCTCGCCGAGTCCGTCCTGCGGGGTCAGTTCGGCGACGACTTCGGGCGCGAGGACGCCGCCGGCCCGCGCGGCGCGAATCAACGCGGCTTCGGTGTCCAGGCCAAAGGGACGGCCGGCCATCCATTCGTCCGACGGCGCGCGGCGGAGGATGAAGCCACGCGTTGCGCCGGCGTCGACCGCCCAGTCGATCGACCAGCTTTCCATGTTCGCGCCGCCCGAGAGGCGTTCGATGCGGGCGATGCGGCCGGG
>CBDUBN010000186.1:0-2515 GCA_965365395.1 uncultured Sphingomonas sp.
TTGCCATGGTCGACGTGGGCGATGATGGCGATGTTGCGCAGCGACATGCGGGCGGTGTCTTTTCGATGATTTGGGGGGGAGAGCGTGCGCGCGCCCCTAGCGCCTTTGCCGCAGTGCGGCAAGGGCGGTGCCGTGCGCGCCGGCAGCGTTACAGCGCGGCGTAGGCGCTCTCGATCGCGGCGACGACCTCGGCCGACAGGCGCGCGCGCGCGCTGACCGGCAACAGCGTCACGTCGGCCCGGGCGTCGCCATCGCACACGAAATCGCTGAACGTCAGAAAGCCGCGCTCTTGCGATATCGCGTCATAGGATACGACCATGTCGCGATGGCGCGGATCGCTCTCCAGCTTGGCGAACATTTCAACGACCGCTTCCGCGCTGCCCTCCAGCACCTGCAGGAAGCCGCGCGCATCGTAGCTCAATAGCCCATGCAGCCCGTTCATCGCATTGAAACCGCGCGCTTGGAACACCAGCCGGTGCACGTCGTCGATCGTCAGACCGGGCGCGGGGCGGCTGATGTATACGATCGTGCGACACTGGTGCGGTGCGCTCGCTTTATCACGGTTATCGGTCACAAGCAGTCCGGTCGAAGAGCGCAAAAATCGTGTCTCCAACTACTAATAGCACCAACATGTGGTTCAATAACCTTTGTTGCGCATCCGTTTCGCTGATATCGCTACGGCGTGCGCGAAAGATGCGCGATGGGGCAAGGACGATGATCACCAGCCAGTTTCTCGCCGGGCGGATACGCCACGGCCTGACCCAGGAGGAGCTGCAGACGCTCGACTCCGCGATTTCGGAACTGCGCCGTTTCGCCAACGGCGAGGAGCTGATCCGGCGGGGGCAGCGGGTCGACGTCAGCACCTATCTGATCGAGGGCTATATGGTACGCTCGGTCATGGACCGCGAGGGCGGGCGGCAAATCCTCGGGCTGCATGTGCCCGGCGACTTCCTCGACCTGCATGCCTTCCCGCTCAAACGCCTGGACCACGACGTGTCGGCGGTCGGTGAAGCGAAGGTTGCGCTGGTGCCGCACCGCGCCCTGCGCGAGATATTGGCCAGGCAGCCCCATCTGGCGCGCATCCTGTGGTATTCGACGCTGCTCGACGCGGCGACGCACCGCGAGTGGATTTTCCGCCTGGGCCGGCTCGATGCGCTCGGGCGCGTGTGCCACTTCCTTTGCGAGACCGAGATGCGGCTGCGTTTCGTCGATCTGTCCGACGGCGTGCGTTTCCCCATGCCGCTGTCACAGCGCGAGATCGCCGATGTGTGCGGCATCACGACCGTGCATATGAGCCGGACCATGGCCGCGCTGCGCCAGCTCGATCTCGTCAGCTTCGACGGCGGAAAGGCGACCATCCTCAACTATCAGGGTCTCGCCGACCTCGGCGAGTTCGACGGCGATTATCTCTACGGCCAGCAGGGCGGGCTGTACGACGACAATTACGACGACTGACGCGGCGCGCGCTTGCCGCGGTGCGGCGGGCACGCCATGCGCAGGCGAATGTCGCTGCTATCCCGCATCGTTCCCGACCGCTTCATCTGGGTGCTGATCGCCACCATCGCGCTCGCCAGCGTGGTGCCGGTGCGCGGCGACGATGTCAGGGTCGCCAACCTGGTATCGTCGGGCGCGGTCTTCCTCATCTTCCTGCTGCACGGCATCCGCCTGCCGACGGCGGAGGTGGTCGCGGGCCTGCGCAACTGGCGGGTGCAGGGCGCCATATTCGGGTTCGTGTTCGGGGTGATGACGCTCGCGGGGATGATCGTCGCGCGCGCGACCGACCATCTCCTTCCCGCGACCGTCGCGCTGGGCTTCCTCTACTGCGGGGTGCTGCCGTCCACGGTGCAATCGGCGACGACCTATACCAGCCTCGCGAGAGGCGCGGTGGCGGTCAGCGTGGTCGCATCCGCGCTGGTCAACCTGTCCGCCATCCTCGTGACGCCGGGCCTGTTCGCGCTGCTGGCGGGGGCGGAGGGCGGGGTCGCGCTGTCGGGCGAGCTTGCGACGCGGATCGCGCTGATCCTTCTGCTGCCGTTCATCCTCGGCCAATTGGTGCAGCGTCGGGTGCGGCCCCTGGCGCTGCGCTTCCCCGCGGCGGTCAAGACGATGGACCAGTCGGCGATCGCCATCGCGGTCTATGTCGCGTTCAGCGCGGCGGTGATCGACGGCATCTGGTCGCGGCTGTCGGGCGGCGACCTCGGCGTGCTGGGCGCCGGCATCCTCGCCATGCTGGTCGTCGGCTTCGGCGGTGCCTGGGCGTTGGGCGGCGCGATGCGGCTGCCGCTGGGCGAACGCACATCGCTGCTCTTCGCGGGCGCGCACAAGAGCATCGCGGTGGGTGCCCCGCTCGCGGCGCTCCTCTTTCCCGCCAGCGCGGCGGGCATGGTGCTGCTGCCGGTGCTCGTCTATCATCTGGCGCAGCTTCTGCTGTCCGCCTGGATCGCGCCCGTGCTGGCGCGCCGCGCCGAGGATGCCTTGTCTTCACCCACTGCCCTATCTAGATAAGACACCTGTT
>CBDUBN010000187.1:0-2468 GCA_965365395.1 uncultured Sphingomonas sp.
CGCGGCGCGGACGTCGCGCGCACGCCGGTCGCGCTGTCCTTTGCGTTGCTGCATGCCGATGGCACCGCGGAACTGTTCGTCGATGCGGGGAAGGTGACAGCCGAGGTCGCGGCGCATCTGGGCAATGCCGTGCGGGTGGCGGATCGCGCGGAGTTCGTCACCGCGCTCGACCATCTCGCCGGCAAGCGGGTCGCGGTGGACCCCGAGCGGACGGTGGCGGCGATCATCGCCCGGCTGGAGGCGGCGGGCGCGATCGTCGAGCGGCATCGCGACCCGGCGGTGCTGGCGAAGGCGGTGAAGAACCCCGTCGAGATCGCCGGCATCAAGGCCGCGCACGTGCGCGACGGAGCGGCGCTGTCGCGTTTCCTGCGCTGGGTCGAGGTCGAAGGCCCGAGCGGCGAGGTGGACGAGCTGATCGCATCGGACCGGCTGGAAGCGTTCCGGCGGGAGGGGGGCGCGCTGGTCGATCTGTCGTTCGATTCGATCTCCGGATTCGGGCCGAACGGCGCGCTGATGCACTATCGATCGAGCGCGGAAACGAACCGCCGGTTCGAGCCGGGCAGCCTCTATCTGATCGATTCGGGCGGGCAGTATCGCGACGGGACCACCGACGTGACGCGCGTCGTCCCCATCGGCACGCCGACCGACGAGATGCGCCGGCGCTTCACCCAGGTGCTGAAGGGCCATATCGCGCTGGCGACGGCGGTGTTTCCCGCGGGCACGCGCGGCAGCCAGCTAGACGTGCTCGCACGAATGCATTTGTGGGCGGATGGCGTGGATTACGGGCATGGCACGGGGCACGGCGTCGGCCATTTCCTGAGCGTGCACGAGGGGCCGCAGCGCATCGCCAAGCCCGCGGGCGGACAGGCGGGGACCGAGGAGCCGCTGGTCGCGGGCATGCTGCTGTCCAACGAGCCGGGCTATTACAAGCCGGGGCATTTCGGCATCCGCATCGAGAATCTGGTGTTGGTGGTGGAGCGCGAGGTCGCGGGGGCGGAACAGCCCATGCTGGGGTTCGAGACCGTGACCTTCGCGCCGATCAACCGCGATCTCATCGAGCTGGAACTGCTGACGGGGCCCGAGCAGCGCTGGGTCGATGCCTATCATGCAGCGGTGGTGGAGAAGGTGGGGCCGGGACTGGATGGCGCGGATCGCGCCTGGCTAGAGGCCGCCTGCGCGCCGCTGGGTACGGTCTGATGGATCGTGCGTGGTGGCGGGTAGCGCCCGAGCAGTTCGCGGTGCGGCACGACGTGCGCGTGCGCTATAACGAGATCGACGGGCAGGGCATCGTCTTCAACGGCAATTACCTGGTCTATGCCGACATCGGCGTGACCGAGCTGTTCCGCGCGATGGGCGAAGGGCAGCCGGGCCCCTTTTTCGCGCAATATGGCACCGATATCGTCGTGGTGAACGCCGAGGTCGATTATCACGCATCGGCCGAGCTGGATGATGTCATCACCATCGCGGCGCGCGTCGCGCGGTTCGGACGGTCGAGTTTCACCATCCATGTCGCGATCCTGCGGGGCGAGGAGCGGCTGACCGACATGGCGCTCACCTATGCGCATGTCGAAGCCGACCGGTCGAAATCGGCGCCGCTGCCGGGGCTGTTCATTGCCGACGTGCGCGATTTCCAGCCGCTGGCGCCCGAGCAGCGATAAAAAAAAGGGCCGCCCGAAGGCAGCCCTTGAAGTTGGATTGGGAGAGAGTGCCTCGGAAGGCACAATAGTTATGCGCCCGTCCGATCCATGCTGCAACTGCGAAATGCGGAAACTCGATTGCAAATTTTGCAATCGTGTTCAGTGACCGGGGGTAGCGTCGCGGGTGACGCCGCTCGCCGCGAGCTGCGCATCGATCTGATCCATCAATCGCGCCAATGCATCCGTGTCATCGGCCTCTGCGCGCGCGACCAGCACGTCCTGCGTGTTCGATGCGCGGAGCAGCCACCAGCCGTCGGGCGTGGAAACCCGCGCTCCATCGGTGCGGTCGACCGTCGCGCCGCTCTGTTCGAGCCGCTCCAGCACCTCTTCGACCACGGCGAACTTGCGGCTTTCGTCCACCTGGAAACGCAGTTCGGGGGTATTGACCATCTCGGCCATGTTGGAGCGTAGATCGGTGATGGAACGGCCGAGCTTGCCGACCGCTTCGATGAGTTGCACCGCAGCATAAAGCGCGTCGTCGAAGCCGTAATAGCGATGACCGAAGAAGATGTGACCGCTCATTTCCCCGGCGAGCGGCGACCCGACCTCGCGCATCTTCGATTTCACCAGGCTGTGCCCGGTCTTCCACATCAGCGGCCGACCGCCCAGCGCGGCGACACGGTCGAACAGCGCGCCGCTGGCCTTCACGTCGGCGATGATGGTGGCGCCGGGCACGTCCTTGAGCACCATTTCGGCGTAGATCTGCAGGAGCTGGTCGCCCCAGATGACGCGGCCCTGCCCGTCGATCGCGCCGATGCGGTCGCCGTCGCC
>CBDUBN010000188.1:0-2461 GCA_965365395.1 uncultured Sphingomonas sp.
CCTCGGTCACGGTGATGCCGGACACGCCGACCTCGTGCAGCGCCTCCTTCACCTCATCGAGCTTGAACGGCTTGATGATCGCCTCGATCTTTTTCATGGCACCCCCGGTGACGCGCGACCTCGCGCCCGCGCCCGCGTTCGTCCCGCGAACCTATCAAGAAGCATGCCATGCGCAAGCGGCGCGCGTACGCGCAGCCCGGGCAATGACACCCTGCCGATACTGCCCGATTGCCGGGCACCCGCCTGCCGCCACTGCCAGATTTTGCGGCAATGACCCTAGTAGGGCGGACGGTCGAAGCCGGCGGGACTGCGGGTGAAGATCTCGCAGCCATCCTCGGTGATACCGATGCTGTGCTCGAACTGCGCCGAAAGCGATCGGTCGCGGGTCACCGCGGTCCAGCCGTCCTCCAGTACCTTCACCCCCGGCTTGCCCGCGTTGATCATGGGTTCGATGGTGAAGAACATGCCCGGGCGCAGCTCCGGGCCCTGCCCGGGACGGCCGGCATGGACGATCTCGGGCACGTCGTGGAACAGGCGGCCCAGGCCATGGCCGCAAAAGTCGCGCACCACGCCGTAGCGGTGCCGCTCGGCATGCGTCTGGATGGCGTGGCCGATGTGGCCGACGGTGTTGCCGGGGCGTGCGGCCTCGATGCCCAGCATCAGGCATTCATAGGTCACGTCGACCAGCCGCCGCGCCTTGATGGGCACGTCGCCGACCAGGAACATGCGGCTGGTGTCGCCGTGCCAGCCGTCGACGATGACGGTGATGTCGATATTGGCGATATCCCCGTCCTTCAGCGCCCGATCCGCCGGGATGCCGTGGCACACGACATGGTTGACGGAGATGCAGCTGGAATGCGCATAGCCGCGGTAGCCGACGGTCGCCGGCACCGCGCCCGCCGACAGCACGAACGTCTCCACCATCCGGTCGATATCGGCGGTGATCGCGCCGGGTACGACCGCCGGGACGATATGGTCGAGCGCGGCCGCGGCGAGCGCGCCGGCGCGGCGCATGCCGGCGAACCCTTCGGCCCCGTGCAGGCGGATGGCGCCGTTGCGGACGGGCGTGTCGGCGGCGGTGACGGTCTGATAGTTCATGCGCATCGCTATAGCGGCTGCCCCGCCCGTTTGCCACCGGGCGCCGGGCGGCTATGGTCGGCCGCATGACGGATAGGATCTGGACGGCCGCGCTCCTGGTGATCGGCGACGAGATATTGTCGGGCCGCACGCAGGACCGCAACATCGGGCAGGTGGCGAGCTGGCTGAACGCGCAAGGTGTCCGCCTCGTCGAGGTGCGCGTGGTGCCCGATGTGCAAGACGCGATCGTCGAGGCCGTCAACGCCCTGCGCGCGCGCAACGACTATCTGTTCACGACCGGCGGCATCGGCCCGACCCACGACGACATCACGGTCGATGCCATCGCGGCGGCTCTGGGCGTCGGAGTGGAACATCATCCCGAAGCGGTCGCGACACTGACACGCTATTACGAGACCCGCGGCGGCGCGACCGAGACGCGGCTGCGCATGGCGCGCGTGCCCGTGGGCGCCAGCCTCATCCCCAACCGCATGTCGGGCGCGCCCGGCATCCACATCGAGAACATCTACATCATGGCCGGCGTGCCCGCCATCACCGCCGGCATGCTCGATGCGCTGACCGGCGCGCTGGAGGGCGGCGCACCGCTGGTATCGGTGACGTTGGGCGCATGGGCGGCGGAAAGCGAGGTCGCCGACCTGCTGCGCAGCGTCGAAAGAAGCCATCCCGGCTGCGCCATAGGCAGCTACCCCTTCTTTCGCGAAGGCCGGGTCGGCGCGAATTTCGTTTCCCGTTCGACTAGCCAGGCCGATGCGCAGGCTTGCTCCGACGCGATCGCCGCCGGCCTCGTCGAACGCGGCTACGAGGCCGTGCCCGGCGGCATCTAGACCCCGCGACGAGGCAGCAGCCGCAACAGGATCAGGCACAGCACGGCGAACAGCGCGGCGACCAGGAAGGCCGCGCCCGGAAACTGCACCGGCGCGCCTGCGCCGGTGAAACGCGCCATGGTGCCGGTCAGCAGGAGCGGCGCGGCGAGGCTGCCGATGCCCATCGCCATCGACGCGATGCCCTGCACCTCTCCTTGCGTTTCAGGGGTCGCGCGGCGCGACAGCATGGCCATCAGGCTCGGCTGCACGAACGCGCCCACGGCCATCAGCAGCAGGATGGCGAAGGCCATCCAGCCCGCGCTGGCGAAAGCATAGCCCAAGAAGGCAGCGATCGATGCGACGAGGCCCAGCGAGGCGGCATTGCGTTCGCCCAGGCGGGCGACCGCGCGCCCGGTCAGGAAAATCTGGCTCAGCGCCATGATGACGCCGACCATGGCCAGGCTGAGCCCGATGATGCGCGGGGTCCAGCCGAATTGCGCGATGCCGTAGAAGCTCCAGGTCAGCGGATAGACGAGGCTGGCGACCTGCCACAAGGTCAGGAT
>CBDUBN010000189.1:0-2410 GCA_965365395.1 uncultured Sphingomonas sp.
GCGCTCGGCGTCATGCCCTATATCACCGCCTCGATCGTGGTGCAGCTCGCCAGCGCGCTCAACCCGACGCTGGCCGCCCTCAAAAAGGAGGGCGAAAGCGGGCGCAAGAAGCTCAATCAATATACCCGCTACGGCACCGTCTTCCTGACCGCGATCCAGGGCTACTTCATCGCGACGGGTCTCGAAACGCTGGGCGCGAGCCAGGCGCTGCAACCGGTGATCGATCCCGGCTACATGTTCCGCGTCACCGCCGTCGTCAGCCTGATCGGCGGCACCATGTTCCTGATGTGGCTCGGCGAACAGATCACCAGCCGCGGTATCGGCAACGGCATTTCGCTGATCATCATGGCGGGCATCGTCGCCTCGATGCCGCAGACGCTGGCGCAATTGTTCGAACAGGGCCGTTCGGGCGCGATGAACGGCGCGGTGATCGCCGCGCTGCTGATCGGCGCGTTCGGCGTCATCTGGGTCATCAGCTTCTTCGAACGCGCGCAGCGCCGCGTGCTGGTGCAGTATCCCAAGCGCGCGACCGCGCAGGGCATGGCGCAGCAGGAGCGCAGCCACCTGCCGCTCAAGGTCAACACCGCGGGCGTCATCCCGCCGATCTTCGCCTCGTCGCTGCTGCTCATGCCGCTGACCATCACCCAGTTCCTGGGGCAGAGCGTCAGCGAGGATACGGTCTGGGGCGCGACGCTGCTGCGCCTCAACCAGTTGTTCGCGCACGGCCAGCCCCTCTATATGGCGCTCTACGCCGCGGGCATCCTGTTCTTCGCCTTCTTCTACGTCGCGGTGGTGTTCAACCCCGAGGAGACGGCGGACAATCTGAAGCGGCAGGGCGGCTTCATTCCCGGCTATCGTCCCGGCGTCGCGACCAGCAACTATCTCGACTATGTGCTCACCCGCATCACCGTCATCGGCGCGGTCTACCTCACGATCATCTGCCTCATCCCCGAATGGGTCACGGCATCGACCGGGGTCGGCCTCGCGCTGGGCGGCACCAGCCTGCTCATCCTCGTCAACGTGACGATCGACACGGTGCAGCAAATCCAGAGCCATCTGCTGGCGCACCAGTATGCAGACCTCATCAAGAAGGCGAAGCTGAAGGGCAAGATGCGCTAGCGCGTCCGTAACCGACGCGAGCGGGGGGTTAAGCCGTGCCTACAAACATCATACTCCTCGGCCCCCCGGGCGCGGGCAAGGGCACGCAGGCCGCGCGGCTGCAGGCCGAGCATGGCATGGTCCAGCTGTCCACCGGCGACATGCTGCGCGCCGCGGTAAAGGCGGGCAGCGACGTGGGCCGGCTCGCCGACGAGATAATGAAGGCCGGCAAGCTCTTCCCGGACGAGCTGATGGCCGAGATCCTCGGCGATTATCTCGACACCATCCCGCTCGACACCGGCGTGATCTTCGATGGTTACCCGCGTACCGCGCGCCAGGCCGAACTGCTCGACGCCTTGCTCGCCGCGCGGGGTCGCCACCTCGATCATGTCATCGAACTCGATGTCGACGAGGATGCACTGGTCGATCGCATCACCGGCCGTTTCACCTGTGCCGCCTGCGGCACCGGCTATCACGATCGCTACAAGCTGCCGGCAACGGCCGACACCTGCGACCATTGCGGCGCGCATGCGTTCAAACGCCGTCCTGACGACAATGCCGAGACGGTGCGCACGCGCATGGCCGAATATCGCGCCAAGACCGCGCCGATCCTGCCGATCTACGAGGCGCGGGGCCTGGTCAGCCGTGTCGACGGAATGGCCAGCATGGACAGCGTCAACGAAGCGATCGAAGCCATTCTCAACCGCGGCTGACGGTGGCAGATACGGCCGGCAAGGGGGGTACCGCCATGCTACGACGACTGACCGGCCTTTGCGCGCTCCTGCTGGCGACGCCCGCCGGCGCGGAGATATTGCACAGCGATGTCGATGGCTTCACCATCCGCGTCGAGCGCACGACGCCCGTCGCTCCCCAGGCCGCCTTCGCGATGTTCGGCACGCCCGCCCGCTGGTGGTCGCCGACCCACAGCTGGAGCGGCGATGCCGAATCCATGCGCGTCGAGCCGCTCGCGGCGGGCGGATGCTGGTGCGAACTGCTCCCCGAAATGGGATCGGTCGAGCATGGCCGCATCCTGCGCTGGGATCCCGAGCACGGCCAGGTGCTGATGCGTGCCGAGCTCGGGCCGCTGCAACGGCTCCCGGTCAACGGCAAGCTCGAATGGATCGCGGTCGCGGGGCCGGATGGCGCCACGCGCATCTCCTTTCGCTACGACGTTGCGGGGCGCGGGATGGACGATGCCGCTGCGCTGGCCACCGCGGTCGAAGCCGTGCTGACCGAACAGCTCGAGCGTCTCGTCATGGCGCTGGGTGCGGGCGCGACGCAGTAGCGCCAAACCCTGTCCGCCATCCGTAGC
>CBDUBN010000190.1:0-2373 GCA_965365395.1 uncultured Sphingomonas sp.
AAGGTCGCGGTGGTCGCGGGCGTGTGCCACGGCTTCATCGGCAACCGCATGCTCAGCCAGCGCCAGGCGCCGGCGATGCAATTGCTGATGGAGGGCGCGACGCCGGACCAGATCGACCGGGTGCACACCGAATTCGGCATGCCGATGGGGCCGTTCCAGATGAGCGACCTCGCCGGGCTCGACATCGGTTGGCACCGCGACCCCGCGCGCGTCGAAACCCTGCGCGATGCGCTGTGCGCCGCGGGCCGCTTCGGGCAGAAGAACGGCAAGGGTTTCTACGACTACGACGCCCAGCGCAAAGGCAGCGTCAGCCCCGAGGTCGCGACGATCATCGAGGATTTCCGATCCAGATCGAATCTGCCCAAACGCGAGATCAGCGATCAGGAGATCGTCGAGCGTACGCTCTACCCCATGGTCAACGAGGGCTATAAGATCCTCGAGGAAGGCAAGGCGCAGCGCGCGAGCGACATCGATGTCGTGTGGATCTACGGCTATGGCTGGCCGGTCTATCGCGGCGGCCCGATGTTCTGGGGCGATCTCGAAGGCGCGGGCAAGATCGTCGAGGCGCTCGAGCGGCACGGCGTGCCGGTGGCGGAAAGTTTGAAGGCGAAGGCAGCGTAAAAACCAACGTCCAAACCAAAGGCCGTAGCCCTGAGCTTGTCGAAGGGCGCTTCACCGATAAGCGCCCTTCGACAAGCTCAGGGCTACGGCCGTTTTCTAATCCTCGGCGGCCATCAGCGCGCTGGCCTCGACCCAGCCCCAGCGGCACGGACCCTGATATTCGCGTGGCGAGCGCACCGGCGTCGCGACCAGGCAGTCTGCAAGATCCTGCCCATGTGCGGGGAACACCACGCCGACCCAGCCGCCCTCGCGCTCGCACGATGCGACCTCGCCCGTGATGCCTGCCTTCACCGGGCTGGCCCGATTGGGCGACCAATGCGCGTTGGCGGCGCTGTCGCGGGGCCGCAGCGTCGTCGCGCAGGCCGGCGCGCGCGGACCGTCGCCGCCGACCATCACCACGCGCGTGGCGACCGCTGCGAGCTGCCCGTCCACGACCTGACCCTGCAGCGCCTTGTCGGTTGCGGCAAGCTCGGCCTCGTTCGGTTTGCTGCACGCCTGCGTGGCGAGCGCGGCGGTGGCGAGGAGAGCCACGAGGGCAGGGCGCTGGGTCATCGAGGCGAGCGTAACCACCGTCCGGCGACCGCGCAAGCGGCCGCACCGATCGCCCGTTTTTCCTTGGGTTATTGCGCTGCCGAGCCTATATCATTGCCATGCAAAACGATCGATACGAAGCCGCGTCGGGCGACAGCCACGACAGCCCGAACCAGTCCGCCTACGGCGCGGATTCGATCAAGGTTCTGAAGGGCCTCGACGCGGTGCGCAAGCGGCCGGGCATGTACATCGGCGACACCGACGATGGCTCGGGCCTGCACCATATGGTGTTCGAGGTCAGCGACAATTCGATCGACGAGGCGCTCGCCGGCCACGCCGATCATGTGCGGATAACGCTCAACGCCGACGGTTCGGTCTCGGTCGAGGACAATGGCCGCGGCATCCCGGTCGACATGCACGCCGAGGAAGGCGTGTCGGCGGCCGAGGTCATCATGACCCAGCTGCATGCCGGCGGAAAGTTCGAAAACACGACCGAGGGCAACGCCTACAAGGTATCGGGCGGCCTGCACGGTGTCGGCGTCAGCGTGGTCAACGCGCTCAGCGAATGGCTCGAGCTGACCGTGTGGCGCGACGGGCGCGAATATTGGATGCGTTTTCGCCATGGCGATGCCGAGGCGCCGCTGATCGAACGCGGACCGGCTCCCGAGGGCAAACGCGGCACCCAGGTCACCTTCCTGCACTCGGGCGACACGTTCAAGAACGTCACCGATTACGACTTCGACAAGCTCGAGCACCGCTACCGCGAGCTCGCCTTCCTCAATTCGGGCGTGCGCATCATCCTCGCGGACGCGCGGCATGAGGAACGGCGCGAGGTCGATCTGTTCTACGAGGGCGGGATCGCCGCCTTCGTCAAATATCTCGATCGCACCAAGACCGCGCTGCTGCCCGATCCGGTCGCCATTTCCGCGGTGCGCGACGGGGTCGGCATCGACGTCGCGCTGGAATGGAACGACAGCTATTACGAGAATGTCCTCGCCTTCACCAACAACATACCCCAGCGCGACGGCGGCACGCATCTCGCCGCCTTCCGCGCCGCGCTGACGCGCACGCTCAACAATTATGCCGACCGCTCCGGCGCGCTGAAAAAGGAGAAGGTCAGCCTCTCGGGCGAGGACATGCGCGAAGGGTTGACCGCGATCGTCTCGGTCAAGCTGCCCGATCCCAAGTTCAGCAGCCAGACCAAGGACAAGCTGGTTTCAT
>CBDUBN010000191.1:0-2326 GCA_965365395.1 uncultured Sphingomonas sp.
TACCGCGGTCCAAAGGTCCGGGTAGTTTTGCTCCCCCGACAAGACGACGCCACAGTTTTGCCCGAAAAAGGGAATGATGTGCCATGCCGGATAGCCCGACCATTCAAGCGTTCGAGAAAAGGGAGGGGCGGCGCAACGAGCGGCGCGAGTTCTTCCGCATGGCGGCATCCGCCGCGGTGGCGGCACCGCTGGTGCTGACGCTGGGTGGGCAGACGGTGAATGCGCAGACGACGGTGTCGGACGCGGATATCCTCAATTTCGCGCTGAACCTCGAATATCTCGAGGCGCAATTCTATCTGTTCGCGGTCACCGGCGCGGGCCTGCCGAGCGGGCTGACCACCGGCACGGGTACGCAGGGCGCGGTGACCGGCGGCCGCCAGGTCAATTTCACCGACCCGATCGTGCAGCAATATGCCAATGAGATCGCGTCGGACGAGCAGGCGCATGTCGCCTTCCTGCGCAACGCGCTGGGTACCGCCGCCGTGGCGCAGCCGGCGATCGATATCGGCACCGCGCCCAATGGGGCGTTCTCCACCGCCGCGCGCGCGGCCGGGCTGGTGGGGCCGGGCGAGAGTTTCGATCCCTATGCCAATGACGAGAATTTCCTGCTGGGCGCCTTCATCTTCGAGGACGTCGGCGTGACCGCGTACAAGGGCGCGGCCCCCCTGATCAGCAACAAGACCTTTCTGGAAGCCGCCGCCGGCCTGCTGGCGGTCGAGGCCTATCACGCCGCGCTGGTGCGCACCGTGCTGTACCGCAAGGGCATCCAGACGCCCGCGCTGGTCACCGCGACCGAGCGGATCTCGGACGCGCGCGACAGCCTGGACGGCGCATCGGACAAGGATCAGGGCATCATGATGCGCGAGGGTGCGTCCAACATCGCCCCGCTCGACGGCAACGGGCTGGCGTTCAGCCGGAGCACCGGAGAGGTGCTGAACATCGTCTATCTGACGGCCATGGCCCGATCGCAGGGCGGGTTCTTCCCCGCCGGGGTCAACGGCGCCATCCGCACCAGCCAAGCCAATTGAACCCCTCGCGGGTTGGAGACACCATCATGGAAAATCAGGACCAGGTCGCCGAAATCCTGGATGCGTGCGACAAGCGGCGCGAAGCGCGCCGGCAGTTTCTCAGCTTTGGCTCGGGGGCCGCGGTGTTCGCCGGCGCATCGTTGCTGGCGGCGTGCGGCGGCGATAGCGACCCCGACCCGATCGTGGTGCTGCCGCCGGGTGGCGGCACGCCGACCCCGACGCCGCCCCCGCCGACCGGCGCGATCACCGACGCCGACATCCTGAACTTCGCGCTGAACCTCGAATATCTCGAAGCGCAATTCTATGCCTTTGCGGCGTTCGGCACCGGATTGCCGGCCAACCTGCTGACCGGTACGGGCACGCAAGGCGCGGTCACCGGCGGTCGGCAGGTCAATTTCACCGACCCGGTCGTGGCACAATATGCCCGCGAGATCGCGGTCGACGAGCGGCAGCATGTCGCGTTCCTGCGCACCGCACTGGGCAGCGCGACGGTGGCGCAGCCCGCGCTCGACATCGGGACAGGGCCCAACAGCGCCTTTTCCGCCGCAGCGCGGGCGGCTGGGCTGGTAAACGCCGGCCAGGGGTTCGACGCCTATGCCAATGACGAGAATTTCCTGCTGGGCGCATTCATCTTCGAGGATGTGGGCGTGACCGCCTACAAGGGCGCGGCGCCGCTGATCACCAGCAAGACGTTCCTCGACGCGGCGGCGGGCATCTTGGCGGCGGAGGCCTATCATGCGGGACTCGTGCGCACCGTACTCTATGGCAAGGGATTGCAGACGCCATCGCTGCGCAGCGCGACCGAGCAAATCTCGGACGCCCGCGACGCGCTGGACGGGCCGACCGACGTCGACCAGGGCGTGGGGCGGCGCGGCGATGCGTCGAACATCGTGCCGACCGATTCCAACGGGCTGGCCTACAGCCGCTCCGCGGGGGACGTGCTCAACATCGTCTACCTCTCCGACGCGGCGGTATCGCAGGGCGGCTTCTTCCCGGCGGGGCTGAACGGCAACATCCGGGTCAGCACCGCGGGCTGAGCCGGCGGGGTCGCCTGACGGGCTGGGGAGAAACGCATGCACATGTGCCGTGGACTGCTGGCAAAGAAGACCGCCAGCTATGCGATCATGCATCTCGTGGTGGCGATCCTCGTCGCCTATGCGCTGACCGGCGACTGGGCGAAGGCGCTGGCGATCGGCATCATCGAGCCGATCGTCCAGACCATCGCCTTCACCTTCCACGACCGCTACTGGACCAAACGCCAGTTCGCGGCCGAGGGCGAAGGCAGGAGCGCGGGCGAT
>CBDUBN010000192.1:0-2313 GCA_965365395.1 uncultured Sphingomonas sp.
AGTTTCAAATATGCCGCCGCGCTGCAGGCGGCCGATCTGGGCGACCGGCCGCACCTCATCCGCATCGAGACGCGCGCGGGCCACGGGTCGGGCAAGCCGGTCGACAAGATCGTGGCGGAATTCGCCGACCAATATGCCTTCGCCGCGCGGTGGACGGGGCTCGATCTGGCGGCGGGACTGGACCGCGCCGCGGCCCCGGCCACCTCGACCACCGGCGAATGACCCCCGAGGAGCAGCTCGACCAGCCGTTCGGCGATTATGCCGCGATCCTTTCAGGCTGGGCGGCGCGGCATCCGCAGGCGGCGGCGATATCCGACGATGGCGGGACGATATCCTGGGGGGCGATGGACGCCGCGGTGGATCGTATCGCCGCCGGCCTGCAACGCGACGGGCTGCATCCCGGCCAGGCGGTCGCGATCCTCGGCACGACGAGCATCGCCTACGCTCTGGTCTATCTCGCCGCGATCCGTGCCGGAGGCTGCGCCGCCCCGCTGACCACGTCCGCGACCCCGGCGCAGCTCGCGGCGATGATCGCCGATTCGGGCGCGATGCACCTCTTCGTCGATGCCGCCAAGCTCGCCGACCTCGCCGGGCAGCCGCTGCCGCCGGTGCGGCACGTGATGCTGGGGGATGGACTGGGCGATGCGCCGGGGCTCGACGACTGGATGGCCCCTGCAGGCGCCAAGCCGACGCGCCGCGTGCCGGCCGAGTGCGACCCGTTCAACATCATCTATTCGAGCGGGACGACGGGAACGCCCAAGGGCATCGTCCACAGCCATAGCATGCGCTGGCGGCAGGCGGCGGGCGGGTTCAAGTCGATCTACGGGCCGGCAAGCCACGCGCTGCTTTCGACGCCGCTCTATTCGAACACCACGCTGGCGGTGTTCCTGCCGACGATGCTGTGGGGCGGGCATGCGCGGCTGATGGGCAGGTTCGACGCCGGCCAATGGCTGCGGCATGCGCAAGACGGGCGTGCGACGCACACCATGCTCGTGCCCGTCCAGTATCAGCGTCTGCTGCGCCATCCCAGTTTCGACGCGCATGACCTGTCCGCGATGCAGGTCAAATTCTGCACCAGCGCGCCTTTCTCCGCCGAGTTGAAGGCGGAGGCGCTGGCGCGCTTTCCCGGCGGCCTGATCGAGATCTACGGCATGACCGAGGGCGGCGTGGTGTGCATGCTGATGGCGCACAAGCACCCCGACAAGCTGCACACCGTCGGCCAGCCGGTGCCGGGGCACGAGCTGATTGTCCTCGACGAGGACGATCGCCCGCTGCCGCCGGGCGAGAAGGGCGTGCTGTGCGGCCGATCGCCCACCATGATGCTGGGCTACCGCAACCAGCCGGACAAGACGCGCGAGATGGAATGGCGCGATGCGGACGGGGGCCTGTGGCTCAAGACCGGCGACATCGGCGTGGTCGATGCCGACGGTTTCGTATCCATCGTCGGGCGGGCGAAGGACATGATCATCTCGGGCGGGTTCAACATCTATCCCGCCGATCTGGAGGATGCGCTGCTGGCCGAACCGGGCGTGACCGAAGCCGCCGTGGTGGGCGTGCCGTCCGAGCTATGGGGCGAAACGCCGGTCGGCTTCGTCGTGGCGGCCCCCGGCGTCGCGCTCGACACCGACGCGACGCTCGCAAGCTGCAACGCCAAGCTCGGCAAGACGCAGCGCCTCTCCGCGCTCCACCTGATCGACGAGATGCCGCGCAGCCATATCGGCAAGCTGCTCAAGACCGAGTTGCGGGCCCGCCTGATCGAATAAACACGCATCTGTTTGGGCAATCCAGCAAGCTGAACGCGCGCTAACTACCCAATTCAGCCTCAAGACACCGCGTCGCTCCTAGACCAGCATCGAGGAACCGGCCCATCGATGCTCGGTTTCGCTTGTGAGGAGTGAGACTATGTCGACCAACTATCTGAAAGCCGCGACCGCTTCGCTGCTGGCCGGTTCGATGCTGCTGACCGCGATGCCGGCGTCCGCCCAGTATCGCGAACGGTATCGCGACCGCGATTCGATCAGCGCAGGCGAGATCATCGCCGGCGCCGTCGTCGTCGGCGGGCTGGCGGCGATCCTGTCGTCGGGCAATCGCGGCGGGCGCTACTATGACCGCTACGACAACCGCTATTACGACAACTGGGATTATGATTACGGCCGCTACGGCAACTCGCGCAGCGCGATCCAGCGGTGCGTCAATGCCGTCGAGCGGCGTGGCGGGCGGCGCGACGATGTCGACGTGCGCCGCATCACCGACGTCAGCCGGATCCGCGGCGGATATCGCATCGAGGGCCGCGCGGCGGTGGACTATCGCGGC
>CBDUBN010000193.1:0-2272 GCA_965365395.1 uncultured Sphingomonas sp.
TGCCGGTCGGGTGGAACTGCACGAACTCCATGTCCTGCAGCGGCAGGCCGGCGCGGAGCACCATCGCCCCGCCATCGCCGGTGCAGGTGTGCGCGCTGGTGGCGGTGTAATAGCAACGCCCGTATCCGCCGGTCGCGAGCACGACCGCCTGGCTCTTGAAGCGGTGGATCGAGCCGTCCTCCATGCACATGGCGATGACGCCGCGGCATTCGGGGCCGGTCGCGGTATCCACCATGATCAGGTCGAGCGCGAAATATTCGACGAAGAAGTCGGCGGCGTATTTCAGGCTCTGCTGGTAGAGCGCGTGCAGGATGGCATGGCCCGTACGGTCGGCGGCGGCGGCGGTCCGCTGCACCGGCGGCCCCGCGCCCATATTCTGCATGTGGCCGCCGAACGGACGCTGGTAGATGGTGCCGTCCTCGTTGCGAGAGAACGGTACGCCTGCATGTTCGAGCTCGTACACCGCCTGCGGCGCCTCGCGCACCAGATATTCGATGGCGTCCTGGTCCCCGAGCCAGTCGGAGCCCTTGACCGTGTCGTACATGTGCCACGACCAGTGATCGGGCGAATTGTTGCCCAGGCTGGCCGCGATGCCGCCCTGTGCCGCAACGGTGTGGCTGCGCGTCGGGAATACTTTGGTGATGCAGGCGGTCTTCAGGCCGGCTTCGGCCGAGCCCATCGTCGCACGCAGGCCGGAGCCGCCCGCGCCGACGACGACGGTGTCATAGACATGGTCAATGATTTTATAGGCAGGCTGGCTCGTCGTCGAAGAGTTGTGCAGTTCGTTGCTACTGACCGACATTGACGATGCCTCCGAGAGCGATCTTGGCGATACAGAAGAGCGCGAAGACGAGCCCACCCCAGCTGTAGAACTGCAATGCGACCAGGCTCATCAGCTTGCGCGCGTCGTCGTGCTGATAATCCTCGATCAGCACCGTCAACCCCATGCGCAGATGCGTGAACACGCTGACGCTCAGAAGCATCATCGGCACCGCGGCGAACGGGTTGCCGAGCCAGCGTTGCAAAGCCTCGTGCGACGAGAAATCGCCGGTGACGAGGCTGACCAGCAGCCAGGTCATCAGCGCGAGGTTGGACAGCGCGGTAAGCCGCTGCGTGGTGAAATGGTGCGTGCCGCTGCGCGTGCTGCCAAGCCCGCGGACCTTGCCGAGACCGGTGCCATGACCCATTGTCAAATGCTCCCGAACAGGATGAATATCCACAGGGCCGCGGTCAGGACGGCGGGCAGGATCGCGACCACCACCGCCCAACTGCGGTTCGCCTTGAGCTCATAGCCAGCGCCCGTATCGAGGACGAGGTGGCGAATGCCCGACGCCGCATGCTGGAAAAAGGCGTAGGTCAGGCCGACCAGCACCGCGCGGCCCAGCCAGTTCCACACCGACAGGCCGGCCGCATCGGGCTGTTGCCAGACATAGCCGACGAAACCCGCATAGGCTTCCGCGCCCGACGCCGCCGCGCCCAGCCACCACAGGAACAGGAGGCCGCCGACGATCGCCATGCCGTCCCCCGTCGCGCGGTGCAGGATGGAGACCAGCATGTGCGGGCCCCATTTGTACACCTGCAGATGCGGCGAAATCGGTCGGCTATGTGGCTCAGCCATGGGCGGCCGTGTCCTTCATGATGGTGGTCGCGCGCGCAAGATGGCGCGGCGTGGCGTCGCTTTACCGCAACGCTAGGGCGATGCAACCGGCGCCCTCGACGCGGATCGCCGGCTAGCTCTTGTTCCGGTTGGCATAGAGCAGCGCCGCGGCGAGCGCCGCCGAGCCGATGCCGGCGACCGCCGCCGCGCTCTTCCACCCGAAGCGATGCTTGTCGCCGCCCTCGGCGTTCACGCGCGCGGCCTTTGCGCGCCGCGTCGCGCGCACCACCTCATTCTCGTCATGCCCGTCTTCTGTCTCGCTCATGTCGCTCGCTTCCGCTAATCAGGCCAGTGCCTCGGCCAGCCCGACATAGGATTTGCCGAGCGCTTCCGCCACCGGTGCGCAGGTGATCTGGCCGTTCCAGACGTTGAGCCCGTCGGCGAGGTGCGGATCGGCCCTCAACGCCGCCTTCCAGCCGAGGTCGGCGATGCGCAGCGCATGCGGCAGGGTCACGTTGTTCAGCGCGTAGGTGGACGTGCGCGCCACCGCGCCGGGCATGTTGGCGACGCAGTAGTGGACGATGCCGTCGACGACGTAGGTGGGCTCGCTGTGCGTCGTCGCATGGCTGGTCTCGAAACAGCCGCCCTGGTCGATCGCGACGTCGACCAGCACCG
>CBDUBN010000194.1:0-2267 GCA_965365395.1 uncultured Sphingomonas sp.
CCCCCCCTCCCGCCGCGGTCGTGATGACCTTCGACGCCACCGGCGCGCAGCAGACCCGGCTGCTCCAGGGCGTGGCGAACCGCGCGAGCGGTCGGCCGCTCACCGCCGACGATCCGGTGCGCGTCGCCTCCATCTCGAAACTCGTCGTCGCGCTCGGGGTGATGCGCCTCGTCGACCGGCGCCGGCTCGATCTCGACGCGGACGTCTCGCGCTACCTCGGCTGGCGGCTTCGCCACCTCGCCTATCCCGACCGGCCGATCACGCTGGCGATGCTGCTGTCGCATCGCTCCGGCCTCGTCGACGGGGTCGATTATGTCCTGCCGCTCGACGCCGATCTGGAAACCGTGTTGCGCGATCCCGCCGCGTGGGACGCGGGCCGCGCGCCCGGCACCGGCTTCGCCTACGCCAATATCGGCTTTCCCGTCATCGCCGCGGCGATGGAGGGCGCGACCGGTACCCGCTTCGACCGGTTGATGCACGAAACGGTGTTCGCGCCGCTCGGGCTCGACGCCTGCTACAATTGGACGATGTGCAGCGACGATGCGGTCGCGCGCGCGGTAACGCTCTATCGCCCCAACGGCGATGTAGCGCGCGACGATCTCGGCGGTCGGCGCCCCGCCTGCCCCGTCGTGCCCGCGCGCGACGGCAGCTGCGACCTGTCCACCTATCGCCTCGCCCGCCACGGCGCCGCATTCAGTCCGCAAGGGGGGCTTCGCATCTCGGCACGGGGGCTCGCGCGTATCGGCGAGATGCTGCTGCGCGGCGGCGACCGCTTCCTCCAGCCGCGCAGCTTTCGCCGCCTGATGGGCACGCAGCCGGTCACCGGCGGCAGCAGCCCCGCGGTGGGAGAGGGCGGGGAGGGCCGCTTCTTCTGCCGCTACGGCCTTGCCATGCACGCGCTCGGCACGCGCCGTGCCGGCTGCCGCGACGACCCCTTTGGCGATGGCCGCACCCGGCTCGGCCATTCGGGCGACGCCTATTCGCTACGCTCGGGCCTGTTCATCGATCGCGAAACCGGCAGCGGCACCGTCTGGTTCGTCACCGAAAACCCGGAGGTCGATGCGCCGCGCGGCCAACGCTCGGACTTCACCGCGGCGGAGGAAGCGCTGCTGATCCGCGCCGGCCTGCCCGACCCCGTGCGCATGCGGCGACGGTAGGAACATCGCGCTCCGGCGAAGGTCGGAGCACGCGTTTTCACCGCCCCTTGATCCAGCCGACCGTCGCCGCGTTCAGCGCGGTGTAGACCCCATACAGGCACAGCGCGATGAACCAGCTGGTTTGCGCAAAGAACAGCGCGCCGAGTAGCAGCATGAACTCGATCACATAGGTGGCATGCCGCCCCAGCGCGCGCCGCAGCGGCGCCGTCGCCGCCTCCACCAGCGGATCGCCGCTTTCCAGCATCCAGCGGTGCATCGCGAAATTGCCCACGCCCGCACACCAGATGGCGACCATCGCGATGATCATGCGCCGGCCAGCAACCGCTCCTCCGCGATGCGCTTGCGCCAGTGCGCGGGCGCCAGTTCGTGGACGTTGGCCCCGGTCGCATCGACCGCGACCGTCACCGGAAAATCGCTGACCTCGAACTCGTAGATCGCCTCCATGCCGAGGTCGGCAAAGCCCACCACGCGGCTCCCGCGGATCGCGCGCGCGACCAGATAGGCCGCGCCGCCCACCGCCATCAGATAGGCGGAGCCCGCCGCGCGGATCGCCTCGACCGCCGCCGGCCCGCGCTCGGCCTTGCCCACCATCGCGAGCAGGCCCTGGTCCAGCATCATCCGCGTGAACCTGTCCATGCGCGTCGCGGTCGTCGGTCCGGCTGGCCCCACCACCTCCTCGCCCACCGGATCGACGGGGCCGACGTAATAGATCACGCGCCCCGCGAACTCGACCGGCAGCGGCTCGCCCTTCGCCAGCATGTCGGCGATGCGCTTGTGCGCCGCGTCGCGCCCGGTCAGCATCCGGCCCGAGAGCAGCAGCCGGTCGCCCTGCTTCCAGCCGCGCACCTGCTCGGGCGTCAGCGTGTCGAGATCGACGCGGATCGCCGCCTGATCGGGCGTCCAGGCGACGTCGGGCCATTCGTCGAGCTTCGGCGCCTCGAGAAAGGTCGGCCCGCTACCGTCGAGCGTGAAATGCGCATGCCGCGTCGCCGCGCAATTGGGGATCATCGCGACGGGTTTGGATGCGGCGTGCGTCGGCCAGTCGAGGATCTTGACGTCGAGGATGGTGGACAGGCCGCCCAGCCCCTGCGCGCCGATGCCCAGCGCGTT
>CBDUBN010000195.1:0-2260 GCA_965365395.1 uncultured Sphingomonas sp.
AGGTCAGGTTCGCCTGATAGATGGTGCCCGCCGCGACCTCCTCCAGCGCCGCCGCGATCCGCTCGGCATAGGCAGGGTAGGTGACCCGGGGCCGCGGCACCCCGACATGCGCGCCGGCGGGGTCGGGCAGCCACGCGGGTACGTCGGCCGGGGCGATCCGCATGCATCGCGCAAACCGCGCGAACCAGCCCAGCGGCCACCCGCCCGGCAGCGCCGCCGCAAGGTCGCGCAGCGCCGGGTCGAGCGCATGGCCGGCCTCATAGGCCAGCATCCCTGCGGCCGTCGCGCCCTCCTCCTGCCAGCGTTCCAGCGTCGCCAGCAGCGCGGGCACCTCGTCCGGGCGCATCGCCACGGCGACCTCCAGCGGGTCGAGGAACAGCCGCGCGTCCGCCGCGCCGCTTTCGCGTGCATCGTCGAGCAGGACGAACGGCCGGTCGGTGCCGATGGCGGCGCGGGCCATGGCGCGCGCCGCTATTGCTGGCGCAGCACCCGCACGCCGGGGCGGTCGTTGATGGTGGCGATATAGCTGCCGAGCGCGCCGCGCCGGATGGTGATGGTCATCCCCGGCTGCGGGCGGCGACCGCGCGGCGCATCGCTCTGCAGCCAGCGCTGCTCGTTGGCCAGGCGGAAGACATATTTGCCATCGCCGTTGGTCGAAATCGCGGTGATGGTGGAATCGACCTGGGTGATGATTTCCTCAGGCTCGTCCTCGTCGTCGCCGTTGCCGAAGATGTTGAGGCTGCCGAGGCTGAAACCGAACAACCCCCGCCGTGTCGCGCGCACCGCTTCGCGGTCGACGATACGGATATCGCGCGCCGCTTCCGCCGTCTCCATCGCCGCGACGCGCGCATCGAAGCAGGCAAGCCGCGCCGCCGCATCGGCGATGGCGCGGCAGTCGTACAGCTGCTGCACGAGCGGCACCCGCGCCGGCGCCGCGCCGCTGTCCTGCGCGGCCCCCGGCGTCGCGACGAGCAGGAGGATGAGGGCGGCGGACAATCGAGCGAGCATCGTTTCCGGTCTCCATGCGGGGCCCCCACCCTAGACGGACGGCGCTCGCGCTGGCAACAGCGGCGCCGAACGGCAGGGCGCTGAACGCCCGGTAAGGAGCGATGGCGATGGCGGGCATGGGACGGTTCGACTGGGCGGACCCGTTCGGGCTGGACGACCAGCTGACCGACGAGGAACGCATGATCCGCGACGCCGCGCACGGCTTCGCGCAAGGCGAGCTGCAGCCGCGCGTCATCGCCGCCTATCGCGACGAAGTGGACGCGCCCGAGCTGTTCCCGCTGATGGGGCAGGCCGGCCTCCTCGGCGCGACCATTCCCGAAAGCTACGGCGGCGCCGGCGCCAGCTATGTCGCCTACGGCCTCATCGCGCGCGAGATCGAGCGGGTGGATTCGGGCTATCGTTCGATGGCCTCGGTGCAATCCTCGCTCGTGATGTTTCCGATCCACGAATATGGCTCGGAGGAACAGCGGCGCAAATATCTGCCCGGCCTCGCCTCGGGCACGCTGATCGGCTGTTTCGGCCTGACCGAACCCGACGCGGGTTCCGACCCCGCCGGCATGCGCACGGTCGCGCGGCGGACGGCCGGCGGCTATCTGCTGTCGGGCAGCAAGACGTGGATCTCGAACGCGCCGTTCGCCGACGTGTTCGTCGTCTGGGCGAAGAGCGAGGCGCACGGCGGCGGCATCCGCGGCTTCGTCCTCGAAAAGGGCATGAAGGGCCTGTCAGCGCCCAAGATCGAGGGCAAGCTTTCCTTGCGCGCATCCACCACCGGCATGATCGTCATGGACGATGTCGAGGTGGGCGAAGACGCGCTGCTGCCCGGCGTACAGGGGTTGAAAGGACCGTTCGGCTGCCTCAACCGCGCGCGCTACGGCATCAGCTGGGGCGCGCTCGGCGCGGCGGAGTTCTGCATGCACGCCGCCAGGCAGTACGGCCTCGACCGGCACCAGTTCGGCAAGCCGCTCGCCGCCAACCAGCTCTACCAGCGGAAGCTCGCCGACATGCTGACCGACATCGCGCTGGGGCTGCAGGCCAGCCTGCGGGTCGGCCGCCTGCTCGACGATGGCCGCGCCGCGCCCGACATGATCTCGATCGTCAAGCGCAACAATGTCGGCAAGGCGCTCGATATCGCGCGGGCCGCGCGCGACATGCACGGCGGCAACGGCATATCGGAGGAATATCAGGTGATGCGCCACATGCTCAACCTGGAAACGGTCAACACCTACGAAGGCGCGCACGACGTCCACGCGCT
>CBDUBN010000196.1:0-2259 GCA_965365395.1 uncultured Sphingomonas sp.
CGCGCGCCTTCCGCATTCTCGATGACCTTGGGGCTGCCGCCCTCCATAACCGCGACGCAGCTGTTGGTGGTGCCAAGATCGATACCGATGACTTTTGCCATATGCCCTGTAAACCCTTGCGAAATACTGCGAAAAGGGGGCGAGCCGGACCGCGGGATGGGTGCCGCGCCGGCGCATCCCCCCGGATGCTCGAGGGCGCATATAGGAAGGCGCGCGCGCGCGACAAGCGGTTGGCACCGGCGGATGGCCGCATTACAGACGCAGCGCTTCCCGCCCCCGCCAACCATGAGGCTGCCATGCCCACCCCTTCGCGCGTCACCCTCCTACTCGTGCCGATCTTCCTGCTGACGGGCGCTTGCGGCGCCGCCGATCCCGCCGCCACGAAGGAGCGCGTCGATACCGCGCGCGCGGTCCAGTCGCGCAGCGGCGACCTTGTCGTCACCGATGCGCTCGTCCGGCTGAACGCGAACCCCGCGGCCCCGTCCGCCGCCTATTTCACGGTCACCGGCGGAGAGCTTCCGGCGACGATCACGGGCGTTCAGTCGGCGGATGCGGCGCGGGCCGAGCTGCACGAAAGCATGAACGATGGCGGCATGATGCAGATGCGCCGCGTCGGCGACGTCGATGTGCCCGCCGGGTCGACCGTCCGTTTCCGGCAGGGCGGTCTGCACGTCATGCTGTTCGACATTTCCGGGCCCGCACGCGCGGCCGGGCGGCTGACGCTCAGCATCGCCTTCGCCGATGGAACCAGCCGCGACGTCGAGGCGCGGATCGTCGCTGCCACCGACATGGGCGCGCACGACGGCCACTGACGTGGCGCGGCCGCTCACCCTGGCGGAGCGGGCGCTCGCGGCAAGCGTGTTCGGCGATGCGATCGACTATGACGCGGTCGAGCTGCGCAACCGCAAATGGGCGCCTTTCCAGCCGCGCCGCGTCGTCATGGCGCCGATGGGTCATCTGCATTTCCATCCGGCAGGCGGCCTCTATTGCGACGATTTCTGCGCGCAATCGCTCGACCGGCAGGCATTGTTCATCCACGAAATGACCCATGTCTGGCAGGCGCAGACTCGCGGGCGATGGTATCTGGTGCTGATGCGGCTGCCCGGCGCGCGCTATCACTACAGCCTGAAGCCGGGCTGGTCGCTGGAGCGCTACGGTATCGAGCAACAGGCGGAAATCGTGCGCCATTATTTCCTCATGACGCGCGGCCGAACGATTGCGGGCGCACCGCCCGTCAGTGCCTATCGCGCCATTCTGCCCTTCCGTCCGACCGGCTGAGGCTTGCGCACGGTCACCTTTTGTGCCGGAACCGAATCATTGGCGCGCAGGTTATCGACGCATCACACCGATGCTTCGAGGACTCCCCGTCATGGCTACACAGTTCAGCGATCACGTCGCCCGTTCGCGAATCGCCGCCCGTCCGACCGACATGGCCGCGGACGGGCAATCGCTGTATCTCAACGATATTTTCCAGCAGCGCCTCGCGCGCTGGAACCACCGCCGGCTCGAGCCTGGCTTTCCGCTGGACGACTGGTCCGCCGAGTTCGATGCGGACGCGCGGATGCTGCTTCAGGAGCGCAAGTTCCTGGAGGAACTGCGCGCCGATGTAGCGGACGAGGCCGCGGCGGTCCCCACCGATGTCGAAGGGTTCATCGCCTGGTTCGAGGGGCTGGAGAAGACCGGTCCCGGCCAGCACGACCCGCTGTTCGACTGGCTGGCTGACGAGGCGCCCGCAGATGCCGTGCGCTGGTATCTGGAACAGGAGGCAGCGGGCGAGGCCGGCTTCGACGATCTGGTCGCGCTGACGCAGGTCAAGCTGCCGGCGCGGCCCAAGCTGGAGCTTGCCCGCAACTATTGGGACGAGATGGGCAAGGGCAACATGAAGGGCATGCACGGGCCGATGCTCGACAAGCTCGTCGGCATCCTCGACCTCGATCCGCGAATTGAGAAGACGGCGTGGCAGAGCCTCGCGCTCGCCAATGCGATGACCGCTATGGCGACGGTGCGCCGATACGCCTGGCACAGCGTCGGCGCGCTGGGCGTGATCGAACTGACCGCCCCTGCGCGCTCCGCGCATGTCGCGACCGCGCTGCGCCGCATTGGCCTCTCGCCCAAGCAAAGCGTCTATTTCGACCTTCACGCGGTGCTGGATGTCAAGCACAGCGAGGACTGGAACCGCGAGGCGCTGCGCCCGGCGATCGAGGAAGACCCGCGCCGGGCGATCGCGATCGCCGAAGGTGCGCTCATCCGCCTGAAGGC
>CBDUBN010000197.1:0-2228 GCA_965365395.1 uncultured Sphingomonas sp.
CGGGCTGGCCGGAGACGCGCTACGAGGCGAAGGCGCGGCGGCTGGGGCATGAGGTGTGGTATTTCCGCTATCGCCGGACGGCGACGGGCTGACGCCTTGCGCCGTCACGCGCCCCTGCTAGATTTGCCCAAAATGCTGTTTGGAGACGATTATGCTTCGGTTCGCGATGATGCTGTCGGTCGGTGCATCGAGCCTGGGCGGCCCGGCCGTGGCTGAGCCCGCCGCGGCAGGTCCCGGGCGGGCGGCGGCGGCCGAGGCGGGCGCGGCGGCGGCCGATGCCTCAGCGGCGCGCCTGACCTATCCGGCGACGGCGCGCACCGACGTGGCCGACGAACAGTTCGGCGTGCGCGTCGCCGATCCCTACCGCTGGCTCGAAGGCGACGTGCGCACGACGCCCGACGTCGCCGCGTGGGTGGCGGCGCAGAACCGCGTCACCGGCGCCTATCTCGCCAGCCTGCCCGGCCGCGATGCTCTCGCCGCGCGCATGGCGGAACTCTATCGCTACGATCGGCTCGGCATCCCGCAGAAGCGCGGCAGCCGGCTGTTCTTCACGCGCAACAACGGCCAGCAGAACCAGTCGGTGCTGATGGTCGCCGACGGCGCGGGTGCGGCGAACGGGCGCGTGCTGATCGACCCCAATGCCTGGGCCACGGACGGCGCCACGGCGCTGGCCGAATGGGAAGCGAGCGACGATGGAAGCAAGCTGATCTACACCGTTCAGGACGGCGGCACCGACTGGCGCATATTGCGGGTGATGGATGTCGCGACCGGCGAACAGCTGTCCGACGAATTGCGCTGGATCAAGTTCAGCGGCCTTGCCTGGGCGCCCGACGGCCAGGGTTTCTGGTACTCGCGCTTTCCAGCGCCCGAGGAGGGCGCGACTTTCCAGTCCACCAACACCAACCAGGCGGTCTATTTCCACCGGCTGGGTACGCCGCAGAGCGAGGACCGGCTGGTCTATGCGACCCCCGACCAGCCAAGCTACGGACACAGCGCGCAGCTGAGCGACGACGGCCGCTGGCTGGTGATCACCACCACGCAGGGGACCGACGACCGTTACGAGATGTCGGTGCTCGATCTACAGCGCCCGCAAGCCGGCGTGCGCCCGATCGTCGCCGGCCTCGAGCACAAGTGGGAGCTGGTCGGGAACGAGGGATCGCGCCTGATCTTCCTGACCGACAAGGATGCGCCGCGCGGGCGGATCGTCGCGCTGGACGCGGTGCGCCGCATCGGCCCGGTGGAGCTGGTGCCAGAGCGCGAGGCGACGCTGCAGCGCGCGCGGCGCGTGGGCGATCGCATCATCCTCTCCTACCTCGGCGATGCCAGCAGCAGCGCGGAGATGGTGGACCTGAACGGACGGCCGGTCGGCCGCCTGACGCTGGGCGAAATCGGCACCGCGTCGGGGTTCGACGGGTCGGCGAATAGCAGCGAGACCTACTACGCCTTCACGAGCTTCAACCGGCCGACGACCATCTATCGGCTGGATACCGCGACCGGCGCGACGGAGGTGTTCGCGCGGCCCGAGGTTGGTTTCGACCCCGACGATTACAGCGTCGAACAGCGTTTCTACCTCAGCCGCGACGGCACGCGGGTGCCGATGTTCGTCGTAATGAAGCGCGGGCTCGATCGCAGCGGCGGATCGCCCACCATCCTTTACGGCTATGGCGGCTTCGCGCTGCCGCAGACCCCGGCCTTTTCGCCCACAAGGCTTGCCTGGCTGGACGCGGGCGGCGTCTATGCGGTGGCGAACCTGCGCGGTGGATCCGAATATGGCGCGGCATGGCACGATGCCGGCCGGCTCGCCAACAAGCAGAATGTGTTCGACGATTTCATCGCGGCAGGCGAGTATCTGATCCGCGAGGGAATCACGGGCGAAGGCCAGCTCGCGATCGAGGGCCGCTCCAACGGCGGCCTCCTCGTCGGCGCGGTGGTCAACCAGCGGCCAGACCTGTTCGCCGCCGCGCTGCCGGGCGTCGGCGTCATGGACATGCTGCGCTTCGACCGCTTCACCGCCGGCCGTTATTGGGTGGACGATTATGGCTATCCGAACCGCGAGGCGGATTTCCGCACGCTCTACAGCTATTCGCCGTACCACAATATCCGCGCGGGCCAGCGCTACCCCGCGATCCTGGTGACGACCGCCGACACCGACGACCGCGTGGTGCCGGGGCATAGTTTCAAATATGCCGCCGCGCTGCAGGCGGCCGATCTGGGCGACCGGCCGCACC
>CBDUBN010000198.1:0-2095 GCA_965365395.1 uncultured Sphingomonas sp.
GAACTCGGCAGCGTGTGGCGGCGGCTGGGCGCGAAGGTCACGGTGGTCGAATATCTCGACCAGATCCTGCCCGGCATGGACGGCGAGATCCGCAAGGAAGCCGCGAAAATCTTCAAGAAACAGGGCATGACCCTGCGCACCGCGACCAAGGTGACCGGCGTCGCGACCAAGGGCGGCAAGGCCAGCGTAACGGTCGAACCCGCGGCCGGCGGAGCGGGCGAAACCATCGTCGCCGACGTCGTCCTGGTCGCCATCGGGCGCAAACCCAACACCGACGGGCTCGCGCTCGACAAGGCAGGGCTGACGGTCAACGCCAAGGGCCAGATCGAGGTCGACCACGGTTTTCGCACCGGCGTGTCCGGCGTGTGGGCGATCGGCGACGTGGTGCCGGGGCCGATGCTGGCGCACAAGGCCGAGGACGAGGGCGTCGCGGTCGCGGAGAATATCGCGGGCCATACCGGCATCGTCAATCACGAGGTGATCCCGAGCGTGGTCTATACCTTCCCCGAGATCGCGGGCGTCGGCCTTACCGAGGAACAGGCGAAGGAACGTGGGCCGATCAAGGTGGGCAAGTTCCCCATGCTCGCCAACAGCCGCGCCAAGACCAACCGCCAGACCGACGGCCTGGTGAAGGTGATCTCCGACGCCGGGAATGATCGCGTGCTGGGCGTCTGGTGCATCGCCACCGTTGCGGGCACGATGATCGCCGAGGCGTGCATGGCGATGGAGTTCGGCGCGACGAGCGAGGATATCGCCTACACCTGCCACGCCCACCCGACGCATGCGGAAGCGCTGAAGGAGGCGGCGATGGCGGTGCAGGGCAAGCCGATCCACGCGTGAGGCGCGGCGGCTTGCGAAGACCGGCGTCCGGGCGCATGATGCGGTCATGACCAAGCTCGATCCCATCGTCTCGGAATTCGACACCGTCGAGGACGCCGAAGCCTACGACATCTGGTTTCGTGCCAAGGTCGAGGCATCGCTTGCGGACACGCGGCCGACCATCCCGCACGATCAGGTGATGGCCGAGATTGCCGCACTCATTGAAGCAAAGCGCAAGAATGCTGACCGTCGAGTGGCGTGACGAGGCTCGGGCGGATCTCCGACAAATCATCGCCTACATCGCCGAGGACAATCCGGAGGCAGCGACGCGCCTCAGGACCGCCATCGAATATGCGGTCGATCGCCTGCCCGACTTTCCATATCTGTATCGGGTGGGCCGCGCAGCCGGCACACGGGAACTCGTGGTCCACCCCAATTACATGATTGTCTATCGGGTACAGACCTCCACGATTGAGGTCGTCGCAGTGGTCCATGCCCGGCGCCGCTACCCTGAATGAGCTAGACGCCGCACCATGCCCGCCACCACCGCCAACGGCATCAGCATAGAATATGAGGATCACGGGCCCCGCGATGCGCCCGTCATCCTGCTCGTCATGGGGCTGGGCGGACAACTCACCCTGTGGCCCGACGAATTCGTCGATGCGCTGGTCGAACGCGGCTTTCGCGTCGTGCGCTACGACAACCGCGATGTCGGGCTGTCGACGAAGTTCGACGCCGCGGGCGTGCCCAACATCCGCTGGCTGCTGCTGCGTTCGCTCATCGGCCTGCGCTCGCACGTGCCCTATCGCCTGCCCGACATGGCGAAGGACGGCATCGGCCTGATGGACGCGCTGGGTATCGACGCTGCGCACATCGTCGGCGCGTCGATGGGCGGCATGATCGCGCAGCATATCGCCGCGACCTATCCGGCGCGCACGCACTCCCTCACCTCGATCATGTCGACGACGGGCAACCGGCGCCTGCCGCGTGCGCAGCCGGAGGCGATGCGCGTGCTGCTGCAACGGCCCGCCGGCGACGATGCCGAGGCGCGCGTCGCACACGCCATCCGCGCGGCGGGCGTGATCGGCAGCCCCGCCTATCCCGCCGACCCGGCGCTGCTCGAGGCCCGCGTGCGCGCATCGCACGCGCGCAGCTACCATCCGCCTGGCTTCGTGCGACAGATGGCGGCGATCGTCGCCGACGGCGACCGGCGCGCCATGCTCGCGCGCATCGCCGCGCCCACCCTGGTCGTGCATGGCGACGCCGATCCGCTGGT
>CBDUBN010000199.1:0-2034 GCA_965365395.1 uncultured Sphingomonas sp.
CCCTCGGCGGTCACGATCGGCGCGGTCAATTCTGCCGGTAGCGGGGCCGGCGCGGCGATCACGGGCTTGGGGTCCGCTTCGCGCGCGGGTGGCGCCGCCGCTGCCTCCGCCCGCGCCCGTGCCGGCTTGCGTGACGGCGCAGGCACCGGCCGAGCCGGCGGTGGCGGAAGCGCGACGACATCCAGCCGCGCCTGCTCCGCGACGCGCCTTTCCGGCTGCGGCAGCGTAAGCAGCAGCCAGCCCACCGCGAGCGTCAGACCCACGCTGGCGGCGGCGGACAGGGCGCGGATCCGAACCGGTGGGGCGGCACCATAGACCATGGCGACCCGCTAGCCCCGCCGCGCTGAACGACGCCCAAACGAAAACGGCCCCGGATCGCTCCGAGGCCGCTCGATGGTTGGGACAGCGAAATCAGCGCTTCGAGAACTGGAAGCTCTTGCGCGCCTTCGCCTTGCCGTACTTCTTGCGCTCGACCACGCGGCTGTCGCGGGTCAGGAAACCCGCCGCCTTGACGGTGCTGCGAAGGCTCGGCTCGTAGCGGGTCAGCGCCTGGGCGATACCGTGCTTGACCGCGCCGGCCTGGCCCGACAGGCCGCCGCCCTTCACCGTCGCGACCACATCATACTGGCCGTCGCGCGACGTGATGCCGAACGTCTGGTTGATGACGAGGCGCAGCGTGGGGCGCGCGAAATAGGTCTCCTGATCGCGGCCGTTGACCGTGATCTTGCCGGTGCCGGGCTTCAGCCAGACGCGCGCGATCGCATTCTTGCGGCGGCCGGTGGCGTAGGCGCGGCCCTGCTTGTCGATCTGCTGCTCGCGCACGGGCGCCGGCGCGTTGTTGGCGAGGCTGGCGTTGAATTCGGGCGTTTCGCCGCCCGCGGTCATCTCGCCCAGGTCGGCGAGGGAATTGACGGTATCGGCCATTATGCGCCCACCTTGTTCTTGCGGTTCATGGCCGCGACGTCGAGGATCTGCGGCGTCTGCGCGCCGTGCGGGTGCTGGTCACCGGCATAGACGCGCAGGTTGCGCATCTGCTGGCGGCCCAGCGGCCCGCGGGGCACCATGCGCTCCACGGCCTTTTCGAGCACGCGCTCGGGGAAGCGGCCGCTCAGCACCTTGTCCGGGGTCGTTTCCTTGATGCCGCCGGCATAGCCGGTGTGCTTGTAATAGGTCTTGTCCTTCATCTTGTTGCCGGTGAAGCGCACCTTCTCGGCGTTGACGATGACGACATGGTCGCCGCAATCGACGTGCGGCGTGTAGCTCGGCTTGTGCTTGCCGCGCAGGATGTTGGCGACGATGCTGGCGACGCGGCCGACCACCAGGCCGTCGGCGTCGATCAACACCCATTTCTTGTCGACCGTGGCGGCGTTGGCCGAAACGGTCGTCTTGCTGAGCGCCTTCATGGCGGGCTCCTATGGAAGGGGCAAAGCCCTGGAAACAACAGCGCCGCCCCGGGGTCGAGGCGGCGAATGCGAGCGCCAATGCCAATCGACGCGCGCTAAGTCAAGCGCTGCGCGGGTTTGTCGACAGGTATCATGATACCGAGCAGGCGAAGGGTGGGTCAGTCGAGGCGACGCAAGAAACCGCGTTTGCACATGTCGGTAAGTTCGATGCGACAATAGGCCTCGTCGAGCGTAGCGCCACCCGGCCTGGAGTAGCCGCGCTTTTGTAGCTCCCGGAACAGCTCGGATCGGTTAGTCGACCCTAGACGTTTGATAGCATCCCACATCTCAATTCGCTGGGGATATCCATCCGCGGCGGTCGGACGTTTGATCGTCTCGTATCGCGTGCGAGGCGTTGATGGCCGCTGTCTCCCGAACATCACGCCGCTCCCGCCTCTTCCACCCCCGCGCTGTTGTGGCGCAGCGCCTTCAATACGGTCTCGACGATCGCGGCGCAGTCCAGCCCGGCCTCGGCATATTGTTTGTCCGGGCTGTCCTGGTCCTGGAACAGGTCGGGCAGGCGCATCGTGCGCAATTTGAGGCCGGCATCGATCAATCCCTCGTCGCTGGCCATCGTCAGCACATGCGCGCC
>CBDUBN010000200.1:0-2026 GCA_965365395.1 uncultured Sphingomonas sp.
GCCCCGACCTCGCGGACACTCGCGGCGAACTCCTCGAAATCCCGCGCAGCCTCGAAATCCTTGTAGACCGAGGCGAAGCGGATATAGGCCACGCTGTCGAGCGGCTTGAGCGCGGTCATCACCCGCGCCCCGATCTCTCCGGTCGGCACCTCGCTGTCGCCCGCGGTTTCCAGGTCGCGCTGGATGCCGGACACCAGGCGGTCAATGCGCGCCGGATCGATGGGCCGCTTGCGGCAGGCGATGCTGACCGACCGCAGCAGCTTGTCGCGGTCGAAAGGCTCGCGCGAACCGCCGGACTTGACGACAGTCACCTCGCGCAACTGGATGCGTTCGAAGGTCGTGAAACGCGCGGAGCACGCCTCGCACTGCCGCCGACGGCGGATAGCCGCCCCGTCTTCCGTGGGGCGGCTATCCTTCACCTGGCTGTTATCGTCTCCGCACGTCGGGCATTTCATCCGCGCTTTTTGTCCTCGCGGTTGGCGACATAGCCCGCGCCCACGATCGCGCCCAGGATCGGGCCGACAACCGGCACGACGACCGATGCTACCGCGCCCAGCGCGGCGCCGGCTACGACCTTCGAACGGTTCTCAGGCTCCATCGCGGCCTTGCCGACACGTGCGACCTCGTCGATCGCCTTGTCCGCGCCCTCGACGATCTGGTCGATGAAGCTCTTGCCGCCGCTCTCGCTCGTTCCTTCGCGGCGGAACTCCGACCCTTCGTTATGCACCTTTTCCTCGTATTTCTCGACCATCGTCATGACTCCGTTACCCCTTGCTGTATTGCATATATGATACAGCGGGCCGTTTGGCTAGGGGTGTTGCTCAGTCGTAGATGGGAAAGCGTTCGCACAGCTGGCGTACGCGCAGCCGGACCGCCGCCTCGACCGCGGGGTCGCCCGCCTCGCCCACGCGCGACAACGCGTCGAGGACGTCGGCGACCATGTCGCCGATCTGCTCGAATTCGCTCGTCCCGAACCCGCGTGTGGTGCCCGCGGGCGATCCGACGCGGATGCCGCTGGTCTTCACCGGCGGCAGGGGGTCGAACGGGATGCCGTTCTTGTTGCAGGTGATGCCGGCGCGCTCCAGCGCCTCGTCCGCGTCGCGCCCGGTGATGCCGAGCGGGGTCAGATCGACGAGCGCGAGATGCGTGTCGGTGCCGCCCGACACGATCCGCGATCCGCGCGCCTCCAGCCGGCCCGCCAGCGCCTGCGCATTGGCGACGACGGCGTTCGCATAGTCGCGGAACTCAGGCCGCAGCGCCTCGCCGAAAGCGACCGCCTTGGCGGCGATGACGTGCATCAGCGGTCCGCCCTGCAGCCCCGGGAATACCGCCGAGTTGATGCGCTTCGCCAGCGCCTCGTCGTTGGTCAGGATCATGCCGCCGCGCGGGCCGCGCAGCGTCTTGTGCGTGGTGGTGGTGGCGATATGCGCGTGGGGGAAGGGGGAGGGATGCACCCCTGCGGCGACCAGTCCGGCGAAATGCGCCATGTCGACCATGAACAGGGCGCCGACGTCGTCCGCGATGGCGCGGAAACGCGCGAAATCGATGATCCGCGGATAGGCGGAGCCGCCGGCGATGATCAGTTGCGGCCGATGCTCCTTCGCGAGCGCCTCGACCTGATCGAAATCGATCAGCGAATCCTCACGCCGCACCCCATATTGCACGGCGTTGAACCATTTGCCCGACATCGCCGGCGGCGCGCCATGGGTCAGGTGGCCGCCGGCATCGAGGCTCATGCCCAGGATCGTCGCGCCCGGCTTCGTCAGCGCCAGCATCACCGCGCCGTTCGCCTGCGCGCCGGAATGCGGCTGCACGTTGGCGTGGGCGCAGTCGAACAGCGCCTTCGCGCGCTCGATCGCCAGCGTCTCGACCGCGTCGGACGGCGCGCAGCCCTGATAATAGCGGCGGCCGGGATAGCCTTCGGCATATTTATTGGTGAAGACCGAGCCCTGCGCCTCCAGCACCGCCTTGGAGACGATATTCTCCGACGCGATCAGTTCGATCTGATATTGCTCGCGGGTCAGTT
>CBDUBN010000201.1:0-2025 GCA_965365395.1 uncultured Sphingomonas sp.
GGATTTGAACCACCGACACGCGGATTTTCAATCCGCTGCTCTACCCCTGAGCTACCCGGGCGCACCGGCGAGAGGGCATGGCCCGGCTGCGCGAAGCCGGGCCTATAGGAGCGCCGCGGGCGCGCTGTCCAGCCCCAAAGCGGCGACCGCCGGCATCAGACGACTGGATCGTCGCCTTCGTCGGCGGCCGGGGCGACCGGCAGGCGGTAATCCTCGTCGAACCAGGCGTTGAGGTCACGGTCGCGGCAGCGGCGCGAACAGAACGGACGATAGTCGAAGCTCGACGGTGCCTTGCAGGTGGGGCAGGGACGCGAAGCGAACGCAGGGCTATTGGGCATCGCCGCCCCAGATGGGGCGCGTCGCATCGGCCCGCAAGGCGGGCAAGCGGCCGACACGGCGCGCGAGCATCTCCAGCAGCGGCGGACGCGCGCCCAACCAGCCGGCGACCAGCGGATGGGCGACGATGTCGAGCGGTCCGTGCCCGCGCGCTCGTTCCGCCCGGCGCAGCAGCAACAGCGCAGCGGTTTCCACGGATGCGAACTGCACCCGCTCGGCGATGCTTGCCGAAAAGCGGGGGCGGGTGACGTGCAGGAGGCCGAGCGCGTCGATGGGCAGGCAGGCGGTGCGCGGATCGGCATCGGCGAGGGCGGCGACGAAGCCTGCGCGGATCGCGTCGCGCTTATCGCGTTGGCGCACACTCGGCAGATCGACGGCGATATTGCCGCCGATTCCCAGCAGGCGACAGGCGCGGCCCGCGGCTTTCGCCCCCGCGATGGCGAGGGCATAGGTGGTGCCGTCGCCGTCGACGTCGAACACCGCCATGGCCGGCGTCAGCGCCAGACGCAGGACACCTCCATCGAACGGCAGGATACCCGTGCGGGCGGCCTCGATACATTCGCTCCACCCGGCATCCTCGAGCAGGTCGGCGTCGCCCGGACGGACGGTGCGGACGGTGCCGCCCCGATATTCGATGGCGTCGAGCAGCGCCATATTCGGCCCGACGACAAGCTCGCGCGGATCATCCCATACCGCCCTCGCGCGCGCGCGTTTCACGAGGTCGCGCTCCGGCAGAGCGGACCGGGTGATCTCGAAGAGCTGGTGCTCGCCCTCATTGGGCAGCGCGCCGACGACGACGACCTCCTCGCCGACGTCGAGCCGAGCTATCCGGTCGCGCTTCGACAACAGGCGCCCGAACAGCAGCCCGCCGGCCTTCTGCCCATCGCTGTCGCGTTCAATACGCGCCTCGACGATGCGGCCGCGCTCGACGAGGGCCGCTCGGCGCTCGCCGATGCCATCCTCGAAAAGCCACCTCCCCACCTCAGCCCCCGATCAGGCCGGCATGCCGCAACAGCGCGCGGGTTTCGAACAGGGGCAGCCCGACAATGCCGGAATAGCTGCCGCTCATCCAGCGCACGAACGCGCCCGCGTGGCCCTGGATGGCATAGCCGCCGGCCTTCCCGATTCCCTCGCCGCCATGAGCATAGCGATCGATCGTCGCCGGCGTCAGCGGCCCGAAGGCGACCACGCTTTCTGACAGGCGCAAGCGCAAGATGCCGGCGGCGTCGATCAGAGCGACCGCGGTCAGCACGCGGTGCCGCCGCCCGGCGAGCAGCGTCAGGCAGCGTACCACCTCCGCCGCATCGGCGGCGCGCGGCAGGATACGCCGTCCCGCCGCCACGACGGTGTCGCCTGCCAGCGCGACCTCACCGGGTGCGAGCGGGACGGCGCGCGCCTTTTCCTCGGCCATGCGCCGCGCATAGGCATGCGGCAATTCGCGTAGACGCGGCGTTTCGTCGATATCGGGGGCCGCGATGCGCGCGGGCTCGATGCCCAGCTGCGCCAAGAGATGGCGGCGACGCGGCGAAGTGGAAGCGAGAACGAGCCTGGTCATATGCAGTGACGAGCGCGCACGCCCGCTCACTTGAAACGGTAGGTGATCCGGCCCTTGGTCAGGTCGTAGGGCGTCAGTTCGACCAGCACCTCGTCGCCGACGAGCACGCGGATGCGGTTCTTGCGCATCTTGCC
>CBDUBN010000202.1:0-2015 GCA_965365395.1 uncultured Sphingomonas sp.
CATCATCGCCGAGCTGCGCAGCCTGGGCTGCGGCATCATGCTGATCCCCGACGGCGACGTCGCGGGCGTGATCGCGACCGCCGACCCCGACACCGGCGTCGACCTCTATATGGGCCAGGGCGGCGCGCCCGAGGGCGTGCTCGCGGCAGCCGCGCTGCGCTGTGTCGGCGGGCAGTTCAAGGGGCGGCTGGTGTTCCGCAACGAGGACGAACGCGGCCGCGCGCGCAAATGGGGCATCACCGACCTCGACCGGGTGTACGACCTGGAGGAACTTGCCAAGGGCGACGTGATCTTCGCGGCGACCGGCGTGACCGACGGGTCGCTGCTGAAGGGCGTGAAGCGCAAGCGCGGCGGCATCGTGACCACCGAGAGCATCGTCATGCGATCGTCGAGCCGCACGGTGCGCCGCGTGGCGAGCGAGCACCGCGACAAGGCGTGAGCCGCGGTACAGACGGTACAGGCAAAGCATGGTTCAGAGTGACGCTCGAACGAGGTTCCTGAAATGCCCGGCCGATGCGAAACAATGGGTTAGGCACCCATTCTGTGTCCGTCGGACCGTTGCCGATCCGTAACGGGTGTGGACTTTCGGAAGCTGAGAAAGAGCGTGGCGCGTCCCCCCCACGGCAGCGCGCGACGAAAGGCTGTGCAGGCGCGAGCATGACAGGTGGCGCGGGTGTAGGACAGCAAATGCGCCGCGCCGCCGCGCCGCCACGATCGTGTAACATCGCGGCGGCAGGGGTGGCAAAACGAGGGAGGCAAACCATGTCCGGGCCGTTGATCGATCGCCGCACCCTGGGCCGCAGCGCGGCGGCGATGGCCTTCGGCGGGCTGGCCGCCTGTGCCCCTGCCCTGCCCGCGATCCGATCCGCGCGCGGCGCCGGACGCCATGGCGCGCTCGTGCCGGATCCCGCCGGCCTGCTCGACCTGCCGCCCGGCTTCACCTATCGCGTCGTGTCCGCGCTGGGCGACGCGATGGACGATGGCGACAGCGTGCCCGACCGCGCGGACGGCATGGGCTGTTTCGCCGGAACCACGCCGGGCAGCGTCATCCTGGTGCGCAACCACGAACTGGGCATCCGCCACGGGTCGACCAGCGGCTATGGCGCGGCGAGCGCCGGCCGGCCGGCATGGGGTCGTGGCGACGATGGCGCGGCGATCCCCGGCGGCACGACCACCCTGCACGTCGAGCTGGCGACGGGGCGCGTGCTGCGGCAGTTCCGCAGCTTGGCCGGCACGATCCGCAACTGCGCGGGCGGGCAGACGCCATGGCGCAGCTGGCTGACCTGCGAGGAGGATGTGACGCGCGCCGGCGCGGGATCGACGCGCGACCACGGCTGGCTGTTCGAGGTGCCCGCCGACGCGGCCGGCCCGGTCGAGCCCGTGCCGCTGACCGCGATGGGGCGGTTCAATCACGAGGCGGTGGCGATCGATCCGCGCACCGGCATCGCCTATCTGACCGAGGATCGCGGCGACGGGCTGTTCTACCGCTTCGTGCCTGCGGTGCCGGGCCAGCTGGCGCGCGGCGGGCGGCTGCAGGCGCTGGCCATCGACGGCGTGCCCGACACGCGCAACTGGGAGGCGCCGGCGGTCGCGAGGAACGCGCCGCTGGCCGTGCGCTGGATCGACCTCGACGACCCCGCCGCGCCCGCCGACGACCTGCGCGCCCGTGGCGCCGCGACCGGCGCCGCGCTGTTCGCGCGCGGCGAGGGCATCTGGTTCGGATCGCGCGAACTCTATTTCACCTGCACCAACGGCGGCGCGGCGAAGCTGGGCCAGATCTTCAAGCTGGAGGTAGCGGCGCCGGCGCGACGCGGCGCGTCAGCGGACCGGTTGACGCTGCATTTCGAGTCCGCCGCGGTCGACCAGCTCAATTTCGGCGACAATCTGACGGTCATGCCGTCGGGCGACCTGATGATGTGCGAGGACGGCTACAGCGACACCGTGGACAACCATCTGCGGATCATCACCGCAGCGGGTGAGGCGTTCGCGTTCGGACGGGTGCGCATCCAGACCGA
>CBDUBN010000203.1:0-1997 GCA_965365395.1 uncultured Sphingomonas sp.
CGACCAGCACCTCGTCGCCGACGAGCACGCGGATGCGGTTCTTGCGCATCTTGCCGGCGGTATGGCCGAGCACTTCATGGTCGTTTTCCAGGCGGACGCGGAACATCGCATTGGGCAGCAGTTCGACCACCTGCCCGCGCATTTCGAGAAGTTCTTCCTTTGCCATTCGGCCTCTTTGTCTGTCGCGGGCCGGCGCAAAGCGCGCCACCGGCTGTTGTGTGGCGGCGCGCATAGCCGAGATGTTGGGCTAAAGAAAGGCTAGCCGACCAGCCCCAGCCGCCGCGCCGCGCGCCACGCGAGCGTGCGCAGCCGTGCATGGTCCGGCCAGCGCGGCGGCATGGCTGGCGAAAATCCGCGTGCGCGCAGCCAGCGGTTGGCCGCGTGTGCTTCCGCCTCGCGGTAGCTCCACGCCGATCGCCAGGTGATCGACAGCGATATCGACGGTTCGGGACCGTTGCGCACGAAATGCGGCGCCATCACCGGCACCAGGACCGCCTGGCCCGGCGCCAGGTCGGCGACGAAAGCGTCCGTCGCGATACCGTCGTCCCACGGCAGGCCGCGATGGCCGCCGGTATGATAGCGTTCATGCTCGACCTGCGCGGCGAAGCGGGTGTCGCCGGCCGGCCAGATGTGCATCGCCTTCACGCCGCGCAGCTGCAGCAGGATGTTATGTTCGGGGTCGAAGTGAAATGGCGTCATCGATCCCGGGCTGGAGATGAACACATAGCCCTGCAGCGTCAGCATGGGGCCGGTGCGCGGACCGACGACATCGCCCAGTTCGCGCAGGAGATCGGCGATGAGCGCGGCATAAGGCGGGCTCTGCTCGACATTCTTGAGCACCGCCCAGCTGCGGTTGGCGGCGATGGTGCGGATGGTTTCGCCAATGGCGAGGCCGTTTGCGGGCGCATCGGGTGGCGCCGTGCCGACGCCGATGTCCGCACGATTGTACTCGACACAAGCCGGCGGCAGCGCCTCGCCGAGGTCCGCCAGCGCACCGAGCGTCAACAGCGGGTGATCGCGCAGTCCGTGGTCGATGCGCACCGGCGCATTGGGGTAGGCGGCGGCGATCGCCGCGCGTGCGGCCGTATCGAAACAGGCCGGCTTCACGCCGCCGCCTCCGCGCGTGATGCGCGGGCGCCGCGCGCCGCGCGCCAGGCCCGCATCACCGCCTGCGCCGCCTGCCATGCGAGCCGGTTGGCGGCACCGGGTAGCGGCAGGGAAACGCTCACGACGCTGCGCCGTTCGCGCCACAGACTGTCGATCATCGGATGATCCTGTGCCGCGCAGCTGTCGATATAGGCGAGCTTGCGGGCCGCGAGCAGGGACAGGCTCTCGCGCTGGAGCAACACGCCGGGTGAAAAACGGGCGAAGCGCTCGTCGAACGCCGTCTTGAAGGAAAAACCCGCCGGTCCGGCGACGCTCGCCCCGATCAGGGTGATCAGCATCGCGATCGCGCGCCCGTCCAGTCGCAGCGCGCTTACCGCCACCTGGTTCCTCGCCAACGCCGCCGTCATCGCGGCGCGGAAGAAGGCTTCGGTGTCGCTCCGGCTGGCAAGCGCAGATCCGCTGCGCCCCTTCCAGCCGCTTGCCTCCAGCATCAGGAACTCGTCGATCCAGCCCGCGTCCCGCTCCGCCGCGCCGACCTCGACAAGGCCTGCTTCCCCCAGCCGCGACCATTGCCGTCGCAGCTCCTTGCGTTTCTTCGGCCGCACCGCCTCGTTCCAGTAGCTTTCGGGATCGAGCGTCGTCGCCAGCATCGCGCGCACGCTGCGCTGCTCGACCGCCAGCGGGAGCGCGAGCTGCCGCGCGGCCGCGACCAGCCCCCGATGCATCGCCCCGTCCTCGACCAGCCCCTCCACCAGCAACGCCCGCGCCGAACCCCGCGAGGCAAGGCGGACGAGCAGCTCTTTCCAGGCGTCCGCTTCGCAGTCTCGAGCGGCGCGCGCGCTCGTGAGGAAGCAGTTGGGATGCGACCAGATCGAGGCGCACGGCAGCGG
>CBDUBN010000204.1:0-1992 GCA_965365395.1 uncultured Sphingomonas sp.
GGGCCCGCCGGTCGGGGGTGCTCATAGCCGCGGGCGCTACAAAGTCAATCGTGGCCGCGCGATCGGACGCGATCCCCCCTTTTCAATGTCATGAATTTGTCGTTTATTCGTCGGCGCTGCACGGCCTCGGGGAGGGGCGGCGCAATGGGGGGATCGATGCGCAACGCAATTTCGACACGTCGCGGGCTGCTGGCCGGCGCAGGCTTGGCGGCCGTAGTGGCCGGTTGGTCGGGGAGCGCCGCGGCGCAGGACGCGCCGACGACGCCGACGGCGGTACCGCAGACGACATCCGCCGAAGGCACCAGCGACGCCGGCGAGCGCGACATATTGGTCACCGGCAGCCGCATCCGCCGCGATCCCAACGACAGCGCGCTGCCGCTGCAGATCATCACCAACGAGGATCTCCTGCGCGAGGGCATCTCCAGCCCCGAGCAGTTCATCAGCTATCTGTCGACCAACGGCAACGGCGCGGACAATCTCGCCGCCAACAGCGACGTGACGAGCGGGGCGCAGCGCGGCACCAACGGCCTGTCGGCCGCCAACCTGCGCGGGCAGGGATCGGCATCGACGCTCATACTCCTGAACGGCCGGCGCGTCGCCGCGCACGGCCTGCAAGGCTCGGCGGTGGACGTGAACCAGATTCCGTTCAGCGCGATCGAGCGGATCGAGGTGCTGAAGGACGGCGCGTCCGCCATCTACGGCACCGACGCGGTCGGCGGCGTGATCAACTATATCACCCGCACCGATTTCGAGGGGCTGGATGTCGAGGGCTTCACCGACATCACCGAGGCGGGCGGCGCGGAAATCTATCGCCTGTCTGGCCTCGCGGGGTGGGGCGACCTGCGCGAAGACGGGTTCAACATCATGGGCGCGGTCAGCTATCGCTGGGCAAACCAGCTGCGCGGCGACCAGCGCGATTTCGTCAATGGCAACCAGCCGAACCGCGGGCTTTCCATCGACACCCGCGGCACGCCGATCGCGACGGCGTTCGCGATCAACCCCAATGCGATCTTCTCGCCCAACGGCACATTGCTCGGCGGCACGACCGGCGCGACCGCGCTGCCTGGCCTCCTCATCCCGGGAACGACGACGCTGGCGACGGGCGGCATCAACATCCTCGACCTGCCGGGCGGCGCGGGATGCGATTCGGTCGATGGCGGCATGCCCTATGACGAGCAACTGTGGGCGGTCGCCTCCGCCCGCTTCGCCTGTGCCTGGGACACGGGCCGCGCGGCGACGCTGCAGCAGCCGATCGACACGCTGACCTATTATGCGCGCGGCACGCTGCGGCTGGGCGAACATCAGCTGTTCGCCGAGGTGACGGGGTCGGATGCGGATTCGTCCAAGCGCTTCTCGAACAACCAATATTCGGCGAACAACACGACGCTGCCGCTCGCCTATCCGCTGAACGCACTGACCGCGCCGACCTATAACGACGTGTACAACCGCATCGTCGCGGTGTTCCCGGCGATCGCCGCCAATTACGGCAAGCCGATCGCCTATCGCTGGCGCTGCATCGCCTGCGGCCCGCGCGAATATGAGACGACGACGACGACGATCCGCGCGGCCATCGGCGCCGACGGACCGCTGTGGGACGGCTGGGATTACCGTGTCGGCGCGAGCTATGCCAAGAGCGAGAGTTCTTCGGTGCTGGGCAGCGGCTATCACTACCGCGGCATATTCCCCAGCGCCGCCGCCGCCGCCGCCTCGGGCGTGCCGGGCGCGGTGTCGGGCGGCATCGACCCACGCGCGCCGACCGCGCCGGGCGCGACCGCGCCTGGCATCGTCGGCCTGCTCAACAGCGGCATCCTCAACCCGTTCAGCCTGGTGCAGACGCCGCAGGCGATCGCGGGCCTGCAGGCGATCTCCGCCGAGGGCGTGACGCTGTACGGCGGGCAATATGAGGTGACGCAGTTCGACGGATCGGTCGCGGGCGGCCTGTTCGAACTGCCCGGCGGCACGGTGCAGGTGGCGGCGGGCGTCGATTACCGC
>CBDUBN010000205.1:0-1917 GCA_965365395.1 uncultured Sphingomonas sp.
GATGAGGACCAGGGCGGCTCGGCAACCGGGGAGGCCGTCGATGCGGACTCCTCGCAATGATGCCGCGCTGAACCTTGCCGCCCCCCCTGCGGGGGGCGGGAGCGAGCCCGAACGCCGTTGCATCCTGTCGGGGGCGCACGGTTGCCGCGCGCGCCTGACGCGTCTCGCGATCTCGCCCGACGGGCTGGTCGTGCCCGACGTGCTGGCGCGCGCGCCGGGGCGCGGGGCCTGGATCGGCGTGCCGCGCGAAACCCTTGAAAACGCGATACAGAAGGGCAAGTTGAAGGGGGCGTTGGCGCGCGCGTTCAAGGGCGCCAGGCTGACGATCCCGGCCGATCTTTCCGAGCGGATCGACGCGGCCTACCGCCGCACCTTCCTGGCGCAGATCGGTATGGCGGCAAAGGCCGGCGTGCTGCTGACCGGTGCGGAAAAAGTGGATGCGGCGGCGCGTGGCGGCGCGGTCGCGCTGCTGGCGCATGCGCTCGACGCGGCGGCCGACGGCCGCGGCAAGCGCGACCAGAGCTGGCGGGTCGGCGAGGAGGCACAGGGATCGGGCCGAAGGGGCATCGTCCTGCCGATCGGCCGCGATACGCTGTCCGCGGCGCTGGGCCGCGACAATGCGGTGCATATCGCGGTGACGGACGCGGCCTGGGGCGCGCGGCTCTCGGCGCTGCTCGACCGCTGGCAAGATTATGCCGGATGGGGTAGGGGCGATGCGCCGCAGCCTGTCGCCCCGACGGATTCGACCCTCCCCCGCGTCGCGGGCTGAACTGCTGCTGTTTGAAGGATAGACAAGTTTCCATGAGTGACAACGAAGCCGACAAGTCCACCCTGACGCGCAAGCCGCTCGGCCTGAAGCGCACGGTCGAGGCGGGCCAGGTGCAGCAGCAGTTCAGCCACGGGCGCAAGAATACCGTGGTGGTCGAGGTCAAGCGGCGCCGTATCCTCGGCCGTCCGGGCGAGGTCGAGACCGCGCCCGAGCCGGTGGTCGAGACGCCCGCGCCCGCGCCCGTCGCGAAGGCCCCGACGCCCGCGCCGACGTCGACGCGTGCGCCCGCGGAAAGCCTGGAGAGCCGGCAGGAGCGCCAGGCCCGCCTGTTGCGCGAAGCCGAGGAGGCGCGGCTGTCCGCACTGGAAGAGGCGCGCCGCCGCACCGACGAGGAAAAGCAGGCCGCGAGCGAGGAGGAACGCCGCCGCGCCGAGGACAAGGCGCGTGCCGAGGAGGAAGCCGCCCGCCGCGCGGCCGAGGCGCCTGCGCCCGCGACCGCCCCGCCCGCCGCCACTGCGCCGGCCGAGCAAGCCACCGAAGCGCCGGGCGCGACCGAGGGCGCCCCCGCGGCGACCACGTCGGCCTATCCGCCAGCGCGCCGCTTCACGCCGGTCGAGGCGCCCAAGCGGCCCGAGCCGAAACCGCCTTCGCGCGACGCGAAACGTCCCGACGACAATCGCCGGCAATCGGGCAAGCTGACCGTCACCCGCGCGCTGGGCGACGACGAGGGCGCGCGCGCGCGCAGCCTGGCCGCGTTGAAGCGGGCGCGCGAGAAGGAACAGCGCCGTTTCGGTGGCGGCAACAGCGGACCGCGGGAGAAGCAGGTGCGCGACGTGGTCGTGCCCGAGGCGATCACGGTGCAGGAACTGGCCAACCGCATGGCGGAAAAGGGCGCGGACCTCGTCAAGACGCTGTTCAAGATGGGCATGGTCGTCACCGTCAACCAGACGATCGACCAGGATACCGCCGAGCTGCTGGTCACCGAGTTCGGCCATAATCTGCAGCGCGTCAGCGAAGCGGACGTCGATATCGTCACGGATCAGGACGTCGATGCGGACGAGACGCTGAAGGTGCGCCCGCCGGTGGTCACCATCATGGGCCATGTCGATCACGGCAAGACCAGCCTGCTCGACGCGCTGCGCGGCACC
>CBDUBN010000206.1:0-1865 GCA_965365395.1 uncultured Sphingomonas sp.
GTAGGTCGGGAAATTGAGCGCGATCAGGGCGTGATAGGGCACGCCCAGCTCGACCGCGCCGCCCGAGCGGTCGACCAGGCTGACCGCCGCGACGACATCGCCGCCTTCGCTGGCGATGGTCTTCATCGCTTCCCGCGAGGACAGGCCGGTGGTCACCACGTCCTCGACGAGCAGGACGCGCGCGCCCGCATCTATCGCGAAACCGCGACGCAGCTCGAACGTGCCGCCTGGCCGCTCGACGAAGATCGCGGGCACGCCCAGCGCGCGGCCCATCTCATGGCCGATGATGACCCCGCCGAGCGCGGGCGACACGACGAGGTCGATGCATGCGCGCAGATCGCGCGGCAGTTTCTTTGCCAGCGCCACGGCCAGGCGGGTGGCCCGGCCCGTGTCCATCAGCACGCGCGCGCATTGCAGATAGTGCGCGCTATGACGTCCCGACGAGAGCAGGAAGTGCCCCGAAAGCAGCGCATCCGCGGCGCGGAACTCGGCCAGTATCTCGTCTTCGGTCATGCGATGCTCGACTGCCTCGAAAATTGGGAGGAAATAGGGCGGCGCTGCGCCTTACGGGTGCTTGTGAGGCGCGGCAAGCCGGTCTATAGCGCCGCCAGCTTGCGGGGTTTGTGCATCGCACGGCCACTTCGCCGGACGCTAGGGCAGGCAAAGCTGCCAATATAGGTCCGATCCGAACACCGCGATTCGTGCCCTGCTACCCGAGTGATGTCATGCACATGATGAAGCGCCTGTTTCTCTCCCTGACGATCGCGGCGATGCCCGTTGCCGCGTTCGCGGCGGCCGCACCGGCACTCGCCGTTCAGGCGACCACAGGGTCGAGCGCGGCCACGTCCGGCCCTGCGCCGGCGATCAACCCGGCTGCCGCCGCCGCGGCGGAGGGCGCCAATCCGTCGACCACCCCGCCGCAGGTTGATGTCAGCGAAGCGGGCGAAACGCCGGTGGCCGCACCGGCTTTCGATTATGCGCGCCCCGTCGAGGGCATCGGCCAGCCGGTGGCCAGGGGCTGGGACTTCCAGCCGCAAGTGACCTCCAACGGCCGTTATGCGCACTGGTTCAACAACGTCATCCTGTTGCCGCTGATGGCGATCATCTCGCTGTTCGTGCTGGGCCTGATGCTGTGGATCGTCACCCGCTACCGCGCGAAAGCGAACCCGACGCCGTCGAAGACCACGCACAATACGATGATCGAGGTGATCTGGACGCTCGTCCCCGTGCTGATCCTGATCGCCATCGCGGTGCCCTCGATCGATCTGCTCGCCAAACAATATGCACCCCCGCCGCGCGACGCGCTGACGGTCAAGGTCACGGGCTATCAATGGTATTGGGGCTATGAGTATCCCGACCAGGAGATTTCCGAGATCACCTCGCGCATGCTCGACGAGGAGACCGCGCGCGCCCGCGGCGAGCCGTTCCAGCTGGCGGTGGACGAACGCATGGTCGTGCCCGTCGGACGCACCGTGAAGCTGATCGTCACCGGATCGGACGTCATCCACAGCTGGGCGGTGCCTGCACTGTGGACCAAGATGGACGCGGTGCCCGGCCGCCTCAACGAGGTGACGTTCCGCGCCGACCGGATCGGCGTCTATTACGGCCAATGTTCGGAACTGTGCGGCATCGACCATGGCTTCATGCCGATCGCGGTCGAGGTCGTCAGCCAGGCCGATTTCGCGCGCTGGGTGGCGAGCAAGGGCGGCAACGTCGCCGCCCTGAACGCGGGCTCCGTGACGCCCAACGTCGGCACCGCGGGCGCCAACGACGACGCGAATTCGCCGTCGGTCGCGGTCGAGGCGCCGGGCGCCGCTCCGCAACCCATGCTTCCCAAGAGCGGCTCGGCAGCCACCGCCGGCCGC
>CBDUBN010000207.1:0-1773 GCA_965365395.1 uncultured Sphingomonas sp.
TGGCGCATCACGCAGATCTGGAACACCCACTGGCACCCCGACCATACCGGGGGCAATGCCGGGATCAGGGCGGCGACAGGCGCGGTCATAACCGGCCCGGCGGCCGAAGCGGAGCGGATTCCGACTCTGGATCGGCGGGTGGGCGACGGCGATAGTGTCGCCATCGGCCCCCTGATCGCCGAGGTTATCGACGTGCCGGCGCATACCGCAGGGCACATCGCCTACCATCTGCCGGACGCGGCGGCGGCCTTCGTCGGCGATACGCTGTTCGCCATGGGTTGCGGCCGCCTGTTCGAAGGAACGGCGGCGCAGATGTTCGCGAACATGGCGCGCCTGGCGGCGCTACCCGACCATACGGCGATCTATTGCGCGCACGAATATACGCTGTCGAACGCGCGCTGGGCGGTGACGGCGGAGCCGGACAACGCGGCCCTCGCTCGGCGATTGGAGGAGGTGGAAGCCCAGCGGGCAGCAGGCTTCGCCACCGTGCCGACACGCATCGACCTCGAAAAAGCGACCAATCCGTTCATGCGCGCGCGCGATGCGAGCCATCTGGCGGAACTTCGCGCCGCCAAGGACGCTTTTCGCTAGAGCCCCGCCGTTCAGCCCCTGTTCGGTTTGGCCGGCCTATCGCGTAGCGAAACGCCAAATTCTTCCGGGAGATCGTCATGGCCCGCCCATCCACCAGGTTCCTCCTCGCCGCCATGGGTGCGGCCGCCCTGGCGGGATGCGCGTCGGGCGAGCGTTCGGCCAACGCCGATGCGCTGACCCCCGAGCAGCTGGCCGTGCTGGATCGCGAGCTCGGCGGGAAGGTCGCGGGAGAACCGGTGAGCTGCATTCCCGGCCGCCGCGCGGAGCAGACCATCCGCGTGTCCGACGATATCCTGCTCTACCGCGCGTCCGGCCGGCTGGTGTACAAGAACGACCTGCGCAGCTCGTGCCCGGGCCTGGCACGCGACCAGGACATCATCGTCAGCAACACGACCGGCAGCGGCCCGTGTCGTGGCGACATCATCCGCCTGGTCGACCGGGTGAGCGGCATCACCGGATCGAGCTGCTCGCTCGGCGATTTCACGCCCTATCGCACGCCCGGCGGCGAGTAAGAACTGCCGCCGCTGCGGTACATCCGCGGCTGCGATAACGTTTCTAGCCGCGATACATGGCACCGATACGGTCCGCATAGACCTTGTTCAGCACGTGCCGCCGGATCTTGAGCGACGGTGTCATCTGCTCGTTCTCGATGGTGAAGGGTTCGTCTGCGAAGTCGAACTTGCGCACCTTTTCGATCACGCTGAGGTCCGCGTTGACGCGGTCGATCGCGGCGCGGACGGCGGCGCGAAAACTGCTATGCTGTTGCAGGAGCGCGAGGTCGCCAGGCAGGCCCGCCGCCTTCGCCCATTCGCCGGCCCATTCGGGGTCGGGCACGATGATGCCGACGATGTGCGGCCGCTTGTCGCCATGCACCATCGCCTGCAGGATTTCGGGTTGCAGCGTCAGCATGCCCTCGACCCGCTGCGGCGAAACATTGTCGCCCTTGTCGTTGACGATGATATCCTTTTTCCGGTCGGTGATCTTGATGCGGCCGGCATCGTCGATCTCGCCGATATCGCCGGTGTGCAGCCAGCCGTCCTTCAGCACCCGCGCGGTCTCGGCTTCGTTGCGCCAATAGCCGTGCATCACGAGCTCGCCGCGCACCAAGATCTCGCCATCTTCGGCGATGCGCACCTCGGTGTTCTTGAGCGGCGGGCCGACGGTGTCCATGCGAATGCCCGC
>CBDUBN010000208.1:0-1580 GCA_965365395.1 uncultured Sphingomonas sp.
CACGACGTCATCGTCATCGGCTCGGGCGCTGCTGGCCTCACCGCCGCGTTGACGCTGGCGGAACGGCATCGGGTGCTGGTGCTGGCCAAGGGGAGCTTGAGCGACGGGTCGACCGCCTGGGCGCAGGGGGGGATCGCGGCGGTGCTGGAGCCGGGCGATACGTTCGAGGCGCATATCGAGGACACGATGGTCGCGGGCGCGGGCCTGAACGACCGCGGCGTGGTCGAATTCGTCGTAGAGGGTGCGCCGGCGGCGATCGAGCGGCTGGCGGCGCTCGGCGTGCCGTTCAACGCCGCTCGCCTGGGCGGCGATGGCGGCCCGCTGGGCGAGCGCTGGCACCTGACGCGCGAGGGCGGGCACAGCGCGCGGCGCATCGTGCATGTCGACGACGCCACCGGCTGGGCGGTGCAGCAGGCGCTGGAGCGCGCGGCGGCGGCCAACCCCAATATCACGCTGCGGCCCGACATGGTGGCGATCGACCTGATCACCGGGCGGCACCAGCAGGCCTATAGCGGGGCGGGCCATGTCTGGGGGCTGTACGCCTACGACCGGGCGACGGGCCGGGTCGAGACGCTAGCGGCCCGCGCGACGATATTGGCGACGGGCGGCGCGGGGCGCACCTATCTGTTCAGCACCGCGCCGCGCGGCGCGACGGGCGACGGCATCGCCATGGCATGGCGCGCGGGCGCGCGGGTGGCGAACATGGAATTCATGCAATTCCATCCCACCTGCCTCTATCATCTGGAGCTCAAGAATTTCCTGATCACCGAAGCGGTTCGCGGCGAGGGCGGCAGGCTGATCAATCCGGTGACGGGCGAGCGGTTCATGGCGGGCTACGACGCGCGGCTGGAGCTGGCGCCGCGCGACGTGGTGGCGCGCGCGATCGATGCCGAGATCAAGCGCTACGGCCTGGATTACGTCCATCTCGACATCAGCCACCAGCCGGCCGAGTTCGTGCGCGGGCATTTCCCGAACATCCACGACAAGCTGCTGGGCCTGGGCATCGACATCACGCGCGCGCCGATCCCGGTGGTGCCCGCACAGCATTACACCTGCGGCGGGGTGATGGTGGACCGCGCCGGGCGCACCGACCTGCCGGGGCTGTACGCGGCGGGCGAGGTCAGCATGACCGGGCTGCACGGCGCCAACCGGCTGGCGTCGAACAGCCTGCTGGAATGTTTCGTCTATGGCGAGGCGGCGGCGCGCGACATCATGGCGCGGTTCGGCGACCTGCCCGAGCCGCCGCCGGTCCGCGACTGGGACGAAAGCCGCGTGACCGAGCCCGACGAGGAGGTGATCGTCCAGCACAACTGGCGCGAGATCCGGCGGTTCATGTGGGACTATGTCGGCATCGTGCGCACCACCAAGCGGCTGGAGCGGGCGCGCCACCGCGTGGATATGCTCAGCGCGGAGGTCGACGATTATTACGGCAATTTCCGGGTCACGCCCGACCTCATCGAGCTTCGGAACCTGGTGGAGGTCGCGCGCCTGATCGTGCGCAGCGCGCTCGCGCGGCATGAGAGCCGGGGGCTGCATTACACGACCGACTATCCGGAGATGCTGGCGCAAGCGCGCGACAC
>CBDUBN010000209.1:0-1562 GCA_965365395.1 uncultured Sphingomonas sp.
GGCCGCGTCGATTACACCTGCGTCACCGACAACGAAGCGCTCGAGGCGTTTCAGCTCCTGTGTCGCACCGAAGGCATCATCCCCGCGCTGGAGCCCAGCCACGCCATCGCCGCGGTCGCGAAGCTGGCGCCGACGATGGACGAGGACGCGATCATCCTCGCCAACCTGTGCGGCCGCGGAGACAAGGACATTTTCACGGTTGCGGACGCGCTGGGGACGAGGATTTGAGCCCTTTGCCCCTAGAGGAGAAGGCTTTGTGAGCCGCCTCGCCGCCGCATTTGCCAGGCCCCGCCCCGCACTCGTCGCCTTCGTCACCGCCGGGGATGGCCCCACGCCAACGATCCTCGACGCGCTGGTCGCCGGCGGCGCTGACGTGATCGAACTCGGTATGCCGTTCACCGATCCGATGGCGGATGGTCCCGCGATCCAGGCCGCGAACCTGCGCAGCCTCGGCGCGGGCACGACCACGGCGGACATATTGGCGATCGCGAAGGATTTCCGCGCCCGCCACCCCGACGTCCCCCTCGTCCTGATGGGCTATGCCAATCCCATGGTCCGCCGCGGCGCCGACTGGTTCGCGGCGGCTGCCGCCGAAGCGGGCGTGGACGGCATCATCTGTGTCGATATTCCTCCGGAAGAGGACGACCAGCTTGGTCCCGCGCTGCGTGCCGCGGGCATCGCGCCGATCCGGCTCGCTACGCCGACCACCGACGTCGCGCGCCTGCCCGCCGTCCTCGATGGCGCGGGCGGTTTCCTCTACTATGTCTCGGTCGCCGGAATCACCGGTGCGCAGTCCGCCACGCAGGACTCGATCGCCGGCGCGGTCGCGCGGCTGAAGGCCGAGACCCACCTCCCCGTCGCGGTCGGTTTCGGGGTGCGCACGCCCGAGCAGGCCGCCGCCATCGCCGAGGTCGCCGACGGCGTCGTCGTCGGCTCCGCGATCGTCGAGCTCGTCGGCCGGCATGGCGCGCATGCCGCCGAGCCGGTGCGTGCGTTCGTCGCGTCGCTGGCGGCTGCGATCAAGGGTGCCCGTCAGGAGAGAGCCGCATGAGCTGGATCAACCGCGTCCGCAATTCGATTCCCTTCATCGCCAAGAAGGAAACGGCCGACAATCTCTGGCACAAGTGCAAGGCGTGCGAAGCGCTCGTCTTCTGCCAGGAATGGGAAGACAATCTCTCGGTCTGCCCCCGATGCAACCATCACGATCGGATCGGCGCAGGCAAGCGGTTCGCGCAACTGTTCGACGAGGGCAGCACGACCGCGATCGCGCTCCCGCGCGCGCCCGAAGACCCGCTCAAGTTCCGCGATTCCAAGAAATACGCCGACCGCATCAAGGCCGCGCGCGCGAACACCGGCGATAGCGACGCGATGCAGGCGGCCTATGGCACCATCGACGGCCATGCCGCCGTCGTCGCCGTCCAGGATTTCGCCTTCATGGGCGGGTCGATGGGGGTGGCGGTGGGCGAAGCCTTCGTCGCCGCCGCCGAGGAAGCGGTGCGCCGCCGCGTGCCCTTCGTCGCCTTCACCGCCGCCGGCGGCGCGCGCATGCAGGAAGGCATCCT
>CBDUBN010000210.1:0-1561 GCA_965365395.1 uncultured Sphingomonas sp.
CTTCCTCGTTGAACGCCCACAGATCCTCGATCGAGCCGCCGCCGCGCGCGACGATGAGGAGGTCGGGCCGCGGCACCGGCCCGCCGGGCGCCATGGCGTCGAACCCCCGGATCGCGGCGGCGATCGCGGGTGCGGCGCCGCTGCCCTGCACCAGCACCGGCCAGACGATGACCCGTGTCGGGAAGCGGTCCTCCAGCCGATGCAATATGTCGCGGATGACCGCGCCGGTGGGGGAGGTGACGACGCCGATGACGCGCGGCATCGCCGGCAGCGCGCGCTTGCGGGCGGCATCGAACAGCCCCTCCGCCGCCAGCCGCGCCTTCGTCTTTTCCAGGAGCGCGAGCAGCGCGCCCTCACCGGCCAGCTCCAGGCTCTCGATCACGATCTGATATTTGGACCGGCCGGGATAGGTGGTCAGCCGCCCGGTCGCGATGACGTCGAGCCCGTCCTCGGGGCGGAAGGGCACCCGCGCCGCGCCGCCCTTCCACATCACGCCGTCGATGACCGCGTCGGCGTCCTTGAGGCACAAATAGAGGTGCCCCGACGCCGCGCGCTTGAACCCCGAAATCTCGCCGCGCACGCGCACATGAGCGAAACCGCCCTCGACCAGCCGCTTGAGCGCGCCGGCGAGTTCGGAGACGGAAACCGGGGCGGCATTGTCTCCCCGCGCGGTGCGGGCTACCAGCGCGGCGTCTTCGGCGCGCGGCGGGGTGTCCGCATGGCTGGCGCTGAACGGGAGGCCGGAGCCCTGCAATGCACATACTCCTGATCGGATCGGGCGGGCGCGAACATGCGCTGGCCTGGGCTCTCGCGCAATCACCCGCCACGCGCAAGCTGATCGCCGTGCCCGGCAATCCGGGCATCGCGGCGCATGCGACGCTCGCCGAGCTCGACGTGGCCGATCATGACGCCGTCGTCCAGCTGTGCCGCGCGGAGGCGATCGACCTCGTCGTCATCGGCCCGGAAGCGCCGCTGTGCGCCGGCCTGGGCGATAGGCTGCGCGGCGCGGGCTTCGCGGTATTCGGCCCCGATGCCGCGCCGGCCCGGCTCGAGGGGAGCAAGGCGTTCACCAAGGCGCTGTGCGCGCGCGCCGGCATTCCCACCGCCGCCTGGGTGCGCTGCGCCGGCACGGCGGAGGGGCTTGCCGCGCTGGACCGTTTCGGGCTGCCCGTGGTCGTCAAGGCGGACGGGCTCGCCGCGGGCAAGGGCGTGGTCATCGCCGCGACGGTGGCGGAGGCAGAGGCGGCGGTCCGCGATCTGACCGCCGGCGGCGCGCCCATCGTCATCGAGGAATATATGACGGGCGAGGAGGTCAGCCTGTTCGCGCTGTCCGACGGCGCCACCGTCGTGCCGTTCGGCAGCGCGCAGGACCACAAGCGCGTCGGCGACGGCGATAGCGGACCGAACACCGGCGGCATGGGCGCGTACAGCCCTGCGCACGTGCTTTCTCCCCAGCTCGAGCGCCGTGCCATGGCGGAGATCGTGGAGCCGACCGTGGCCGCGCTGGCCGCCGCGGGCACGCCCTATGTCGGGATACTCTATGCCGGGCTGATGCTGACCG
>CBDUBN010000211.1:0-1555 GCA_965365395.1 uncultured Sphingomonas sp.
TGTACCTGCCGGCATCCGCTCAATCGATCCCGTGGCCCAAGCCAATTGGCCTGCCCTCCAAGGCCCTCATAATGCACAGAATGCTGGCGCTGCATTAGACGCCGTGTATGCGCTTGGCGTTAGCGACTACGAGACCGTAGAGATTGCCCTCCGCACCTACCCCGGCCTCCCCCACCGCATGGAGCGCGTCGCCGACTTTGATGGCGTCCTCTACGTCAACGACAGCAAGGCGACCAACACCGCCTCCGCCGCGCCCGCGCTCGCGGCCTGGCCCGCCGACCCCGCCCCGCGCATCCACTGGATCGCCGGCGGCCTCGCCAAGGAGGCTGGGCTGGGCGAATGCGGGGCGCATCTTGGAAATGTGTCGCGCGCCTATCTGATCGGCGCGGCCGCGCCGATGCTGGCCGAGGCGATCGCGGGCAGGGTGCCGGTCGAGCAGAGCGGCACGCTCGCCGCCGCAGTCACATCCGCGCGCGCCGCCGCGAAACCCGGCGACGTCGTCCTCCTCTCTCCGGCCGCCGCTTCCTTCGATCAGTTCCGCGACTTCGAAGCGCGCGGCGATGCCTTCCGTACCCTCGTCCTCGATGGATCGATGCCCGCATGACCACCGACACCGCCCCCTTCGTCCCGCCCGAGCTGCACGGCCGCCGCCGGCCCGCGCCGTTGAGCCGCGCCGATCGCAGCCCGGTCGCGCGCTGGTATGCCGAGGTCGACCGGACATTGCTGGCGATGGTGCTCGGGCTGATGGCGATCGGCCTGCTCGCGGTCGCGGTCGCCTCCCCCGTCGGCGTGGCGGTGATGGAGCGGCGCACGCGGATGGAGGTGAACGACCTCTACTATCTCTGGCGTCAGTTGTTCTGGGTGTGCACCGGCATCGGCATCATGATCGTCGTGGGCATGCGCACCAAGCTGCAGATTCGCCGGCTCGCGATGTGGAGCCTCGCCGGCGGCATCCTCGCGCTCATCCTGGTGCTCGTCCCCGGCGTCGGCGCGGAGGTCAACGGCTCGACCCGCTGGATCGGCAGCGGCGCGGCGCGTCTGCAACCGTCGGAGTTCCTCAAACCCATGTTCGCGGTCGCCATGGGGTGGATATTGTCGTGCCGGGTCGAGGACGAGAAGCTGCCGGTGTTTACGCTGAGTTTCGCGATCACCGCGCTGGTCGCGCTCCTGCTGATGCTCGAAACCGATTTCGGGCAGACGGTGCTGTTCATCGGCACCTGGCTGGTCCTCGCCTATGTCGCGGGCCTGTCGCAGCGCATCGTGGGTGCAGCGGTCGGCATCGGCGCCGCCTTCGTCGTTGCCACCTACTTCGTCTACGACACCGCGCGCCGCCGCATCGACGGGCTGCTGTTCGGCTCCGGTGACCAGCATCAGGTGAACAAGGGGCTGGATACGCTGTCGAACTCCGGCCTGATCGGCAGCGGCCCCTTCACCGGCACCGCCAAGTTCAAGCTGCCCGAGGCGCACACCGACTATATCTTCTCGGTCATCGGCGAGGAGTTCGGGCTGATCGCCTGCGCCGCCATCCTCTTCCTCTACGTCGCGCTGATCGTGC
>CBDUBN010000212.1:0-1521 GCA_965365395.1 uncultured Sphingomonas sp.
TGGGGTGATTGACCCGCTTGTAGCTCATGTCGGTGACGTGGAGCAGGCCGTCGATGCCGCCCAGATCCACGAACGCGCCGTAATCGGTGATGTTCTTGACCACGCCGTCGATGATCTGGCCCTCGGCCAGGTTCTGGATCAGGCCGGTGCGCTGCTCGGCGCGCGTCTCCTCCAGGATGGCGCGGCGCGACACGACGATGTTGCCGCGGCGGCGATCCATCTTCAGGATCTGGAACGGCTGCGGCAGGTCCATCAGCGGCTGCACGTCGCGCACGGGACGGATGTCGACCTGGCTGCCCGGCAGGAACGCCACGGCGCCGCCCAGATCGACGGTGAAGCCGCCCTTGACGCGGCCGAAGATGGTGCCCTCGACGCGGCCTTCCTTGGTGAACTCGCCTTCCAGACGGTCCCAGGCGGCCTCGCGGCGCGCGCGGTCGCGGCTCAGCATCGCTTCGCCCATCGCATTCTCGACGCGGTCGACGAACACCTCGACCTCGTCGCCGACCTTCAGGTCCGCCTTCTGACCCGGAGCGGCGAATTCGCGCAAGCTGACGCGGCCCTCGCTCTTCAGGCCCACGTCGATGACGGCGAGGTCGTTCTCGATGGCGGTGATGGTGCCCTTGACGACGCGTCCCTCGAACTGGGTCTCCGCACCGCCGAGTGTCTCGTTGAGCAGCGCGGCGAAATCGTCGCGCGTGGGATGAGCCGAAGTGGCCATATGGTTCTTCCTATCTATGATCCCGGCCAGGCGGTTGGTTCCGCCGGTCTTTCCTCCACGCGCCCGACCATCGGACGCGCGGGCCAAAAGGGCCGCAACTGCCGCTGCGGCCGTATGCACGCCGCGGCATCCGGCGAAGCATGCGCCGCGCCGGACAGCGCGCGCCTAGGCGCACACGCCGGTAAAAGCAAGGAGATTGGCGGCGTTCAGCCGCCCCGGCGCAGGCTCGCCTCGACCGCCGCGATTCCTGCCGCGATCGCTCCCGCCGCATCGAGGTCGGACGTGTCGATCAGCACCGCATCGTCCGCGCGCGTCAGCGGCGCGGCGGCCCGCGCGGCATCGCGCGCATCGCGGGCCGCAAGGTCGGCGGCGATCGCGGCTAGGGCGGGGGCGTCCGCCTCGCCCAGCCGTGCGCGCATCTCCGCCCAGCGCCGCACCGCGCGCGCCTCGACGCTCGCGGTGACGAACAGCTTAACGTCCGCATCGGGCGCGATCACCGTGCCGATATCGCGCCCGTCGAGCACCGCTCCGCCGGGCTGCAATGCAAACGCCCGCTGCCGCTCGAACAGCGCGGCGCGCACCGACGGATGCACCGACACCCGGCTGGCCAGGCCCCCGGTCGCCTCGTCGCGCAGCGCCGGATCGGTGAGCCGGGCATCGGGAAAATCGCACGCGTGCAAGGCATCCCCCGCATCGTCCGGATCGCCCCCGTCCAGCGCCACCTGCCGCCCCACCGCGCGGTAGAGCAAACCGGTATCAAGATGCGGCACGCCGAAATGCGCCGCCAGCGCCTTGGCGATCGT
>CBDUBN010000213.1:0-1514 GCA_965365395.1 uncultured Sphingomonas sp.
GCAATGAACGGCTGGCGACAACCGGGGTATGGGGCACGGATGTATCGCTGAGTGATGTGCGCGGCGGGGCCGAGCAGGTGAGGCCAGCCATCGCGATAGACAGTAACGGTGATCTCCACGCCGCGTGCCCCCGCCGCGGCAAGTGCATTGGCGACGGAGCGCAGATTGCCCGCGCCGTAATCGATGAGGGCGATGCGCGTCATCTAGTCCGCAAGGCTGCCCTTGCCGAGGATACCCTTGGTCGAGGGCACCGCGTCCGCGACGCGCGCGTCGATCGCGACCGCGGTGCGCAAGCTCCGGGCGGTCGCCTTGAACAGGCTTTCGGCGATGTGATGGTTGTTCTCGCCGTACAGCGTCTCGAGGTGCAGCGTGATGCCGGCGGTCTGCGCGAAGCTCGCGAACCAGTGGCTGAACAGTTCGGTGTCCATCTCGCCGAGGCGCGGCTGGCTGAAGCCCGAGCGCCAGACGAAATGCGGGCGGCCCGAGATGTCGAGCGCGCAGCGGCTCAGCGTCTCGTCCATCGGCGCATAGGCATGGCCGTAGCGGGTGATGCCGCGCCGGTCGCCGAGCGCGGTGGACAGCGCCTCGCCCAGCGCGAGCGCGCTGTCCTCTACCGTATGGTGCTGGTCGATGTGCAGGTCGCCCTCCACCGCCAGCGCGATGTCGATCAGCGAGTGGCGCGACAGCTGCTCGACCATATGGTCGAGGAAACCGATGCCCGTGGCGACGCGATACCGGCCCGTGCCGTCGAGATCGAGCGTCAGGCGGATGCGCGTCTCGCGCGTGTCGCGCGCGATGGTCGCGGTGCGGGGCGGATGGCTGATCGGCATGCGCGACGCCTTAGGGAAGCGCTCTTTGCGGCGCAATGCGTGCCAAGCCCTCTTGACCCTCCCGAAGCGCGCCGCCACCAAGCGGCGCATGAGCGATGCACCCGCGCCCGACAGCCTGATCCCCTATGACGAGATCGTCCAGGAAGCCTTGCGCGCGGTGGTCGGCCGCGTGCTGGGGCAGGTGGTCGAGGCGGGCGGCACGCTGCCCGGCGGCCATCATTTCTACATCACCTTCAAGACCGGCGCGGCGGGCGTGGACATCCCCGCGCAGCTGACCCAGCGTTTTCCCGACGAGATGACCATCGTCCTCGAGAACCGCTTCTGGGACCTGTCGGTCCGCGACGACGGCTTTTCGGTCGGCCTGTCGTTCAACCAGGTGGGATCGATGCTGCACATCCCCTTCTCCGCGGTGACCGCCTTCGTCGATCCGTCGGTGGATTTCGGCCTGCAATTCCATGTCGAGGCGGACGAAGCCGGCGCCCCGGCGCACGAGGCGGCGGAGAATGATCCGGTGATCGTCGAGGAGGACGGATCGAACGTGGTCACGGTCGATTTCGGCAAACGAAAATAGCGCCAAACGCCGTCGTCATGCCGAACTCGTTTCGGCATCTCTTGCGCAGTCCCTCGGCGCTGCAACAAGATCCCGAAACGAGTTCGGGATGACGAAGGATATGAGATGGCCAC